>CBFIHB010000020.1:0-20983 GCA_965662415.1 Actinomycetes bacterium | reverse complement strand
CTGCTTACGTCCGGCGATGTCGTCCAAATCGCGCTCGCGCTTTCCATCGTGGTCGTCCCGGTTCTTGGAATGGCGTTGGTGCTTCGCGAAGTGTGGTTCGGCTGGCGGAGCCGTCAGATGGGGCGCATTCTCACAGCCGAAGGCGGACTCCCGGAATATCACGGAGAATTGACGCCTTCCGGCCGCCCAACGAAGGAAGACGCGGATCGCAACTTCGAGCGCTATGCGCAACAGGCCGAGGAATCGCCGGAGGATTGGCGGGTTTGGTTCAGGCTCGCGGTGGCCTATGACGACGCCCGTGATCGCAAGCGGGCACGAGCCGCAATGCGGCATGCGGCCTCGCTATTCGAGGGTGAATCACGCAGATAGACCGAGGGCGCGCAGAACGGCGGCTGTAATAGCTGCGATCAGCACGACCACCAGGAACGGCGCCCGCAACGCCAGCGCGATGATCGCTGCTGCGAGACCGGCGATACGGGCATCGACCTGGAGTTCGGTACCGGTTGAGAAGGTCTGCACGGCTACCAAGGCGGCCAGCAGCGCTACCGGAAGTAGGGCGGTCAAGCGTCGTAGTCGATCGTTATCCAGTACACGTTCGGGGATCACGTATCCGGACAACTTCAGCAGGTATGCGCCGAGGGAACCGATGATCACAGCCGGCCAGATCATGAACTGCTCCTGGCGAGAATGCGCTCGGCGATGACCGCAACGAGCGCCGCGGACAGCACAGGCAGTCCCGGTTGCAAGAAGGGCACCAGGATCGTGGCAACTGCCGCACTGACCAGCGCGAGGGCGATCATGTTGCGATCACGGAGACGTGGCCACAGCAGAGCGATGAACCCGGCTGGCACAGCCGCATCGAGCCCTAGCGTGCGCGGATCGTCAAGTGCGGCTGCACCGAGTGCGCCGATGAGCGTCCCGATGTTCCACAGCACGAAGATCGCAAGTCCGGTGGCTACGAAAGCATGTCGAGCTTGGCGTGAGCGTTCCGGATAGCGGATCGCCATCGCAGTGGATTCGTCGATGGTGATCTGGGCGCGGGCGAGCAGTCGCCACCAGGGCACCGGCTCACTCGAAGCAAGGTAGGGCCGCAGGCTCACGGCATACAGGGAGTTTCGGGCACCGAGTAGCAGGGCCGTGAGGATCGCCGCGAGCGCGCCGCCACCCGCGCCGAGCACTCCGACTAAGGCGAATTGGGAGGCGCCGGTGAACATTCCCAGGCTGAGGGCCTGTGTCTGCCAAACATCCAACCCGCTGGCCACCGAGATTGCACCGAAGGACAACCCGTAGGCACCCGTGGCCACGCCGATGCCCAGGGCATTGACGGTTATCGGTTTGAGGGACTCTTCACCGTTCAGCGGGCACCCGCAGGAACCTGGCCCGCGCGAGTGAGCGCGTCGAGGACTTCCTCGACGGCAGCCCGAGCGGCGGGAGCGTCTTCATCGACGGCATCCAACCGCAGGCGTCGTTCCACCACATCGTCGGCATCCCGTGCCCCCTCATGCAACAGGGCGTGCGCGATATCCACGCGAGCAACCGATGTGTGATGGGCAACCGGAGTCAAGGCCGCGGTGGGGTCGGGCAGGCTCGAGGCAAGGGCGCGGACTCGGTCGGCTTCGGCGCCGTAGCGCATGACCAGGGGATCGGTGTCGAAGAATCCGGGGGACCTGGGTGGGAGATCGGGTGCTGCTCCGATCAGGGCGATAGACGTGGTGGCGCACGGGGTATCGGTGATCTCATCGACGGCGTCTTGGGCCATGCGCCGGTAGGTAGTGAGTTTGCCCCCGGTGATGGTGATGTGACCCGCTGGAGCACGCGACACCAGGTGCTTGCGCGAGATATCGGAGGTGGCGCCTTGGTCGGTGGCACCCAGGGTGACCAGCGGGCGCAGACCGGTGAAGGCACCGAGGACATCGCTGGCGACCAACGGATATTCCAGTACTCGGCTGACCTGTTCGAGAATCCAGGTGACGTCCTCACTCGGTGGCTGCGGGACGTCCTCGATGCGCTCCACTCCGATGTCGGTGATGCCGGCCAGCACGGTGCCATCGGGTCGAGGAAGCAAGAAGCAGTAGCGCCCGGTCATCTCCGGAACGGGGATCGTCAGTGCCGCACGCGGATTGCCCAGGCGGCTGGCGTCTAGGAGCACGTGGGTCCCGCGAGAGGGGTGCACGTGCACGCGATCATCGAGTTCACCGGCCCATACGCCCGTCGCTGCGATCACATGGCGCGCGGCAAGGTCGAACTCCTCTCCACTTCCGCGATCACGAACTCGCACACCAGTGCCGGAGATCTGCGTTGCCTCGGCGTGCGTGATGATGCGAGCACCGAAGGACGCGGCAGTGCGCGCGACCGCTACCACCAATCGGGCGTCGTCGACCAACTGGCCATCCCAGGCCATGATGCCGCCGCGCATGCGGGAAACATCCACCGTCGGTGCGAGAGCGTGCACTTTGTCGGCGCGGATGAAATGCGCGGGAGGCAGCGTGGTCCCCGGGGTGCGGGCGCCGATACGCAAAGCATCGCCGGCCAGGAAGCCGGCGCGGGTCAGCAGCGCCGAACCGATCGCCATGTCATCCATTACCGGAACTACCTGCGGCAACGCGCGCACGAGATGCGGGGCGATGGTGGTCATCAGATGGCCGCGCTCCACCGCCGATTCCCAGGCCACATCCACATGGCCCGTGGCCAGGTAGCGAAGACCGCCGTGGACTAACTTGCTCGACCACCGCGAGGTGCCGAAGGCGAGGTCGTCGCGCTCGAGGAGCACCGTGGATAGTCCACGGCTGGCGGCGTCCAATGCCACGCCGGCGCCGGTGATGCCGCCGCCGACCACCACAACGTCCACCGGTTCCGAGGTATCGCGCAGCAGCGTCAGTTCGCGGATGCGTCGAGCCCAGGACAGATCTGCGGCCCGATCCCCGATGCGGGGGTAGATCACGGTCACGGTGGTGCTCCTCGAAGGTTTCGCGCTGCCGTGGCTGCCAGGGTCGACGTAAGCGTTTACTCGCCTCTTTACGGTATCCAACCGAGCCGGGTCGCGCATGGCAGGCTTCGCACGTGGACGAGCAGCGGCCCGTGGGGCGTTGGGGATCGGACGAGCTCGGCCTCGATCCGCGCACTCGGGCTTTCGCGCTCGCCCACCTCGGGCCGGCATCGCCGGCGCCGGCCCCGAGGCCGCGGACGCCACGCCCCACTCGCGTGGGAGCCGACCGCTGGCAGGCACTTTTTCCTGGGATCGACATTCGGCTCGACGATGAAACCCGCTTACGCCATTCACGCGGAATGTCCTACCTCGACCTGCTCTTCTGGCGTACGGCCGCGGGCAATGGCGGGGTGCCGGCTGTGGACGCAGTCGCGTTCCCGGCCGACCACGAGCAGGCGTTGACGCTGGTGCAGACGTGCTCGCGCGAAGGCATCGCCTGCGTTCCGGTGGGAGGTGGGACCTCGGTAACCGGGGGGATCACGCTGGCCGGAGAGGAGTCCACGGATGCCCACCAGACACCGGTCCTCGCGATCTCGCTGACCCGCATGGATGCGCTGGTGGCCTTCGATGCGGAATCGGCGATCGCCACGGTCCAGGCGGGGATGACCGGCCCCGCGTTGGAAGCGGCCCTCGATGGGTACACCCTCGGGCACTTCCCGCAATCGTGGGAGCGCGCTTCCATAGGTGGCTTCATCGCGGCGCGGTCCTCGGGCCAGTCCTCGGGTGGTTACGGACGGATCGAGGACATGCTGATCGGCGCCGAACTGGCAACCCCGGTGGGAAGTTGGCGGGTCGGCGGTTACCCGGCGGCCTCGCGCGGACCGGATCTGCGTCAGTTGGTGTTAGGCAGTGAAGGCACCTTGGGGATCATCACATCCGCTGAGGTGCGCGTGCGACCGGCGCCCTCGATCCGCGAGTACGCCGCTGCACTGGTGCCGAGCCCTGCGGGTGGGTTCGATCCGGGAATCGATATCGCGCGACTCTTGACCCGATCTGCGCTGCGCCCAACCGTGCTGCGGGTCTGTGATCCGAGCGAAACCGATGCACTGCTCACGATGTCCGCACCTACTGGTCTCGTCGGCCGAGCATTCGATGCCTACGTACGGGTGCGCCGCGCGCGGCCCGGGTGCCTGGTGATCCTCGGTTGGGAGGGGACCGACCCCGCGACCGTGGCCGCGGCGCGAGCTTTCGCCCGCGGGACGCTCGGGGACGCCGGGGGAGTCTGGTTAGGCGGCGGGCCCGGTCGGTCCTGGGAACGCGGACGCTTCCACGGTCCCTACTTGCGTGATCAACTGATGGACGCCGGCTACCTGGTCGAGACGTTCGAGACGGTGATCCGGTGGTCGCAGCTGCCACGGCTGCATCGCGAGTTGACGTCTGTTGCACGCGAAGCCATCGGTCAGCACAGCTACGTGATGGCGCATATCTCGCACACCTACGACACCGCGGCGTCCGTCTACTTCACGGTGCTCGCAGGAGGATGGTCGGATCCGCACGACGCTGCCGGGCGCTGGCAGGATGCGAAAGCGCGCATTACCGAGAGCATCGTGGCAGGCGGTGGAGGATTAAGCCACCATCACGGTGTCGGACGCGACCATGCGGGCTTCCTGGGCGACCAGATCGGACCGATCGGCATGCAGGCCATGGCCGCTGTGAAGGCGTCTTTGGATCCTGCCAACATCATGAACCCCGGCGCGCTGCTGGGTGGTGACCGCGAGTGACCGATTCCAAGGAAGGATCCATCCTGCGCGGACTCGCGGTGTTCGGTGCCGCCTGGCAGGTGTTGTGGTTGCTAGCCGAATCGGGCTTGCGCACGGTGGTTGCCGCGGATCCGGTCAGCGTGCCAGTCATCGCGCTGTCCGTCTCGGGAGTCGCCTGGATCGCACTGTGGCCCTCGATCTTCGGGCCGCGGCGCAGCGCCCGCCGTACCTCTGTATTGCAGACACTGATCATCGTCGCGGTGTTCATCGCCGGCATCGTGCTGATCGCGGACCGATCCGCTATTGGTGCCGATGGTTGGTTCGTGGGCGCCTCGGTCATCAACCTGGCTGCGGGTTTGGCTGGTCTGTACGTCTCTGGGCGTGGTGGTGTGGTGATCGTCGTAGGAATGGTGATCATCGAGACCATCGTCGTCACCATCGTGCACAGCGGGGGTTTCGATACCTATCCGTTGACTATCAACCTCGTGTACCCGCTGTACGCCTTGGCACTTGGCTTGGCGAGCGCGGCGAGTCGTCGAGCATTGCTCGCCTCCGCTCGCGTCGAGGATCGATCAGGGGCGGAACTGGCCCGGCAACAAAGTGCGCGTGCGACGACGGAATTCGCCGATGCGTCATTGACCATGGCCGAGACGCGATTGCACGAAACCGTGCTGAATACGTTGACTGCGATCGTGCGTGGAGGCCTGGGAGAAGATGCTTCGACTTCCCATCGATTGCAAACTCGCGCATCGGAGGCTGCCGATGTTCTGGAGTCGATCGCCGCAGGTTCGGACGCGGCCGCCCGTTGGGCTGGCGACCTCAGCGCGGACCTGGCGAACATCATCACGGACCTGCGTGATTCAGGCGTGCGTGTGCAAATCGACGGCCCGCTAGGACCGACAAGCGAGGTCACGGACGCCTATCGCGCGATGGGGTCAGCGGTGCGCGAGGTCTTGATGAACGTGTACCGGCATGCGAACGCGCACACGGTGAGGATCGAAGCCTTCGTAACGAAACAAGCAGGACGCACGCTGTGGCGTGTGCAGGTTGGCGACGATGGAGTGGGTGTCGGTAATGCCGCCTTCGGCTTCGGTCTGCGTTCGGTAGTGACGGAGGGAGTGCAGGCTGCCGGTGGGCGTGTGCGCATCGGGTCGGGCCCCGAGGGTGGAACCGTCGTCGATCTTGAAGTACCGATGCCCGAAGCCAGCGCACAGCCGGGGACTGTGGTCGGTCCCCTTCGCGCGATCGGCGCGCCGCTCTTGGTGGCGTTCACCGCATTCAGCCTGTTCGTGATCGGCGCCACCTGGGAATTCGCCCGCGTTCCACTAGCGAATGTCGTTGCGGTCGCGGTGTTCGCCGTGATGGTCGTGGTGCTAGCGAGTGCCATGTTCCCGATGCAGTCGCCTTCGCGCGCAGTTCCGCGTTATGCACCGTGGTGGGTGGTCGTCGTCGTCATCGTGGGGGTGCCACTGATGACCCGCATCGAGATACTTGCCGACGCCACCCCGACTCCGACAGGTGACTGGTCATCGGAGGCGGCGTCGGCGCTGCTCTTCATCGTCGTGGCAGCGGGACCGTGGTGGGCGGGTCCTGTCGCCCTGCTTTCCTGGTTGAGTGCCCAAGGTGATGTCCTAGTCGAACTGACCAGGCCGGGAACGATCGTCATCGTGGTCGCGGCGATCCTGGGGTGGTCACTGCGTCGTGCGGATCAACGCACGCGGCAATTGCGCGTCGACGCGGACGCTGAACGTAGCGCTCTGGCCGTGAGCCAACAGCGCCTATCGGAGGTACGCAGGCGCTATGCCGATGTCGACACGCAAGGGCTCGTCGATTTGTTGCGCGCGCTCGCCGAGGGTCGACTCGATCCCCGGGATGTGCAGGTGCGCAAGGCGTGCGTGCGACAAGAGCGATTAATCCGTTCGGTCCTGCAGTTGCATCCCGAACGCAATCGGGTCCATCGCGATCTCGTTCGACTGGCCGTGCTCGCCCAGGAACACGATGTGGATCTGTCGATCAGTGCTACGGACGAAATCCCTACAGACAAGGGCCTTTCGCGGCTGGAGTGCGCGGTCTCGCTCGTGGAATTAGCTGCGCCTGGTTCCGCCGCTCGAGTAAGCACGGACATCCAGGGCAACGTGTGCGTCTTCCGGTTGGTGGTGAGTGTGGATATCCGAGATCTCACGCGGGTTCCTGATATGGCCGAAGTGCTCGAAGAGGATTCGGACAGTGGCAGGGCCGTGGTCGTGTACGAGGAGTCCTGCGACATTGCCCGTTATACGCAACGATCGGTACGTGGTACGCGGAGCGCAACGGGAGTTGGAGCCTGAGATGGCGATCGGAACAGGCGAGGAACGTGCCCAGGGGCGAGTACGCGTGGGAATCGTCGATGATCACGAACTCGTCCGTCAAGGGTTGCGTTCACTTCTCGAACAGCATGGCGCGGAGGAAGTCGACGTCGTCTATTGCGGGCTGGGGCCGCAGGAGTGCGCGGCTGCCGGAGTTGATGTGGCTTTGCTCGATGTGGACCTGGGGCCAAGCAGCAGACCCGTCGAGGATTCGGTGAGTGCACTGATCTCTGCCGGAGCGGGCGTGTTGTTGATCAGCGCCTTCGAAGACGCTCGGGCTATCCGCCGCGGGCTATCCGCCGGGGCCTTGGGTTTCGTTCCCAAGCGGGTGTCCTTCGACATCCTGAAGGAGGCGGTCCACACGGTGGCCGCGCAGGAGTTGTACCTCTCGGTGGACCTGGCTTCGATCCTCGCCGCCGCCGTCGAAACGCCCGAACTGAGCCCTCGTGAGTTGGACGCACTGCGTCTGTATGCATCGGGCCTGTCGATCAACGCGGTCGGGCGCAAAATGGGGATCTCGCCCCACACCGCCAAGGAGTACCTGGACCGGGTGCGCTCGAAGTACGGCGCGGTAGGACGCACGGCCCGGACCAGGACCGAGTTGTACGCGGCAGCCCGCACCGACGGGCTCATCCCCGACTAAGGCCGAACGTGGATGTCCCCCCGATTGGGGACGCCGGAGGCTTTCGCCGCTACCCGCAAGAGGAAAGCATGGGGGCACCGGCGGCCGCGGGGGAGTCGCCGGTTTTTTCTGGACCGAGCAATCCGGGCCTAGAGCGCCGCGAGCACACGCACCTGGCGCATGGTTACCGACGAGTTCGCCCAACCATCGGCCAACGCCACCTCACGATGCGCTCCGTCGGGGGCGAATCCCGCGCTGGCCAGTAGGGATCGTCGTGCTTCGTCATCGTGTGTCAGCCAGATGACTAACGTGTGCGCGCCGATGCCACGGGCATGATCGGCTGCCGCGTTGAGCAAGCGTCCCCCGTGCCCACTGTGCTGGTGCTCGGGGTGTACCTCCCAGGCGACGATCTCGGCCTCGCCCGCCTGGGAGTCAGGATCGGCACCGGGTGCCAGCGCTACGAAGCCGACCACCTGGTCGCCCGCGGTGGCAACCAGGAGCCGATAGCCCGGCCCGGGAGGGGCGATCACCGCGCGCGCCCACTGCATCTCCAGGTCCTGGGCGCTGAGCGAATCGAAGACCTCCGCTGGCCACGTCTCGCCATAGGCCAGGTGCCAGCACGCCGTTTGGATCGACGCGATTGCCGCGGCATCGGCAGCCGTGGCATCCCGGACGAAACCTGGGGCGCTGTGATTGGTCACCGTTCCATTGTGTCGCGAACCTCGGTGACTGCCGCGCGGGTAGGGTTCCGGGGTGCGAATCGACAGTGACGGCGAACAGATGAGCGCGAACGCAAGCGTGAGTGAGGTCGAGTTTCGCAGCGATGTCACCGTCGAACTCGTGCGCGCAAGCGCCCAGGACGCCGATGTTGTCTTCGCTGCTCGGGTCTCCACCGTCGGAGAGGCCAGTGTCGAGGACATCGATGCCGATGCCGATCGGTCTCGGGGTCTCATTCGCTACCTGATGCGCGAGCGGCACGGCAGCCCGTTCGAGCACAACTCGATGACCTTCTTCGTGCAAGCCCCGATCTTCGTCTGGCGTGAACACATGCGCCATCGCATCGCGAGTTATAACGAGGAATCGGGTCGCTATCGGGAATTGCGGCCGATCTTCTACGTGCCGGACACCTCCAGAGCCGTCGTCCAAGAAGGCAAGCCGGGGGCGTACGAATTCCATCCTGGATCCGCGGAGCAATACCAGGTGATCGACGCGGCAGTGCGGGAATCGTGCACCGTGGCCTATCGGGAATACCAAAGGATGCTCGAGGCCGGGATCGCCCGCGAGGTGGCCCGCATGGTCTTGCCCGTAACTATCTACTCCAGTGCCTACGTCACGATGAACGCGCGGGCATTGATGAACTTCCTGTCACTGCGCCGTAAGAGTGACGACGCCACCTATCCGTCCTACCCTCAGCGAGAGATCGAGATGGTGGCCGAGGCCTACGAACAGCACTTGGCTGCTTTGATGCCGATCACCCACGAGGCTTTCGTAGCGGCTGGGCGCGTGGCCCCGTGATCGCGCTAGCCTGATCGTCATGTCCGGCGATACGCCCACGCGCGCTGCTCCGTTCGGTGTGATGCTGACCGCGATGATCACCCCGTTCGATGCCGACGGTGCTCAAGACCTTGCTGGTGCCCAGATGCTGGCCACCTACCTGGTCGATGATCTCGGACATGACGGTCTCGTGGTGAACGGAACCACGGGGGAGTCGGCTACCAAGACCGATACCGAGGATCGTGAACTCGTGGCCGCCGTTGTCGAGGCTGTGGGCGATCGCGCATGGGTCGTGGCGGGCGTGGGCACCAACGACACCGCCCACTCCATCTCCAGTGCCAAGGCCGCGGCTGGCGCCGGCGCGCATGGATTGATGGCTGTGGCCCCGTACTACAACCGCCCCCCGCAAGAAGGTCTGGTCGCGCATTTCCACGCGATCGCCGACGCCACCGACCTTCCGCTACTTACCTACGACATCCCCAAGCGCACGGGCGTGGCGATCGAGACCGACACCCTCGTGCGGATCGCCGAGCATCCGCGGATCGTGGCCAACAAAGACGCGAAAGGCGACCTCGATGCCACGCAATGGGCGATGGCACGCACCGATATCGGTTGGTACTGCGGTGATGACATCTTGAATCTTCCGATGCTGGTTCTCGGTGCCTCGGGGATGATCTCGGTGGTCGGCCATGTGGTGGGGGATCGACTCAAGGCCATGGCGCAGGCGCTGACCGCTGGAGACGTCGTGACGGCCCGGTCCATCAATGCCGAACTCTTGCCGGTCTACACCGGGATGTTCCGAACGCAAGGCGTGATCCTTACGAAGGCGGCACTGCGAATGCAGGGGCTGCCCGCTGGGCCACTGCGCTTGCCGTTGGTGGATGCAACACCCGAGCAAGAGGCCCAATTGCGAATCGACCTCGCCGCCGGCGGGGTACGCGGCTTCGGCGGCGCTTCCTAGTGCACCACGAGAACATTCCAGCGCCAGGTCCGCTCGCTCCCGGCGCACTGCGCATCCTTCCGATCGGCGGCTTGGGCGAGATCGGCCGCAATATGGCCGTGTTCGAGTTCGACGGCGAGTTGTTGATCGTGGACTGCGGCGTGCTATTCCCCGAGGAATCGCAGCCGGGCGTCGACCTGATCCTGCCGGACTTCTCACCCATCGCCGATCGCCTCGATGAAATCTCGGCGATCGTCTTGACCCACGGGCATGAGGACCACATCGGTGCAGTTCCGTACCTGCTGCGGATGCGCCCGGATATTCCCGTTTACGGATCCAAGCTCACGTTGGCCTTCTTGCAGGCCAAGCTGACCGAGCATCGAATCAAATCCGAACTGCGGCAGGTGGTCGATCGGGAACAGGTGAACGTGGGCCCCTTCGGCCTGGAGTTCCTCGCGGTCAACCACTCGATTCCCGATGCCATGGCGGTGGCGATCACCACCAAGGCGGGCCGGGTGTTGCATACCGGGGATTTCAAGGTCGATCAATTGCCGCTCGATGGTCGAGTGACGGACTTGAACTCCTTTGCCCGCCTAGGTGATGAAGGCATCGACAGATTGATGGTGGACAGCACGAATGCCGAGGTTCCCGGCTTCATCCCGAGCGAGACGGACATCATGCCCGTGCTCGATTCGGTGTTCGCCAAGGCGCGGGGCCGAGTGATCGTGGCGTCCTTCGCCTCGCACGTCCATCGGATCCAGCAGATCATCGACATGGCGGTGTCACACAAGCGCAAGATTGCTTTTGTCGGTCGTTCGATGGTGCGCAACATGTCGATCGCCCGCGACTTGGGATACCTCACGATCCCCGAAGGCACCCTCGTTTCCTCCGACGAGCTAGCGGATCTGCCCGATGATCGCGCCGTGCTCATCTGCACCGGTTCGCAAGGAGAGCCCATGGCGGTGCTATCCCGGATCGCCAACCGCGACCACGCGATCTCGGTTGGTCCATCGGACACCGTTGTGCTGGCGTCGTCGTTGATCCCGGGAAATGAGACAGCGGTCAACAGGGTGATCAACGGTCTGACCCGACTCGGTGCGAGCGTGATCCACAAGGGCAACGCACTGGTCCACGTGTCAGGTCATGCCTCAGCAGGTGAGTTGCGCTTCGTGTACAACATCACCAAACCCCGATACGTATTGCCCGTGCACGGTGAGTGGCGGCACTTGCTGGCCAATGCCCGGGTGGCCGAGAGCGTGGGCATCCCCGACAAACGAATCCTGCTTATCGACGATGGTGTTTCGGTCGACCTTGACGATGAACGCGCGGCGGTCAGCGGCTACACCCCGGTCGGCTTCGTCTACGTGGACGGCTCGAGCATCGGAGATCTCACCGAAGCGTCCCTGAAGGACCGACGGGTGCTCGGCGAGGAGGGCTTCATCTCGATCTTCGCGGTCGTGGACACCGTGGCCGGGACGGTGGTGGCCGGACCGGAGATCCACGAGCGGGGATTCGGTGAAGAGGTGCTCGCCGAGGGATTCGACGAGGTTGCCAGCCGGGTCCGGGAGGCGCTGGAGCAAGCGCTGGCCGATGGCACCGAGGACATCCACGATTTGCAGCAGCGGATGCGCCGCGTGGTGGGCCGCTGGGTGAACGCAACCCACCGTCGGCGACCGATGATCGTTCCCGTAGTCGTCGAGGCGTAATCCAGGAACCACATAACCACTGACCGATCGATTATGGCGATGGCCGTAGATAAGTCCTGAAGGTGTCAGTGGAGCTGGACGGTCATTGACCGATTCGGCGATGCGCCTGCGAGGTCGGCGTGCTTACCCTGCAAACGTGTCTGATCTTCGCGTCTTGATGGGCGTGGGAATCTTGGCTTTTGGTGCAGTTGGGTACCCGACTGCCGCTGACGCCGCGATCGCTTCCTTCGCTTCAGCCGAGCATGATCTTCCCAAGGACCTTTCATCGTCCGAACGCGAGTTTTATGACGCGGTCGTCGGTGATGATCCGGACTGGATGCCGGATGGTCAAATCTTTTCGGACTCTGGGTTCCGGGCAGCAGATGATGCATTCGGATTTATGAACTACGGGGACAGTCTGCTGCTCAATCAGAAATTCTTCGGGCAGCCGCGGCCCTTTACGACCCCGAGAGAAACCCCCCAGCGCAGTCGGCTCGTTCCCAGGGATCTAAGAATTCTGTTTGGAGATGACGTGTGTGTCGATGGCACCGCGTCATCCCCTTCGTCGAACTGCACCCTGACGGAGTCGGGCGAGCAGGTGCGAAGGGATGCCTATTCCTGGGCAAAAGCTGGACACTGTTTTGGCTTCGCCAATGTTTCGGCCGGCGCATTCTCAGGCTACATTGACCCTGCAGGTATTGGTGTAGCACGACCCACGATCGACACGCCACTCGATCGGAAAGTGCAAAGGGCCTTCGGGCGCCAGGTTGTTGTGGCCCACTTCGGGGTCTCAACGATTCCTGTCGCATCGGCCCTCGATGTCGTAGCGAAACTATCCGCATTGCTCGCAATCGGTGAACTACCGGTTGTTCTTATTTTGTCTGGTCCGCCCGGTGGCCATGCGGTCGTTCCGTACGCCCTGTACGAGGGAGAGGGCGGCGAGATCGATATCGGTGTCTATGACCCGAACTTCCCGGGCAAGGACCGGGCGGTCAAGGTCGATTCTCGAACGGGTCAGTGGCGGTACCAAGGTTCCCCGATTCCGGCGCAGGTCCCGATGCTCTGGGATTCGCAAGAACCCTCCGGAAGCACCCGGATGTTCTTGAGTCCAGTTGAAGGGAATTTTGCGGTACAGCCGTGTCCCTTTTGCCAAGAAGTCGAGGATCGAACCGTTGTCGCCTTCAGTCCGGTACGTCGCGAGAACGTGAAGGTCTTCGAATCCATTCGCCTTCTCGATGTCGATGGACGTGAGCTGGATCCTTCCCTGGTCGAGGTCGTGCCACCGGTGCAGTCGAGTTACGAGTGGGTGAGCGGACCGACGTTGAAAGTGGCTGTTGGAGTCGATTTCACGGTCGCGCTGTCCGGAGCAGGTGTCACGACACCCGAGGAGTTCTCGATAAGTGCTTATCGGCCGAAGGATGTCAAGAGCATCCGGATCCGGGATCTTCGCGAGACGGTAAGCGGAATCATCGAGATTGGCGCCAAGACGCCGCGGGTTCGCGTTCGACTCAGCGCGCCGCAGCGGGTTCGCGTCCGTCAAACGGTTGAGGAGCCCGATGCTTCGTTCCGGTTTACCGCTGCCCGCGTGGAACGCACGAACGGCCCCGAAATCGAATTGGAGGTCAACAGGGGAGTCAAGGAGGTGACTTTGGAAACTGGTTCCTTCGCGAACTCAACCGTGCGCCTTAACCTCCGCAGTTCTTCCTCCAAGGGGCAGGCCACTTTCCAAGTCTCTGATGTGTCGGTTCCGGCCGGCGCCAGGATCCTGGTTCGCTACTCAGGCTGGCGCGGTGATTCCGGCAGACCGCGCGTGTGGATTGATCTGGGTTCGGATGGCTCCTTGGACGAGCGGGTGCCGATCCGGAAGGTTGGGCAGTAACGGGCGCCGAGCCTTCATCAGGTCGAATTCCGCCGAATCCAGCTACGACGAGCGTGTTGCGCGTGTGACTACCGTGGTTAGTGGGATTTCCCGCTAATCTCGCTCCCATGGCGTCTCGTACGTCCGCTTCCCCACGTACGTCCCGTGCGCGCTCGGCAAGCGGCTCCTCCCGTTCTACCACCCGTTCGTCCTCGCGCGGCTCCTCGCGAACCTCCTCACGCGGCTCCGGTGCTCGACGGGCACCCACGCGTAAGCCGGCCAAGCGAGCGACGAAGCGACCGGGTAGTTCCCGATCGAAGGGGCGCGGGTCCCGGCAGCCGGGTCTGATCGCCCGAGCCTTCGGTGCCATCGGGCGCGGACTTGCGGCACTGTGGTCGGCGGTAGCCCTCTTGGTGGGCACCGTGGCTCGTGGCATCGGCAGAGGTGCGCGCGATTTGGATCCCGAGCATCGGCGCGACGGCCTGGGACTTGGCCTGATCGCTGCCGCGGTGATCGTGGCTGCGGCAACGTGGTTCCAGGTCGATGGCTGGTTCATCGCTTGGTCTGGCTGGATCGCTACCGCGGTTTTCGGTGCTCTTGCTTGGATCGCGCCGTTGTGTTTACTGGCGTTGTCATGGCGGTACTTGCGGCACCCCGATCAAAACGCCACGACCGGCCGGTTGGTGATCGGAACCAGCGCGGTGATCGTTGGCATCGTAGGGATCTGGCACCTCACGCAGGATTCGGCAACTCCGTCCGATGGTGCGGCGGCGATGAACTCCGGCGGCGGGGTGATCGGGTGGATCGCCACAGCCCCGATCGTTGCCGCGGTGGGACCGATCGTCACGGGAATCGTGCTCGCGCTCGTGCTCGTCTTCGGTGTTTTGGTCGTGACCGGGACCTCGGTCCAGGCGCTGCGCGGATACGTAGTCGCGTGGTGGCAATCGCTGCGCGGCGCGGCGTCGCTACTGGTACCTCCCGACCCCAAAGAACTCGATGCAGCACAAGATGACGCTGCGGAATTCGACCCGGATGCCGATGTCGCAGCCGATGACGAACCGCTCGCACTACCCGGGCACGGTCAGGACCTCATGGATGACGATCCTGTGGATCTGCGCGATGCGGAGGTGCTGCGCGACGCCCCCCATGCCCCCGATCTCGGTGACGCGGAACTGGTCGGCGATGAGCCTTTCGCGACACCCCTGGCCTTCGATGACGAACGACCAGCTGCAGGGTTGCTCATACCGACCGGCGCCGATGCGCACGCCGACACGGACGTGATCGCGGCGATCGGTGCGTTCGACGATCCAGACGCCGACACCACGGCGTTGACACCCATCGGTGACTCTCGGACGGGGGACGCCGATGCGGACACCGCGGCGCTGGCTCCGGTCGTGCCGATCGGCGCCGGAAGTGCGGCTACCGGAGCGGCTGAACCCTCCATCGATCCGGTACCCGACGGCTCACCGACGCAGCAGCCGGTGGTCACTACCGGGCGTTACCGACTGCCCAAGGCTGAACTGCTCAAGGCCGGCGGCGGCCATAAGAAGGCCACCGCAGCGAATGATCAGGTGGTAAAGGCCCTGCGCGATGTCCTCGATCAGTTCGGAATCGACGCAGAGGTATCGGGCTTCCTTCGTGGCCCGACCGTGACGCGCTATGAGATCGAGCTAGGTCCCAGCGTGAAGGTCGAGCGCGTGACGGCGCTAGGCAAGAACATCGCGTACGCGGTTGCCAGTGCCGACGTTCGGATCCTCTCGCCGATTCCGGGCAAGAAGGCGATCGGTATCGAGATCCCGAACACAGACCGCGAACTCGTAGCCGTGGGCGACGTACTACGCAGCTCACCGGCGGCCGCCGATCAGCACCCGATGGTCGTGGCGCTCGGGAAGGACGTCGAAGGCGAATTCGTGGTGGCCAACCTGGCCAAGATGCCGCACATCTTGGTTGCCGGTGCGACGGGGGCTGGCAAGTCGAGCTGCATCAACTCGCTGATCACCTCCATCTTGATGCGTGCCACGCCCGATGAGGTGCGCATGATCCTGGTGGACCCCAAACGCGTGGAATTGACGGTGTACGAAGGTGTCCCGCATTTGATCACCCCCATCATCACCAACCCCAAGAAAGCCGCGGATGCCCTGCAGTGGGTGGTAGCCGAGATGGATCGGCGTTACGACGATCTCGCTCACTTCGGGTTCCGACACGTGGACGACTTCAACGCCGCTGTGCGTGCCGGAAAGGTCAGCCCACCGCTTGGAAGCCAGCGGGTACTACGCCCGTATCCGTATCTGCTGGTCATCGTCGATGAGCTCGCCGACCTCATGATGGTGGCGCCGCGTGATGTCGAAGACGCCATCGTGCGCATAACCCAATTGGCACGAGCCGCAGGCATTCACTTGGTGCTGGCGACGCAGCGTCCCAGTGTGGACGTCGTCACCGGCTTGATCAAAGCGAACGTGCCTTCCCGCTTGGCCTTCGCTACGTCGTCATTGGCCGATAGTCGCGTCATCCTCGATCAACCCGGCGCGGAGAAGCTGGTGGGTCAGGGCGATGGACTCTTCTTGCCGATGGGCGCGAACAAGTCGGTGCGCATCCAGGGCGCCTTCGTTGCCGAAAAGGAGATCCGGTCGATCGTCGGTCACTGCAAGGAGCAGGTGGATGCTCGCTACCTCCCGGAGGTGACCAGCCCGGCCACTGCGAAGAAGGAGATCGACGAGGACATCGGCGATGATCTCGATGTGCTGTTGCAGGCCGTTGAGTTGGTGGTGAGCACCCAGTTCGGCTCCACCTCGATGCTGCAGCGCAAGCTGCGCGTCGGCTTCGCCAAGGCCGGCCGCCTGATGGACTTGATGGAAAGCCGAGGTGTGGTCGGGCCGAGCGAGGGTTCGAAGGCACGCGAAGTCTTGGTCAAGCCCGATGATCTACCCGCCGTGCTCGCCAGCATCCGCGGCTGACCGACAACGTGTCTACTACCGCAGCCGGGCCGGTGGGCTAGAGCCTGCGGAGCACGCACTTCATTCAGGTCTTGTGATCTGTCCGATGGCCTGGGACCATTCACTCGCAACGTCTAGCGGCCCGTCGAGTGCCGCCCGGCGATACGGCGGGAGGTGGAGACCGCACGTGATCGGACAACGCCTGGCCGATGCGCGTCGCCTTCGCGGGATGAGTGTGGACGATGTTGCGGCGGTCACGAATCTGCGGCCGATCATCATCGAGGCGATAGAAACCGAGGACTTCGGGTTATCCGGTGGGGACGCCTACGTGATCGGGCACCTTCGGATGATCGCGGCCGCTGTCGGTGAGGACCCCGAGGATGTCATCGAGACGTACCGGAGTCGTTCGCGGTAACTGCCCGACTAACCGCGCTCGGCACTCCGTAGGCTTAACCGGTGCCCGAAGAACCCCACGATCGCCGCGTGGCCATCGTGACGCTCGGGTGCGCACGCAACGAAGTCGACTCCGAGGAACTCGCCGGCCGCCTGGCCCAGGATGGTTGGACCCTGGTCGAGGACACACTCCAAGCGGATGTAGTGTTGGTCAACACCTGCGGATTCATCGACGCTGCAAAGAAGGAATCGATCGACACGGTCCTTGCCGCCAGGCAAGAGGCAGACGAGCACGGCAACGCTCAGTCCATCGTGGCGGTTGGCTGCCTAGCCGAACGCTACGGCTCACTGCTGGCGGGGGAACTCCCCGAAGCCGACGCTGTGCTCGGGTTCGACTCCTATGACCAGATCGCGCAGCAACTGTCGAGAGTCGTCGAAGGTGAGCAGCTGGCAACGCACGATCCAGTCGATCGTCGCACTCTGTTGCCGATCACCCCGGTCGACCGACAAGCGGTCCGCGATGCAAGTAAGCGTGACCTCCATGGGTGGACACCGCCGGTGCCGCGTATCCGACTGGGATCGGGACCGGTCGCTTCGGTCAAGCTCGCAACCGGTTGTGATCGACGCTGCACCTTCTGCGCCATCCCGGCCTTTCGCGGTGCCTTCGTATCGCGAACGCCCCCGGAGATCACTGCGGAGATCGGCGACATGGTCAGTCAGGGTGTACGCGAGGTGATCTTGGTTTCGGAGAACACCACGTCCTACGGCAAGGACCTCGGCGATATGCGGCTGCTCGAGTCGATCCTGCCCGAACTCAGTCTGGGCACCGGGGTGGATCGAATCCGACTGTCCTACCTGCAGCCGGCGGAAATGCGCCCGGGTTTGATCGCCGCGATCGTCGGGACGCCAGCAGTGGCCGACTATTTCGATCTGTCCTTCCAGCATGCCTCACCCGCGGTCTTGCGGGCTATGCGCCGTTTCGGTGGAACCGAGGACTTCTTGGAGTTGATCGAGGCGATCCGCACGCTGTCACCGCAGGCAGGTCTGCGTAGCAATGTGATCGTTGGCTTCCCCGGCGAGACCGATGAAGACGTCGACGAGTTGGCTGCCTTCTTGGAGGCGGCACGGCTCGATGCGGTGGGTGTCTTCGGCTACTCCGATGAAGAAGGGACCAAGGCGGCCCAACTCCCCGGAAAGCTCAGCGACGAAATCATCGAGCAGCGTCGCGCACGCATCACCGATTTGGTCGAGGAGTTGATGGCTCAGCGGGCGCTCGAACGCATTGGGGAGAGCGTCGACATCCTCCTGGAGTCGATCGACGACGGCACTGCAACTGGACGGGCCGCGCATCAAGGACCCGACGACGGTGCATGTCTGATCACCCTGCGAGCCGACGAGCAGACGCCTGCTGTCGGCGCATGGGTCCGTGGAACCGTAGTCGACACCGAGGGCGTCGACCTCGTCGTGGACGCGACTGCGTGATGAGCGCACGCTCGGCGCTCATGACCTGGCCGAATGCGCTGACGGCTGCGCGACTGCTGTGCGTGCCAGTCGTAGCGGTACTCCTGTGGCGGGACGATCCGACGAGCCGAGACATAGCGGCCGTGGTCTTCGTGCTTGCGGCACTTACCGACCTCGTCGATGGGGCGCTGGCTCGTCGCACGGGAACGGAGTCCGAATTCGGTGCGTTCGCCGATCCGATAGCCGACAAGGCCCTGATCGGGGTCGCACTCATCGGTTTGTCCTGGCTCGGTGATCTGCCGTGGTGGATAACGCTCGTCATCATCGTTCGCGAGGTCGTTGTGACGGTAGTTCGCCTCGTTGTACTGCGACACGGGGTAATTCCCGCGTCCCGCGGGGGCAAGGTGAAAACAGTCCTCCAGATCGTGGCGATCGCGATGTATCTCGCCGTGGGACCGGGTTGGTGGGTCGACATCGCCCAAGCGGTGATGATCGCGGCCGTCATCGTTACCGTCATCACTGGCGTCGACTACCTGCGCAGGGCAAGGGAACTTAGTCAGGCCCGGGGCGTGCGGTGACGGACTCGGCGAACGTGATCGCCGCGCTCATCGAGCGCTCGTGGTCTGTTGCGTGCGGTGAATCATTGACCGGCGGACTGGTGTGCGCGGACCTCGCATCCATCCCCGGGTGCTCGGCGGTTCTGCGCGGCGCAGTGGTCGCTTACCAGCCCGGTGTCAAGGAGCAGGTCCTGAAAGTTCCCGCCGAGGTCCTCGCCGGGGGCCTGGTAACCGCACCGGTCGCCGCTGCCTTGGCCGAGGGAGCCGCCCGCATTCTGTCCGCCGAGGTGGGCATCGGCACGACCGGTGCGGCCGGACCGGACCCGCACGATGGCGCCGCGCCCGGATCGGCGTGGGTAGCCGTGTCCCTGCCCGGGCAACCGACCGCGACCGAGCGGGTCCAGGCAAGCGGGGACCGCCAGGAGATCCGCGAGCAGGTCGCCGGGGCTGCAATATCCCTGGCCTATCGGCTTCTCACCTCGTGATACGGCGTCGGGAATAAGCAGGGGCCGCGCGGCGTTATCCACAGGGAAGAGCCCGGAAGACCGGGCAGCAGGTGCGCCAAACGCCCCTGCGGTTATGGTGGAGTCGAAGGGAGGCCCCAGCGATGATCGTTATGCGAGAAGTAATCGGCGAACAACTGCGTCGCCGCCGTCAGGACCAGGGCCGGACGCTTCGTGAGGTCTCCGGTGCCGCCGCGGTGTCCTTGGGCTACCTGTCCGAGGTCGAACGCGGGCATAAGGAGGCGTCCTCGGAACTTCTGGCGGCTATCTGCGATGCCCTGGACATCTCGCTATCGGAGTTGTTGGCTGCGGTAAGCACGCAAATGGCCCAAGCGGAGTTGCAGCACACCGCGCCCACCACCCGGTTGCCGGCCATGGTCACCCCAGCCGGCTATTCGGTCACCCGCGCGCTGTCCTAGACCTCGTTCGGCCCGGCAGCCGTCGGCTGGCAGGTCGGACACCAGGTCACGATCTGTTCGTTCGCGGCGCCCGAATCGTCATTCACCGGCGGCGTCCGCTTCGCTGAGATTCGGCTACCGCATCGGTAGCAGCTCCGACCAGAACGCCCGTAGACGAAATGCGCACGGCGCTCATCGCCGGTAGTCGATTGCGAGGCTCGATCCCGGTTGCCCATCATCAGCCGGCGGGCCGCTTCCAGGCAGGCCCGGCGCGCGTCCGCATCGACATCGGCAACAGCGCGCCATGGGTCGACCCCTGCAAGGAACAACGATTCGCACCGATAGATGTTGCCGATGCCGGCCACGATCCGCTGGTCGACCAACGCACTTGCCATCGTGGCGTGTTCGCGCCGAGTCAAGCGGTCACTGACTTCGTCGATATCCCAGTGATCATCGAGGATGTCCGGCCCGAGGTGGCCGATCAGATCGACTTCGCGCCCAGTTGGCACGAGCGCCACATCATGCAACCGATAGCCAACCGCCACGGCCTTCGCGGTGCGCAGCACGATGCGCACCTGATGCATCGGGCCGCCGCGCCAGCGTTCGTCGGGCTGGTAGAGGTGCCAGGTGCCATCCATGCGAAAGTGCGTATGGAGAGTGCGATCGTCGTCCAACCGGAACAGCAGATGCTTGCCGTAGGGCCGCACCTCACGCACCGTGCGACCTGACAAATCCACCGTGGCCAACGATGGCAATCGAAACTCGCTGGATTCGATCGTTGCCGAACTAAGGGCCGTGTCCAGGCGTTTCGCAGCGAGGTAGACGGTGTCGCCTTCAGGCATCACTTGGCCATCGATAGCCCCGTGGGGTGGCTAAGAAACCTGCAGCGCGAGCGGCCTGCCCCCAGTCGATGCCCTGCTGCGCGGACTGAGCGCCGTGCGCGCTACCGCCGATAAGGGAAATGCCATCCACCTCGATCAGCAAAGCACGCTTGTTGCGTGTCAAGCGCACGCGTCCAGCGGCTAGTTGCCTCAGTAACTCCACTGCTGCGTCTTCGTCGTGCACTCCCCAGGTTGCTGCCTTCGTTCCCGATGCTTCGACGAAAGCA
>CBFIHB010000019.1:0-21199 GCA_965662415.1 Actinomycetes bacterium | reverse complement strand
AAGCCCTCGTCGCGGCGGGTGCGGAGAAGATCCGCGTTCGCACCGTGCTGAACTGCGAGAGCCCGGTCGGAACCTGCGCGATGTGCTACGGACGCTCGATGGCCACCGGCAAGTTGGTGGATGTCGGCGAGGCCGTCGGCATCATCGCCGCACAGTCGATTGGCGAGCCTGGTACCCAGCTCACGATGCGCACCTTCCACACCGGTGGTGTGGCTGGTGAAGACATCACGCATGGTCTCCCGCGTGTGGTGGAGTTGTTCGAGGCCCGCACCCCGAAGGGTGTCGCCCCGATCGCCGAAGTCACCGGCCGCATCCGCGTCGAGGACACCGAGAAGACCCGCAAGATCATCGTGGTGCCCGACGACGGCAGCGAGGAGATCGCCCACCAGGTCAGCAAGCGCGCGCGCATGCTGGTCGAAGACGGCGCCCAGGTGGAGGTCGGTACCCAGCTGATGGTCGGCGCGGTCGATCCCAAGCAGGTGCTACGAATCCTCGGCCCCCGCCAGGTGCAGTGGCACCTCGTCGATCAGGTGCAGGAGGTGTACCGCTCGCAGGGTGTGTCGATCCACGACAAGCACATCGAGGTGATCGTGCGCCAGATGCTCAAGCGCATCACCATCATCGATTCCGGCGATGCCCCGTTCCTGGCCGGTGAACTCGTCGAGCGCGGCATGTTCGAGGCGCAGAACCGTCGGGTCGTCGCCGAAGGCGGCCAGCCGGCTTCGGGTCGCCCGGAATTGATGGGCATCACCAAAGCGAGCCTGGCCACCGAGTCGTGGCTTTCGGCGGCTTCCTTCCAGGAGACCACCCGGGTGCTCACCGACGCGGCGATCCACGCGAAGTCCGATCCGCTGCTCGGCCTGAAGGAGAACGTGATCCTGGGCAAGCTCATCCCGGCCGGTACCGGCATGCCGCAGTACCGCAACATCCGGGTCGAGCCGACCGAGGAGGCGAAGGCCGCGATGTACGCATCCTTCACCGGCTACGACGAAATGGACTATGCCGCCTTCGGTGTCGGTTCCGGTGCAGCTGTGCCGCTCGAGGAGTTCGACTACCGCGGTTACTAGGCCGCTGATGATTCGACGCAGTAGGGGAGCCCGATGGGCTCCCCTACTGCATTTCTTGGCACTTGGTTTCTAGGTGATGGGAAAAGGGAAGGGAAACCCCGCGGCATCACTGTCGGTTGGCGCGGTCGTCACTACCAGCCACAAGTGAAGTTCGGAAAGCGAACCAAGCGGGAGATCGCCGATCACACCGCGCACTCCGATGGTCTGCATTCCGGCCGCCCTGCCGCTTTCGATACCGACCTCGGTGTCCTCGACCACTACGCACCGGCTCGGTTCGATCCCTAGCAGTTCGGCTGCGAGCAGGTAGCCGTCGGGCGCCGGTTTGCCTTGCGTGAGTTGATCCCTCGTGACGAGCACCGGGGGATCGATGCCGGCAGCCCCGAGTCGAGCCCGTGCCAGTCGATCGTCCGCGCTGGTGTGCACCGCCCAAGGGAACTCGCTATCGGTAAGGAACTCCAGGAGTTCCAGTGCCCCGACTGCCGGCGTGATCCCGGTGACGTCGTCGTATTGCAGCGCGAGTTGCTCGGCAGCCGCAGCCGCGATCTCGTGGTCACCGGCATCGGGTAGCCAGCGGGCGACGGTTATTTCCGCGGGAAGCCCGTGGGCGTTTTCCAGCAGGGCAGCCGCATCGATCCCCCGGCGCTGCGCCCAGGTGGTCCACGCGCGTTCGACATTGTCGTGGGATTCCACCAAGGTCCCATCCATGTCGAACAGCACAGCCGCGGGCCCGGTGGTCATGGGCCCATCTTGACGACGAAAAGACAGCCCTTCGACACCACCCCGGCGATGGGTGTGGCAGGCTGAGGTCATGACCCAACCAGGCGACCAACCCGCTGGCGAGTCGAGCCAACCGGACTCCTCGCAGAACACCCCGCAGACGACCCCGCAGTGGCCTTCCACCGGGCCTTCCACCGGGCCCGAGCAAGTGGACGCGGCCCCGGGAGGGGCGCTGCCGCCTGCAGTGCCGCAAGCCCCCGTGCCCCCTCCCGCGTACACGCCGGTGCCGCAGACCTCTAATTCGGCGATCATCGCGCTGGTGCTGTCCATCGTGGCCTGGGTCGTTTGCCCGATCATCCCGGCGATCATCGCCCTGGTCTTCGCCAACAAGGCCGACAAGGAGATTGCCGTCAGCAACGGCTGGGTGACCGGCGGCGGTTTAGTGACCGCGGCGAAGATCGTGTCGTGGATCAACATCGGCTTGTACGCAGGCTTGCTGGCGATCGGGCTGATCGTGGTCATCCTCGCGGCCGTGGGCGGCGCCCTCTCCTAGTCCTGTTCGCCGACGCCGCAACGGGTAGGGAGACCCCGTTTTGACGCTGTCGAAGGTCACCGGGTAGTGTTCCTCCTCGTGTCCTGAACAGGGCACATCCTGCTGCGCACGGCTTCCCCTCGAAGAGGTGCGCGGGTCCGCCGGGCTCGTCCCGGTCGGCCAGGATCCAACCACGACGAAAAGGCGTTTTTCGCGCGTCCGGAAGGCGGCGACACGCCCGACCGCGTGGGTCGGATTCTCAGGAGGCGGAGCACCGAAATCGAGAAGGTAGGAGAGGCGCCTCGTGCCCACCATCCAGCAGCTGGTCCGCAAGGGCCGCCAGGACAAGGTCGCCAAGACCAAGGCACCTGCCCTCAAGGGCAGTCCCCAGCGTCGTGGCGTGTGTACCCGCGTGTACACCACCACCCCCAAGAAGCCGAACTCAGCGCTGCGCAAGGTGGCCCGCGTCCGGCTTACCTCCGGTATCGAGGTGACCGCCTACATCCCCGGTGTCGGGCACAACCTGCAAGAGCACTCGATCGTGCTGGTTCGTGGCGGTCGCGTTCGCGACCTGCCCGGCGTGCGTTACAAGGTCATCCGCGGCGCCCTCGACACCCAGGGCGTGAAGAACCGCAAGCAGGCGCGATCGCGCTACGGAGCGAAGAAGGAGAAGGGCTGATGCCTCGCAAGGGACCGGCCACCAAGCGCCCCACCGTCAACGATCCCGTCTACGGATCTCCCGTGGTTACGCAGTTGATCAACAAGGTCCTGCTCGACGGCAAGCGCTCCAAGGCCGAAGCTGTCGTCTACGGTGCCCTCGAAGGTTGCCGGGAGAAGACCGGGACCGATCCCGTTCAGACTCTCAAGCGCGCTCTCGACAACGTGCGACCCACGCTCGAGGTGCGCTCACGTCGCGTCGGCGGTGCCACCTACCAGGTGCCCGTCGAGGTCAAGCCGGTGCGCAGCACCACCTTGGCCATGCGCTGGCTCATCGGCTTCTCGCGGCAGCGCCGTGAGAAGACCATGACCGAGCGCTTGATGAACGAGATCCTCGACGCTTCCAACGGCCTCGGCGCCAGCGTCAAGAAGCGCGAGGACACCCACAAGATGGCGGAGTCCAACAAGGCCTTCGCGCACTACCGCTGGTAACCGCCCACAAGGCCTAAGAAGACGGAGCAGATGGTGTCCACCGCACTTGGTATCGACCTCGCCAAGGTCCGCAACATCGGGATCATGGCGCATATCGATGCTGGCAAGACCACGACCACCGAGCGGATCTTGTATTACACGGGAATCAACTACAAGATCGGCGAGGTCCACGAGGGCGCAGCCACGATGGACTGGATGGAGCAGGAGCAAGAGCGCGGCATCACCATCACGTCCGCCGCCACCACGTGCACGTGGGATGGGTACACGATCAACATCATCGATACACCCGGCCACGTGGACTTCACCGTCGAGGTGGAGCGCTCGCTCCGCGTCCTCGACGGCGCAGTCGCGGTGTTCGACGGCGTTGCTGGTGTCGAGCCGCAGTCCGAGACCGTATGGCGCCAAGCCGATCGCTACGGCGTTCCGCGTATGTGCTTCGTGAACAAGCTCGACCGCACCGGCGCCGATTTCTACATGTGCGTCGACATGATCGTCTCGCGGCTGAACGCAGTGCCGCTGGTACTGCAGTTGCCGATCGGTAACGAGGCCGATTTCATCGGCGTCGTCGATCTGGTCTCCATGAAGGCCCTTACCTGGAGCGCGGAAACGCCGCTCGGTGAGGAGTACTCGATCGAAGACATTCCCGCCGACATGCAGGCGCAGGCCGACGAGTGGCGCGAGAAACTCCTGGAAACCTTGTCGGAGAACGACGACGAAGTCATGGAGAAGTACCTCGAGGGCGAAGAACTCAGCGTCGAGGAGATCAAGGCGGGCATCCGCCGCGCCACCCTCGCTGCGCTCGTCACCCCGGTGCTCACCGGCACCGCCTTCAAGAACAAGGGTGTTCAGCCGATGCTCGACGCAGTGGTGGCCTACCTTCCCTCGCCGCTCGACGTCGAGGGCATCCAGGGCCACAAGATGGGCGACGAGGAAGAGATCATGTCCCGCAAGCCCAGCGAGGAAGAGCCCTTCAGCGCGCTGGCCTTCAAGATCATGTCCGACCCGCACCTCGGCAAGCTCACCTACGTCCGCATCTACTCCGGGAAGCTGCAGACCGGTACCCAGGTGCTGAACAGCACCAAGGACCGCAAGGAGCGCATCGGCAAGATCTATCGGATGCACGCCAATAAGCGCGAGGAGATCGACTCGACCGGCGCCGGCGACATCGTCGCCGTCATGGGCCTGAAAGACACCACTACCGGCGACACCCTGTGCGATCCGGGCAAGCCGGTCGTCTTGGAATCGATGACCTTCCCCGAGCCCGTTATCTCGGTGGCGATCGAGCCCAAGACCAAGTCCGACCAAGAGAAGCTCGGCACCGCGATCCAGCGCTTGGCGGAAGAGGATCCCACCTTCCGTGTGAGCACCAACGAGGAGACCGGCCAGACAATCATCGAGGGAATGGGTGAACTCCACCTCGAGGTGCTCGTTGACCGAATGAAGCGCGAATTCAAGGTCGAGGCGAATGTCGGCAAGCCGCAGGTTGCCTATCGCGAGACCCTGACCAAGCCGGTCGAGAAGGTCGAGTACACCCACAAGAAGCAAACAGGCGGCTCCGGTCAGTTCGGTCGCGTGATCATCAACGTCGAGCCCAACACCGAAGAGGGCGGCGGTTACCTGTTCGAGAACAAGGTCACCGGTGGACGCATCCCCAGGGAGTACATCCCCTCGGTCGATGCTGGCTGCCAGGAGGCCATGGAGAACGGCATCCTCGCCGGTTACCCGATGGTCGATGTCAAGGTCACGCTGCTCGACGGCGCGTACCACGACGTCGACTCCTCCGAACTCGCCTTCAAGATCGCCGGTTCGATGGCGTTCAAGGAGGCAGCGAATCGCGCCAAGCCGGCGCTGCTCGAGCCGATGATGGCCGTCGAAGTCACCACTCCTGAAGACTTCATGGGCGATGTCATCGGTGACTTGAACTCCCGGCGCGGACAGGTGCAGGCGATGGAGGAGCGCTCCGGCGCTCGTGTCGTGAAAGCGCTTGTTCCGTTGTCGGAGATGTTCGGCTACGTGGGCGATCTCCGGTCGCGCACCCAGGGCCGGGCTAGCTACAGCATGCAGTTCGACTCCTACGCCCAGGTCCCACAGGCCGTGGCAACGGAGATCATCGCGAAGGCTCGCGGCGAATAGTCGCGGATCACACAACAAAAGAAGAGCAAACCGCACGAACCGATCCGCGCAACGCCGGACGGCACAAGACAAGGGAGAACGCACGTGGCCAAGGCCAAGTTCGAGCGCACCAAGCCGCACATCAACATCGGCACCATCGGTCATATCGACCATGGCAAGACGACGCTGACTGCAGCCATCACCAAGGTGCTGCATGACCGCTACCCCGATGTCAACCCCTTCACGCCTTTCGACGAGATCGATAAGGCTCCGGAGGAGCGGCAGCGCGGTATCACCATCTCGATCGCGCACGTCGAGTACGAGACCGAGGCTCGCCACTACGCACACGTGGACTGCCCCGGTCACGCCGACTACATCAAGAACATGATCACCGGTGCCGCCCAGATGGATGGCGCGATCCTCGTGGTCGCCGCCACCGACGGCCCGATGCCGCAGACCAAGGAGCACGTGCTCCTTGCCCGCCAGGTTGGCGTGCCGGCCATCGTCGTAGCCCTCAACAAGTGCGACATGGTGGACGATGAGGAGCTCATCGAGCTCGTCGAGATGGAGGTTCGTGAGCTGCTGAGCAGCTACGAGTTCCCCGGCGACGACATCCCCGTGATCCGCGTGGCCGCATTCCCGGCGCTTCAGGGCGATGAGAAGTGGGCCGATTCGATCATGGAGCTCATGGGTGCCGTCGATGAGTACATCGCCACCCCGGAGCGCGAGGTCGACAAGCCGTTCCTCATGCCCATCGAGGACGTGTTCACGATCACCGGTCGCGGCACCGTCGTCACCGGCCGTATCGAGCGTGGCATCGTCAAGGTCAACGAGGAAATCGAGATCGTGGGCATCCGCCCGGGCGAGCCGCAGAAGACGACCGTCACCGGTGTCGAGATGTTCCGCAAGCTGCTCGACGAGGGTCAGGCGGGCGAGAACGTCGGTCTGCTGCTTCGCGGCACCAAGCGCGAGGACGTCGAGCGCGGCCAGGTCTGCTGCAAGCCGGGTTCGATCACTCCGCACACCGAGTTCGAGGCCCAGGCCTACATCCTGTCCAAGGACGAAGGCGGCCGTCACACGCCGTTCTTCAACAACTACCGTCCGCAGTTCTACTTCCGGACGACCGACGTCACCGGCGTCGTGCACCTGCCCGAGGGCAAGGACATGGTCATGCCCGGAGACAACACCGACATGCGCGTCGAGCTGATCCAGCCCGTTGCCATGGACGAGGGTCTGCGCTTCGCGATCCGTGAGGGTGGCCGCACCGTCGGTGCCGGTCGCGTCACCAAGATCCTGAAGTAGCAACCCACCCCGGCTCCGTGGTGGGCGGTGAGACCCACCGCCCACCACGAGACACCGGAACCCCGCAAGTAACTGGCGAGAACGAGACGAAGGACGGCAAGCCACCATGGCGGCACAGAAGATCCGCATCAGGCTCAAGGCCTATGACCACGAGGTGATCGATTCCTCGGCGAAGAAAATCGTCGAGACGGTCACCCGTACCGGCGCGCAGGTGGCCGGCCCGGTACCGCTGCCGACGGAGAAGAACGTCTACTGCGTCATCCGTTCACCGCACAAGTACAAGGACAGCCGCGAGCACTTCGAGATGCGCACGCACAAGCGGCTGATCGACATCCTCGACCCCACGCCCAAGACGGTGGATTCGCTCATGCGCCTTGATCTGCCTGCCGGTGTCGATATCGAGATCAAGCTCTAGGGATCTGTGATGGCTAAGACGATGAAGGGTGTGCTGGGCTCGAAGCTCGGCATGACCCAGATATGGGACGAGAACAACCGCGTCATCCCGGTGACCGTTGTCAAGGTCGGCCCGTGCGTGGTCACCCAGGTCCGCAGCCCTGAGACCGACGGCTACAACGCGGTCCAACTTGGCTACGGCGCAATCGACCCACGCAAGGTGAACAAGCCCATGACCGGCCACTTCGCCAAGGCGGGCGTCACGCCGCGCCGGCACCTGGTCGAGTTGCGCACCGACGATGCCTCCGAGTACACCCTCGGCCAAGAACTCGGCGCGGATGTCTTCGAAGCAGGACAGCGAGTCGATGTCACTGGGACCACCAAGGGCAAGGGGTTCGCAGGTGTGATGAAGCGCCACGGGTTCGGCGGCCTACGTGCCTCGCACGGCGTCAAGCGCAAGCACCGCTCACCTGGCTCCATCGGTGGCTGCGCCACCCCCAGCCGCGTGTTCAAGGGCTTGCGGATGGCGGGCCGCATGGGCGGCGACACCCAGACCACGCAGAACCTGACCGTCGTTGGTGTCGATACCGACAAGGGTCTGCTGCTCGTCAAGGGAGCGGTCCCCGGCCCCAAGGGCGGCCTCGTCCTCATCACGTCCGCTGTGAAGGACGCTGTGAAGGAGGCAAGCGCATGAGTTCGGTTGATGTTCTCGACCCTGCCGGCAAGAAGACCGGTTCGGCCGACCTTCCCGCCGAGATCTTCGACGTCCAGGTCAATGTGCCGCTCATCCACCAAGTGGTCGTCGCCCAGCTCGCCGCTGCGCGACAGGGCAGCCATGACACCAAGACTCGTGCGGAGGTGCGCGGAGGCGGTCGCAAGCCCTACAAGCAAAAGGGCACCGGGCGCGCCCGCCAGGGCTCGATCCGTGCGCCGCAGTTCGCCGGAGGCGGCACGGTTCACGGCCCCACTCCGCGCGATTACTCCCAGCGGACCCCCAAGAAGATGAAGGCCGCCGCATTGCGGGGTGCTCTCTCGGATCGGGCGCGCGATGGACGGATCCACGTCATCACCGCATTCACCACCGACGACACCCCCTCGACCAAGGCAGCGGTGGCAGCGATCGAGGCCGTCGGCGTCGAGGGAGCGGTGCTCGCAGTGGTCAACCGTGACGAGGACAACTCGTGGCTGAGTCTGCGCAACCTGCCCGAGGTCCTGATCGTGGCACCCGATCAGCTCAATACCTACGACGTATTGACCAACGATCACGTCGTCTTCACGGAAGCCGCATTGCAGACCTTCCTCGCCGGCCCGGCAGCCGGCAAGGGTGCGAAAGCCGTTGCTAGCGAGAGCGAGGTCCAAGCATGAGGATCGCTGATCCGCGGGACGTTCTGATCGCCCCGGTCGTTTCCGAGAAGAGCTACGGGCTCCTCGACGAGAACAAGTACACGTTCATCGTCGCCCCCGATGCCAACAAGACTCAGATCAAGGTGGCTGTCGAAGAGGTCTTCGGGGTGAAGGTCACCGGCGTGAACACCAACAACCGCGAAGGCAAGCGAGTGCGCACCCGTTACGGCTGGGGTCGTCGTGCTGCCACGAAGCGCGCGATCGTCACGGTCGCCGCGGGAGAGCGGATCGACATCTTCGGAGGACCGGTCTCCTGACCGGCGTGAGACGCACGAATAGGGAACGGACACACAATGGCAATCCGTAGGTACAAGCCCACGACCCCCGGTCGTCGGGGTTCGAGTGTTGCCGATTTCGTGGAGGTCACGCGATCGGAGCCGGAAAAGTCCCTGCTGCGCCCACTGCCCAAGAAGGGCGGACGCAACAACTCCGGCAAGATCACCGCGCGCCACCAGGGCGGCGGTCACAAGCGCGCCTATCGACTCATCGACTTCAAGCGTGCCGACAAAGACGGCGTGCCCGCGAAGGTCGCGCACATCGAGTACGACCCGAACCGCACCGCTCGCATCGCACTGCTGCACTACGCCGATGGCGAGAAGCGCTACATCATCGCGCCGGAGAAGTTGAAGCAAGGCGATCGGGTTGAGACCGGGCCCAGTGCCGACATCAAGCCCGGCAACAACCTGCCGCTTCGCAACATTCCGGTCGGCACCGTGATCCACGCGGTCGAGATCAAGCCAGGTGGCGGCGCCAAGATCGCCCGGTCGGCCGGCTCGAGCGTGCAGTTGGTCGCCAAGGACGGTCCGTACGCCCAACTGCGTATGCCCTCGGGTGAGATTCGCAACGTGGACTTGCGCTCGCGTGCGACCGTCGGCGAAGTCGGCAATGCCGAGCAGTCCAACATCAACTGGGGCAAGGCCGGTCGCATGCGCTGGAAGGGCAAGCGACCCACCGTGCGCGGTGTCGCGATGAACCCGGTCGATCACCCGCACGGCGGTGGCGAAGGCAAGACCTCCGGTGGCCGGCACCCGGTCAACCCGAAGGGTCGCCCGGAGGGTCGCACCCGCAAGGCCAAGAAGCCGAGCGACAAGTTCATCGTCCGCCGCCGTAAGACCGGCAAGAAGCGTTAAGGGGTCCGCAGATGCCACGCAGCCTGAAGAAGGGTCCGTTCGTCGACGACCATCTGATGAAGAAGGTCGAAGTCCAGAACGAATCCGGTTCCAAGAACGTGATCAAGACCTGGTCGCGCCGCTCGATGATCGTGCCGGCGATGCTCGGTCACACCATCGCTGTGCACGATGGTCGCAAGCATGTTCCGGTCTTCATCTCCGAGAACATGGTTGGCCACAAGCTCGGTGAATTCGCACCGACTCGCACGTTCAAGGGCCACATCAAGGACGACCGCAAGGCCAAGCGCCGCTAGGGCGCGACTCCGACATACACAGCCAACTCGACGAAACGCAAAGAGCAAGGGGAGAACGATGGAAGCCAGGGCCCAAGCGCGGTACGTCCGCGTCACGCCCATGAAGGCGCGCAGGGTCATCGACCTCATCCGTGGGATGCAGGCCACCGATGCCCAAGACGTGCTTCGGTTCGCGCCGCAAGCGGCGAGCGAGCCGGTGGGCAAGGTGCTTGCCAGCGCCATCGCGAATGCCACCAACAACCACGGCATGGATGCGCGCGATCTGATCGTCACCCAGGCGTTCGTGGATGAGGGGCCGACTCTCAAGCGGATTCGTCCGCGCGCACAAGGTCGTGCCTTCCGGGTCGGCAAGCGCACCAGTCACATCACGGTGATCTTGTCCGACGGCACTGCGGTTACCGAACCGATCCCGGCGCCGAAGGCCACCGAGGCGAAGAAGACGAGCGAGCCGAAGACGACATCGAAGGAATCGGACGCCGCTGCGGAGTCGAGCGCCGAGGAATCGACTGCCGAGAAGGCCACTGCGGCTAAGAAGGCCCCTGCCAAGAAGTCGACCGCCAAGAAGGCTGCGCCGGCGAAGAAAGCGTCTGCCGAGAAGGCGACAACCAAGAAGCCGACCGCCAAGAAGGCTGCACCCGCAGCGAAGAAGGCGACTACCAAGAAGACAACCGCTAAGAAGACGGCTGCCAAGAAGACGTCGAAGGAAGAGGACTGATCGTGGGACAGAAAGTAAATCCGCACGGCTTCCGGCTGGGCGTTACCACCGACTTCACCTCCCGTTGGTTCGCCGACGACGTCAAGAAGGGCCAGCGGTACCGCGACTACGTCGAAGAGGACGTCAAGATCCGCAAGTTGCTCAGCCAGGGCATGGAGCGAGCCGGTATCGCGAAGGTCGAGATCGAGCGCACCCGCGAGCGCGTGCGTGTCGACATCCACACCGCACGCCCAGGCATCGTGATCGGTCGTCGGGGCGCCGAAGCCGATCGCATCCGCGGCGATCTCGAGAAGCTCACCGGTAAGCAGGTGCAGTTGAACATCCTGGAGGTGAAGAACCCCGAGATCGAGGCGCAGTTGGTCGCGCAGGGCATCGCCGAGCAACTGTCCAGTCGTGTCTCCTTCCGGCGCGCGATGCGCAAGGGAATGCAAAGCGCGATGAAGGCCGGCGCCAAGGGCATCCGAGTGCAGGTCTCGGGCCGTCTCGGGGGAGCTGAGATGTCCCGCACCGAGTTCTACCGTGAAGGCCGGGTGCCGTTGCATACCCTGCGCGCGGACATCGACTACGGCTTCTACGAAGCGCGCACCACTTTCGGGCGGATCGGCGTGAAGGTCTGGATCTACAAGGGCGAGGCGCTCGGCTCTCGGGCTGAGCGGGAAGCAGCTGCCGCGGCGGCCCGGCTCGGCGGACAGCGCGCCCGACCCGAGCGTGGCAAGCGCGGTCGACGCGACGAGGAAGCCTCGACGGAAACGACCGAAACGGTCGAGTCGGTCGAGTCGGTCGAGAGCGCAGCAGTTGCCGAAGCTCCGGCCGAGAGCGCAGTCGCTGCGGCCGCCGAGACGAGCGAACCGCCTACCGGACAGGAGGGCTGAGCATGCTTATTCCACGCAGGGTCAAGCACCGCAAGCAGCATCACCCCAAGCGAACCGGGGCCGCGAAAGGTGGCACCAAGGTCTCCTTCGGTACGTACGGAATCCAGGCCCTCGAGTCCGGCTACGTGACCAACCGGCAGATCGAGGCGGCCCGTATTGCCATCACCCGGCACGTCAAGCGCGGTGGCCAGGTCTGGATCAACATCTACCCTGACCGTCCGTTGACGAAGAAGCCCGCCGAAACCCGCATGGGTTCGGGCAAGGGTTCCCCTGAGTGGTGGGTGGCGAACGTGAAGCCCGGACGCGTGATGTTCGAGCTCTCCTACCCCGATGAGGAGATCGCGCACGCGGCGCTGATGAGGGCCGTGCACAAACTCCCGATGAAGTGCCGAATCGTTCGGCGCGACGAAGCAGGTGAGGACTGATGGCAGTTGGTACCGCCGCAGGTGAACTGCGGAACCTGACCCAGGAGGAGCTCGTAGCACGGCTGCGCGAGTCCAAGGAGGAGTTGTTCAACCTTCGCTTCCAGGGCGCGACCGGTCAGCTCGAGAGCCACGGCCGGTTGCGGGCTGTCCGCAAGGACATTGCTCGCATCTACACGATCCTGCGGGAGCGTGAATTGGGCATCACGCCGATGCTGGAGACTTCCGACACCGAGGAGGGTGCCGCATGAGCACCGCCGAAACCGAGCAGGCGCAGGGCAAGCGCGGGTACCGCAAGGTCCGCGAAGGTCTGGTCGTCAGCGACAAGATGGACAAGACGGTCGTTGTTGCCGTCGAGGACCGGTTCAAGCACCCCTTGTACGGCAAAGTCGTTCGCCGTACGAGCAAGCTCAAGGCGCACGACGAAGCCAACACAGCTGGCGTCGGCGATCGCGTCCTGTTGATGGAGACCCGACCTCTCTCGGCCACCAAGCGGTGGCGTGTGGTCGAGGTCCTGGAAAAGGCCAAGTAACAAACCGACCGCCGACACCGGCCGGGTGAGTTCCGCCAGGCTCGTCATGAGAACCGGCAGACGATCAGGAGAGAAGAAGTGATTCAGCAAGAGTCGCGACTGCGAGTCGCCGATAACACCGGAGCCAAGGAGATCTTGTGCATCCGGGTACTCGGTGGCTCTGGGCGCCGTTACGCGTCCGTCGGAGATGTCATCGTGGCCACGGTCAAGGACGCCATCCCCGGAGGTGGCGTCAAGAAGGGCGAGGTCGTCAAGGCCGTCATCGTCCGCACGAGGAAGGAGCGTCGTCGTCCTGATGGCTCCTACATCCGTTTCGATGAGAACGCAGCCGTCATCTTGAAGGGCGACGGCGAGCCACGTGGTACCCGCATCTTCGGGCCCGTCGGTCGCGAACTGCGCGAGAAGAAGTTCATGAAGATCATCTCGCTGGCTCCGGAGGTGCTGTAGTCATGAAGTCCCTGAGTATCCGCAAAGGCGACACCGTCCAGGTCATCTCCGGCAAGGATCGCGGTCTCACCGGCAAGGTGATTGAGGTTTACCCCGAGTCGGATCGACTCATCGTGGAGGGTGTCAACCGGATCAAGAAGCACACGCGAGTCGGTCAAAACGCCCGCGGCGCGAAGACCGGCGGCATCGTCACCACCGAAGCCCCGATCCACGTTTCCAACGTGATGGTCGTCGATCCCGAGGATGGCCGGCCTACGCGAGTCGGATTCCGTCGGGAGAAGGTGGAAAAGCGTCGTCCCGACGGCACCACCTACGAAAGCGAGCGCAGCGTTCGAGTCTCCAAGCGCACTGGGAAGGATCTGTGATGAGCACCGCCACCAGCACATCGAAGATGCCCCGCCTCAAGGTGCGCTACCGCGAGGAGATCGTCCCCGAACTGCGTAGCGAGTTCGATCTCGCCAACGTCATGCAGGTGCCGACGCTCACCAAGATCGTCGTCAACATGGGAGTGGGCGAGGCCGCTCGAGATTCCAAGTTGATCGAGGGTGCTATCCGGGATCTTTCCGAGATCACCGGCCAAAAGCCCCAGGTCACGCGGGCCCGAAAGTCGATCGCGCAGTTCAAGTTGCGCGAAGGACAGCCGATCGGCGCCCACGTGACGTTGCGCGGGGACCGAATGTGGGAGTTCCTCGACCGCTTGCTCTCCATCGCCCTGCCGCGCATCCGTGACTTCCGCGGACTGTCACCCAAGCAATTCGATGGTCACGGCAACTACACCTTCGGACTCACCGAGCAGTCCGTATTCCACGAGATCGACCAGGACAAGATCGACCGCACGCGGGGCATGGACATCACCGTGGTTACCTCCGCAACCAACGACGAAGAGGGGCGGGCGCTACTTCGGTTGCTCGGCTTCCCCTTCAAGGAGGCGTAGGAAATGGCGAAGAAGGCCCTCATCCAAAAGCAGCAAAAGGCGCCCAAGTTCAAGGTCCGGGCGTACACCCGCTGCACCAAGTGCGGTCGACCGCACTCTGTTTACCGCAAGTTCGGCTTGTGCCGCGTCTGCCTTCGCGAGATGGCCCACGCGGGCGAGTTGCCCGGAGTAACGAAGAGCAGTTGGTGACGACGCCGCAGGTCCTCAGGTATCCGCCTGAGGAAACCACGGCGAGGAAGGCCGGTAGGCCATGACGATGACAGACCCGATCGCAGACATGCTCGCCCGTCTGCGAAACGCCAACTCGGCGTACCACGATGCCGTCAGCATGCCGCACTCCAAGATCAAGGCGAACATCGCCGAGATCTTGAAGTCGGAGGGCTACATCGCGGGGTACGACGTCGCAGACGCGGAGGTCGGCAAGACGCTGACCTTGCAGTTGAAGTACGGACCCTCCCGTGAGCGGTCCATCGCCGGCTTGCGGCGCGTATCCAAGCCCGGCCTGCGCGTGTACGCCAAGAGCACAGCGCTGCCGCGGGTCCTCGGCGGACTCGGCGTCGCGATCCTTTCCACCTCAGGTGGGCTGCTGACCGATCGGCAGGCCGCGAAGAAGGGTGTAGGCGGGGAAGTCCTCGCCTACGTCTGGTAGGGAGGAGCAGATATGTCACGCATCGGAAAGCTGCCGGTGGCCGTGCCCTCCGGGGTCACCGCCACCATCGACGGCCGCTCACTGACCGTCACCGGCCCCAAGGGTTCGCTCTCACTGGATATCTCCGAGCCGATCACGGTCGCCGAGGAGGATGGGGCTTTGATCGTCTCGCGGCCTAACGACGAAGGACCTGCCAAGGCGCTGCATGGTCTGACTCGCTCGCTGGTGAACAACATGGTCACCGGGGTAACCGAGGGCTTCACCAAGACCCTCGAGATCGTGGGCACCGGCTACCGCGTTACCGCCAAGGGCACCGACCTCGAGTTCGCCCTCGGTTACAGCCACTCGATCACCGTCAAGGCGCCCGAGGGCATCACCTTCGCCGTCGAGACCCCCAACAAGTTCTCGGTGAGCGGGATCGACAAGCAGTTGGTCGGCGAGACTGCCGCCAACATCCGCAAGTTGCGCAAGCCCGAGCCGTACAAGGGCAAGGGCGTGCGCTACGAGAACGAAGTAATCCGCCGCAAGGCCGGAAAGGCGGGCAAGTAACTATGAGCACCAGCACATACGGCGTGAAGCTCGGATCAGGCAACAAGGTGGCCGTCGGCCGCAAGCGTCGCCACATCCGAGTTCGCAAGAAGGTGTCCGGAACTGCGGATCGCCCGCGTCTGGTCGTCACCCGCTCTGCGCGGCACATGGTCGCCCAGGTTGTAGACGACACGGCCGGACGTACCCTTGCTTCGGCCTCCACCATGGAAGCCGAAATGCGGACTGGTAGCGAGGACAAGACCGCTAAGGCGCGCAAGGTGGGCCAAAAGGTGGCCGAACGCGCGAAGTCTGCCGGTGTCGAAGCCGTTGTCTTCGACCGCGGTGGCCATCGTTTCCATGGTCGCGTTGCGGCCCTAGCCGAAGGTGCCCGCGAAGCGGGCCTGGACTTCTAAGACCACCGATAGCGAAAGAGGAAATCATGTCAGGAACCGACCGACGCGGGGGCGGCGAGCGCCGCGACCGCAAGGAACGGACCCCGCGCGAAGAGAAGTCGCAATACTTGGAGCGCGTGGTCTCCATCAACCGTGTCGCGAAGGTCGTCAAGGGTGGTCGCCGCTTCAGCTTCACCGCCCTCGTCGTCGTCGGTGATGGCGACGGCATGGTCGGCGTCGGCTACGGCAAGGCCAAGGAAGTGCCCGCCGCCATCGCCAAGGGTGTCGAAGAAGCCAAGAAGCATTTCTTCAAGGTTCCTCGCATTCAGGGGACGATCCCCCACCCGGTCACCGGTGAAGCCGCGGCCGGCGTTGTCATGCTCCGCCCAGCCGCACCCGGTACCGGTGTCATCGCCGGCGGACCGGTTCGCGCGGTCCTCGAGTGCGCTGGCGTGCACGACGTCCTGAGCAAGTCACTGGGATCGGACAACGCCATCAACATCGTGCACGCCACGGTGGCTGCCCTGCAGATGCTCGAGCCGCCCGAGGCAGTTGCCGCACGCCGTGGTCTGCCGTTGGAAGACGTCGCCCCGGCCGCCATGCTGCGCGCCAAGGCGGGAGTTGGTTCCTGATGGGACAGTTAAAGGTCACGCAACGTAAGTCGGAGATCGGCGGGACGAGTAGTCAGCGCAATACCCTGCGCTCGCTCGGGCTCAAGCGGATCGGCGACGTCGTCGTCAAAGAGGATCGACCGGAGATCCGCGGCATGGTTACCACTGTCGCGCACCTGGTCGACGTCGAGGAGGTTGACTGACATGGCTCTGAAGGTTCATCACTTGCGCCCAGCCCCTGGGGCCCGCACTCAAAAGACCCGCAAGGGTCGTGGCGAGGCATCGAAGGGTAAGACCGCTGGGCGTGGAACTAAGGGAACGCGGGCTCGCGGCACCGTTTCGGCCGCCTTCGAGGGTGGCCAGATGCCCTTGCACATGCGCATCCCGAAGTTGAAGGGCTTTAAGAACCCCAACAAGGTCGAGTTCCAGGTCGTCAACGTGGCGGCCCTTGCGAAGCTGTACCCCTCGGGCGGTGAGGTCACCGTGGCCGATTTGGTGGCCAAGGGTGCCGTCCGTTCGGGCAAGCCGGTCAAGGTCCTCGGTCAGGGCGACATTTCGGTGGCGGTTACGGTGAGTGCGGATAAGTTCTCCGCCTCGGCCCGTGACAAGATCGAGGCTGCCGGAGGTTCGGTCACCGAACTGTAAGGCGGATCCCGGCCACCTGGGCTGGGACGCTGGCAGGCAAGCTCGGAAGGGAAGGGGAGGATCTCGTGCACATCAGCGCTTTCGGGGCTGCCCTTCGTACTCCCGACCTGCGCAAGAAGATCCTGTTCACCCTTGCCCTGCTCGGCCTCTACCGCCTCGGTGCCGTCATCCCCACGCCGGGCGTGGACTATGCCGCCATCCAGCGCTGCATCGATGTCGTCCAGGACAATTCGGTGTACGCGCTCATCAACCTGTTCAGCGGTGGTGCACTGCTGCAGTTGAGCGTGTTCGCGCTCGGGATCATGCCCTACATCACCGCCAGCATCATCTTGCAGTTGCTCACCGTGGTAATCCCGCGCTTGGAGATGCTCAAGAAGGACGGGCAGACGGGCCAGGCCAAGATCACGCAGTACACCCGCTACGTAACCATCGGTCTGGCGGTTCTTCAGTCAACCGCGATCTTGTCGCTTGCCCGCACGCCCGGTGCGCTCTTCAGTGGTTGCAACGAGACGATCATTCCCAATCAGGGCGTATGGATCATCTTGGTCATGGTGATCGTCATGACCGCCGGAACCGCCGTGGTTATGTGGTTCGGCGAGCTGATCACCGAACGGGGAGTTGGCAACGGCATGTCCGTGCTGATCTTCACCGCGATCATCGCCACCATCCCTGCGCAGTTCGCTTCGATCCTCGGCAGCCGCGGTGCGTTCACCTTCACCATCACCGTGCTTGTCGGGCTGGCTGTCATCGCTTTCGTGGTGTTCGTCGAGCAGGCTCAGCGACGCGTCCCGGTGCAGTACGCCAAGCGGATGGTCGGACGCCGAATGTACGGCGGTTCCTCCACGTACATCCCGCTGAAGGTGAATATGGCTGGCGTTATCCCGGTCATCTTCGCGTCGTCGCTGTTGTTCCTGCCTACTCTCTTCGTGCAGTTGACGGGAAGCCAAGCGGGCTGGGCGCAGTGGGTGCAGCAGAACTTCGGGGCGGGCACCGGAACCTGGTACCTACTCACCTACTTCCTGCTGGTGATCTTCTTCTGCTACTTCTACGTCTCGATCACCTTCAACCCGACCGATGTAGCCGACAACATGAAGAAGTACGGCGGCTTCATCCCTGGCATCCGTGCCGGCAAGCCCACGGCGGACTACCTCGATTACGTCCTTACGCGCCTGACTGCACCCGGATCCCTCTACCTGGGTCTGATCGCGGTGTTGCCGGTGTTCGCCTTCGGCGGTCTTGGCGTCGCGCAGGATTTCATCTTCGGCGGCACGAGCCTGCTGATCATGGTGGGCGTCGGCCTCGACACCGTCAAGCAGATCGAATCGCAGTTGCAACAGCGCAACTACGAAGGCTTCCTGGGCTGAGCGGTGCGCATCGTCTTCATGGGTCCTCCGGGGGCCGGGAAGGGCACACAAGCGGCGGTCTTGGCGGCCGAAGTCGGTGTTCCGCATATTTCCACGGGAGATATTTTCCGCGCGAACGTGGCCGAGGGCACCGAATTGGGCCGGGAAGCCCAGCGCTACATGGACGCCGGAGAGTATGTACCAGACACCATCACCAACGGCATGGTGCGCGATCGACTGACGCACGATGACTGCCGCCCAGGGTTCTTGCTCGATGGCTACCCGCGCACGGTCGAGCAGGTGGCCGAACTCGATGCCATGCTGCGCCCGGCAGGTCAGCAACTCGATGCAGTGATCGAATTGACGGTCGACATCGACGAGGTTGTCGGTCGACTCGTCAAGCGTGCTGCCGAGCAGGGTCGCGTCGATGACTCTGAAGACGTGATCCGGCGTCGCCTCGAGGTGTACGCAGAGCAAACGGCGCCCCTGCTGTCCCTGTACTCCGATCGCGGCCTACTGGTGCAGGTCGATGGCATGGGTCAGATCGAGGAGGTCACCTCGCGACTACTCGCGGTGGTCGTCGTCGAGTGATGTTCCGAAAGTCCGAAACGATCGAAATCAAATCGGTCGATGAGATCGCCCTGATGCGCGAGGCCGGACTGGTCGTGGCGCGAACTCTGCGAACGATCCACGATCAGATCGCCGCAGGTATGACCACGGCGGACCTCGATGCTCTCGCGCGAGAGAGCATCTCCTCACATGGGGCCGAGCCCAGTTTCCTGGGCTACCACGGTTTCCCTGCGGTCATCTGCACATCGGTGAATGAAGAGGTGGTGCACGGCATTCCCGGGGAACGGGTCATCAATGCTGGGGATATCGTCTCGGTGGATTGCGGGGCGATAGTCGAAGGTTGGCACGGTGACGCCGCTATCTCGATCCTGGTCGGCGAAGTGACCGATGCAGTGCGCAGGCTCTCCGAGACAACGCAGGCTGCGATGTGGGCTGGCTTGACGCAAGCCCGGGAGGGTAATCGACTTTCGGACATCGGTAGTGCGGTGGAGACGTGCATCCGCGACGCGGGGGACTACGGGATAGTCGAGGAGTACGTGGGTCATGGCATCGGCTCGGCCATGCACATGCATCCACCGGTACCCAACTACGGTCGCGCGGGGAAAGGACCCCGTCTCGAGGTGGGGATGGCGCTCGCCATCGAGCCCATGGCAACTCTCGGCAGCCCCCGAGTGCAGGTGCTCGACGATGAGTGGACCGTTGTGACCGGCGATGGTGCGGTCGCTGCGCATTGGGAGCACACCGTGGCGATCACGGACGACGGACCCTGGGTCCTCACCTCCATCGAGGGCACGCACTTGTGACGGTGTCGCGATGAGCGAACCAACGGCGATCTTCAGCGGCGGAACGGGTCGTAGTGGCACCACAATCGTGGCCAAGCTCCTGCGATGCCACCCGCAAATTCGGGCTAGTCGGCCGTTAGAAGTGCGGTGCATCACTGATTCGGCGGGGCTTCTCGACCTGTGCATCGGTGCGCGTCCGAACACCTCAGCCCGAGTGCGGCTCTTGGCGACCTACCCGCCGGCGTTGATGTGGGAATTCAAGCGTCGGATGCGAGGTCGATGGTGGCGACGCACCAATCGATTGGGTAACGCCAGCGGTCTCCATCGTGGCATCGATGATGCGCAGCGAGATCAACTCCTCGGAGAACTCGGCGCGAAACTGCGCGATGATCCGCTGGTAGCCGGTCGAGAATTCGTCGTGAACCTTGCTCGAGCTCAGGGAGTCGTCGACGAGCTGTACTGGATCGACACCTCACCTCCGAACGCCGCCAACGCTGACCTTCTGCATACGCTCATTCCGGACGCACGATTCGTGCACATGGTCCGCGATGGCCGAGACACGATCGCCTCGGTGCTGCAGGAAAACTGGGGACCGGACGACCCGCAGACCGCAGCCCGCTGGTGGGCCGAACGCATCACGGCAGCTCACCGAGCCCTGGCCAACGTTCCGAACCACCTGGTCCACACAGTGCAACTGGAAGCCCTCGTGGTCTCCGATCGGCAAGCGCAATACGAAGGCCTCCTGCAGTTCCTCGAGCTGTCCGATCGGCGCAGGATGCGAACCTATTTCGCCGAACGCATGCCGGCCGAACGGGGCCGACCGGGGGCCTGGCGGGAGCGGGTTGCGGACCCACGCGCCGTGGAGATGGCCTATGAGGCGGCCGCCGAGCAGCTCGTGGCCGCGGGAATCCCTACCCACGAGTGCCCCTGACTGCGACCCCAATGTGACGTCGTGAACGGGCAGGCGTAGACTTTTGAGGCTGATATCGGGCTTCCCCGCTCATCCGCGTCTTACGGCCGTAAAAGCGGCCCGCCCACGCGTGTGCGCTAGTCGACCGGGATTGGCAGGAAGGCCGGATCGGGAACCCGATCCGCTCGGAAGGGTGGCGATGGGCAAGAAGGACGGAGCGATCGAGCTCGAGGGCACGATCACTGAGTCGCTTCCCAATGCCATGTTCCGGGTCGAACTAGACAACGGGCATCAGGTGCTCGCACATATCAGCGGGAAGATGCGGATGCACTACATCCGGATCCTCCCTGACGATCGCGTCGTCGTGGAGTTGTCTCCGTACGACCTCACGCGCGGACGCATCGTCTACCGCTATAAGTAACGGCTGCCTACGGGCGATGGAGAACGGACTGAGCACATGAAGGTGCAACCGAGCGTCAAGAAGATCTGCGACAACTGCAGGCTGATTCGTCGCCACGGTCGCGTGATGGTGATCTGCTCCAATCCGCGTCACAAGCAGCGCCAGGGCTGACACACGCCAGCCACCTGGCAGGTGACCGGGAGAGATAACCCGAACACCACACCCACACGGGAGTACCCGACCCCCCACCCTGCAGGTGGGGACGACACCTCCGGCCACGGGGCCGGAGACCGGTCTAGGCGGACCGGAACGGTCTCCCCCCGAAACCCCGTGAACGAGAACAGATAG
>CBFIHB010000018.1:0-21297 GCA_965662415.1 Actinomycetes bacterium | reverse complement strand
TCTCCTGCGGGGTGTACGGCTGGCTGCCTGCGCAGGCTGCACCGATTGCGCTTCGCGCGGTGCGGGATTTCCGTGACACCTACGACGGAATCGATCTGGTCCGCTTCGTGTTGTTCAATGACGACGCCTTCGACGCGTTCACAGTTGCCGCAGCGCAATTCAACCGGGTTGACTAGCTGAGCTTTTTCAGTCTTCCAGGGCAATGCGGATTCGTCTGAATCCCTTTCCCTTGTTCTCGACCTTACGCACACGCATGGTTCCCACCTGGGCTGTCGAGGCCACATGGGTGCCGCCGTCGGCCTGCACGTCCAATCCCTTGATGTCCACTATTCGCACAATCTCGATGTCCGCGGGAAGCAAGTTCGTGGCAGTGCGGATGATGTCGGGGATCTCGAACGCCTGCTCTCGCGATAGTTCGTAGGCCTCGATTGCCCGATCAGCGTTGACCTCGGTGTTGCACGCTTCCTCCACCGCCTCCTTGAAACCAGGCGGCACCTCCTCGAGGTTGAAGTCGAGTCGGCCAGTGAGCGGATCCATGTTCGAACCGGTCACTAGCGCACCGAAGTCCCGGAAGACCACGCCGGAGAGCAGATGAAGGCCGGAGTGGGTGCGCATCAGCGCGGTGCGACGCTCGTCTTCGATTGCACCGCGTACGGCGGTGCCGACGGGTGGTAGTGGATCGCCTTCGGCGGCGATGAGCCGAATGTCGTCTCCGCGCCTAGCTCCCTCGATTCGCGTCTGTACGCCGCCCCACAGCAGCACGCCATGATCCGGCGGCTGCCCTCCGCCACCGGGATAGAACGCAGACCGATCCAGCACGATGCCGTCGTCGTTGACGTCCAGCACCGTCGCATCCCACTCACGTACGGTGGAATCGAGCAGGTCGAGTCGTTGCGTGTGGTGGCCTGCGGACATAGTGCGGGACTATCCCTTCCCTTGGGCCGCGACAGCTGCGGCGGCGCTGGCGGCAGCCTCGGGATCGAGGTACTCACCCCCGGGCACGATCGGACGAAGATCGGCATCGAGGCGATACACCAGGGGAATACCGGTCGGGATGTTGAGACCTGCGATGTCTGCATCGGATATGCCATCGAGGTGCTTGACCAGCGCCCGCAGTGAGTTGCCGTGCGCGGCGATCAGCACGGTGCGTCCCATTCGAAGGTCGCGGGCGACCACCTCGTCCTGCCAGTAGGGCATCAACCGATAGACCACATCGGCCAAACACTCGGTGGTTGGTCGGGCATCAGGTGGCAGAGCCGCGTAGCGCGGATCGTACGTCTGCGCGTACGGATCATCGGGTGCGATCGGTGGCGGAGGCACGTCGTAGCTTCGCCGCCAGAGCATGAATTGCTCCTCACCGAATTCCTCGAGGGTCTGCTTCTTGTTCTTGCCCTGGAGTGCCCCGTAGTGGCGTTCATTCAGGCGCCAACTACGCCGTACCGGTATCCACATGCGATCTGCGGCTTCGAGTGCCAGTTGGCTGGTGCGGATAGCGCGAGTGAGGAGCGAGGTATGCACGACATCGGGCAGCACACCACTGTCGGCGAGGAGTTCCCCACCGCGGATCGCTTCCTGCCGGCCCTTGTCGGTGAGATCGACGTCAACCCATCCGGTGAAAAGGTTCTCGGCGTTCCACGTGCTCTCGCCATGGCGCAACAGGATTAGCGTGTAGGGGGCGGCGTCCATGCGACCATCCTGCCCGATCAGGATTCGCCGTCTGGCGCGTCCGCCGAATCATCGATCAGATGCCGGAAGGCGTTGAGGTTGTCGGTAGGTAGTCCCGCACCCTTGCGCCAGTCCCATTCCTTGCGAATCGATGTAGCGAATCCCAGTTCGAGCAGCAGATTGAAGGCGCCGTCGGAGTACTCGGTGATCGCACCGAAAATCCGATCGAGTTCGGCATCGTCGACCGAGTCAAGTGGGAACCGACCGGTCAGATAGACATCTCCGAGATGGTCGATGCTGTAGGCCAGTCCATACATCCGCTTATTGCGCTCAAGTAACCAGCGGTAAACGCCCACTTCGTTCTCATCGGGATGGCGGATGACGAAGGCATTCACTGTCATGGTGGCCTCACCGAAAGCGAAGGAAGCCGTGGTCTGCAACTTCTTTTCGCCGGGCACGACAACGGCGATGGAATTCCCATCGATCGGTTCGTGTGCCAACCCGTGTTCGTCGAGGAACCCCCGAAGGATGGACTGTGCCTGCTCGCCCGCACTCATATCGATGACGCGTCAGGTAACGAAAGCGGCGGCGGACGATGGTGCTTGAAGGAGCGCCTGGCGGTAGGTCTGGAGCAGCCCCTCGGTGGTCGCTTCCCACCCGAATGACTTCGCGTGCTCGGCGGCCCGCACCGATAGAGAACGTCGAAGATCGGTATCGGTGACAACTCGTTCGATCGCTTCCGCGAAATCGAGCGGATCATGGCTGTCCACGAGAATCCCACCATCACCTACTGCGGTGGGGAGTCCACCTACCGCCGCGGCGATAACCGGGGTTCCGCACGCTTGTGATTCGATCGCAACAAGTCCGAAGGATTCGGAGTAGGACGGAACAACCGTGACATCGGCGGCCCGGTACAGATCGGCGAGATCCTCACGCGACGTGGGTGCAAGGAAATCGATACGGTCACCGATCCCCAGCTCGCCAGCCAATTCCTCGAGAGCGTGTGGTCGGTCGAGCCCCGATCCGGACGGACCACCGCAGATCGCGACCCGGATGCGACTGCGTTCGTCAGGTCGCTTGTCGATCAACTGTGCAACGGCGCGGACCAGTATGTCCGGAGCCTTGAGCGGTTGGATGCGGCCGACGAACAGCACAACGTTCTCATCGTCTTGGAATCCGAACTTTGCGCGCGCGCGTGTTCGATCTCCCGGCGTGAAGACGTCAAGGTCGACCCCCGGATGGATGACGTCCACCCGCTGCGGGTCGGCTCCGTAGAGGTCGATCAACTGACGGGCTTCGGCCGCAGTGTTGGCAGTGAGGCGGCTCGCGGCTTCGACCACCTGCTCCTCACCGATCACGCGAATCTCGGGTTCTGGGGTGTCTCCATCAGCGAGTTCGGCGTTCTTCACCTTTGCCATGGTGTGCATCGAATGCACGAGCGGCACGCGCCAGCGCTCCGACGCGAGCCAGCCGACTTGTCCACTGAGCCAGTAGTGCGAATGAATGAGGTCGTACCAACCCTCCGGGCGGCTCGCTTCGATGCGCATCACGCCTGCGGTTACGGCGCAAAGCTGGCCCGGAAGATCGTTCTTGACCAAACCCTCGAATGGACCAGCGGTGATGTGACGTACGAGTACGCCGGGTGCCAGGTCGACTACGGACTGCAGCTTCGAGGACGTGCCGCGCGTGAATATCTCGACTTCGGTGCCCGCTTCCGCAAGCCGCCGGGCGGTTTCCACCACGTAGACGTTCATTCCCCCGGCATCGCCTGTTCCCGGTTGGTCCAAGGGAGAGGTGTGGATGGACAGCATTGCCACCCGTGTGGGCCGCGGACCACGTGGCGCTGTGGCCAAGGGGCGAACGACGGACATCGCACTAGTGTCCCGTACCCCCGAGTCGGGAGTCAGCGTGCCCCGGTCAGCTGCCGGCTTGCTCCTCGAGGGAGACGGCGACGTACGGCTCGCCGGTCACGATGGTGACGACCCGCTTGGAGACCGAGACTGCGTGATCGGCGTAGCGCTCGTAGTAGCGCGAAAGCAAGGTGACGTCGATTGCCTCCTCGACGCCGTATTTCCATGAGGGCGACAACACGATGGTGAAGAGTTCTCGGTGCAGCCTGTCCATCTGCTCGTCATGTTGGGCGATGTCGGTGCACAAACTGACGTCCTTGGTCGCGATGACCGAGCCGGTCTTGGACACGATCGCTTCGGCGAGTGCGCCCATCTCGGCGAAGGTCGCACGCAATTCCTGTGGCACGGCCACTTTGGGAAAGCGCATTCGCGCCTGCTTGGCCACGTGCTCGGCGAGGTCACCCATCCGCTCCAGCGAGCTAGCAATACGTAAGGCGCCGATGACTACCCGCAAATCTGTGGCGACGGGCTGCTGCAGGGCTACGAGTTCGTAGCAGCGCTCCTCAACGTCGCTGGCCAGGGTGTCCACCTTGGCGTCGAAGTCGATGACGGCCTCGGCCAGTGGAAGATCGGCATCCAGCAGCGACTGGGTAGCCCGATTCATGGCAGAACCGACCAAACGGGTCATTTCCACCAGATCGTCGTTCACGCGATCTAGTTGCTCGTAATACGCGGCTCGCATCGCCTGTGGTCCTGACGTCGGGAACGGGTTAATACCCAAGGGTACGCGCCCGAATGCCCACTCCCCGTCCACAACATGAACGAAAAACGACTAATCGGTGAAAGTTTGGAACATCAGGTGAACGCTCGGCCAATCATGTTCTCGGCGCGCCACTTGGGTGAGGACCGGACCTGCTCGCGCCTCTATCCTGCCCGCGTGGCACTACGACGACGCACGGAGACGGACCCCTCCGTCACGGGACGCGGCACCGAGATCCGCCCGGCCGTCCCCGACGAGGTCATCCGAGTGCTGTCAGTGCTGCCGTCGGCGTCCATCGTGATGGCCCCCGACGGCGCCGTCCTGCGAGCGAGTTCGCGGGCACTCGCCCTGGGCTTGGTGAACCGGAGCGCGCTGACGATCCCCGATATCGCTCGGTTGGTGGAGAGGGTCAGCGAGGACGGGAATGCCCGCGAGCAGGAGATGCGCGTACGCCGCCCCCCGCTCGGACGTGAACTGCTCGAACTGCGGGTGCGAGCCGCTGCCCTTGGGACCGGCGCGTTACTGGTGCTCATCGACGATCTCGCGGAGGAGCGTCGAGTCGATGCGGTGCGCCGGGATTTCGTGGCGAACGTGAGCCATGAGTTGAAGACGCCAGTCGGTGCGCTGTCCCTGCTTGCCGAGACGGTCCTCTCGGCCGCGGACGATCCCGATCAGGTGCGTCACTTCGCGGAAAGAATGCAGATGGAGGCCTCTCGGTTGAGTTCGCTCATCCAAGACGTCATAGATCTATCGCGACTGCAAAGCGACGATCCGATGACTCGCGCAGAAGTGGTGAGCGTCGACGAACTCATCAACCGAGCGATGGATGAAGTACGCACGCTGGCTACGAGTCACGAGATCGAACTGGTGCGTGGTCCGGACAATGGTGCCGAGATGTACGGAGATCGCGGTCAACTGCTAACCGCCCTTCGAAATCTGATGACCAATGCGATCGTGTATTCACCCAACGGCACCCGAGTTGCGGTCTCCTCGAAGGTCAGTGAGGGGATCGTCGAGATCGCAGTCAAGGACCAGGGCATCGGAATCCCCGGCCACGATCTTGACCGGATCTTTGAGCGCTTCTATCGGGTGGACCCTGCGCGCTCCCGTGGTACTGGTGGAACGGGACTTGGGTTAGCCATCGTGAAGCATGTGTGTCAAAACCATGGCGGTGAGTGCACTGTGTGGTCGGAAGTAAGCACCGGTTCGACATTCACGTTGCGTCTGCCGGCCTACGATCCGCAAACTGGGCCGTCTCGCGAACCGCAGGAGTTCGAAGTGGATATCGTCGCGATTCCGGATCAGGGAGGACGCCCATGACCCGCGTGCTGGTCGTCGAAGACGAAGAGTCTTTCTCCGAAGCATTGACATACATGCTCGAGCGGGAAGGCTACGAGGTAGTTGTGGCGGCGGACGGAAATTCAGCGATCGATCAGTTCGAACAGGTCGGCCCGGACCTGGTGCTCTTGGACTTGATGTTGCCCGGGTTGCCCGGCACCGAGGTGTGCCGTCAGATCCGCACTCGCTCTCAGGTACCGATCATCATGTTGACCGCGAAGGACGGTGAAGTCGACAAAGTGGTCGGGCTCGAACTAGGCGCTGACGATTACGTCACCAAGCCCTTCTCTTCCAGGGAGCTGCTCGCACGTCTTCGCGCAGTGTTGCGTCGGCACGGGGATCTCGAGGAGTTGCTGCCCGCTGCCGTCGAGGCCGGACCGGTACGTATGGATGTTGAGCGTCATGTGGTGACCGTTCGCGGTGAGCAGGTGACGATGCCGCTGAAGGAGTTCGATCTGCTGGAGATCCTGGTCCGCAACGCTGGCCGGGTGCTCACCCGTGCGCAGTTGATCGATCGCGTGTGGGGTTCGGATTACGTGGGGGACACCAAGACGCTGGACGTGCACGTCAAGCGGCTTCGGGCGAAGGTCGAGGAGGATCCGGCGCACCCTGTTCACCTGGTGACCGTTCGCGGCCTCGGCTACAAGTTCGACGCCTAGTAGGGCCCGGCGCAGGTCTTGGGTCAGCCGCCAGTCGTTACGCGGCGGGTGGAACCGGTTCGATGCCGTCGTAGTAGCCAAGCGGGGGAACAACCAGCACATCCGCCCGAGCGATACCCGATCGCTCGAACTGCAACGCGACGGGCACGTAGGTGCTCGAGGCGGCGCGGAAGTCGTAGGAGTTGATCCACAGGTCGGATTCGAAGCCGAAGCCGATAGAGGCGCCGGGAAGGAATTCGACCGCATCGCCGGTGACGTATGCCGGGATGCCGGCGATCTGAACGCCGATCAGGCGGTCACTTTCGTCCTGGTTGCCGTTGACGATGCGCGTGATCAGTGTGGCGCTCGACGAGCCCTCCGGTCCCAGGACCAAGGTGAGGTTCTCGGCCCGGATATTGCCCACCTGGGCTTGGACACCGTTGCCGGTGAGGTCCTCGGATTGCACCGTTGTCATGGCGGCGGGGCCGTTGAAGCACCCGGTCAAGACGAGTGTGGCGGCCGCGAGAGACGCGGCGAGGAACGCAAGAGGACGTCGTTGGGATTTTGGCGTGCGCACAGCCACAGACTAACGGTCGAGGGGTCGGTGATAGAATTCGCAATCCGGAAAGGGGTTCTTGCCAATGGCATTCAACGTCGGAGACACGGTCGTCTACCCGCACCACGGAGCAGCAGTCATCGAATCCGTGGAGATGCGCAAGATCAAAGGAGAGGATCGCGAGTACCTCGTACTGCGGGTCGCCCAAGGCGATCTGACGGTCCGGGTACCAGCCGACAACGTCGACCTGGTGGGTGTTCGTGATGTTGTGAACGCCGAGGGCCTGGACAAGGTCTTCAGCGTCCTGCGCCAGCCCTACACCGAGGAGCCCACTAACTGGTCCCGGCGCTACAAGGCCAACCTCGAGAAGCTCGCCTCCGGCGATGTCATCAAGGTTGCCGAAGTGGTCCGCGACCTGTTCCGTCGCGAGCAGGAGCGCGGTTTGTCCGCCGGCGAGAAGCGGATGCTTGCCAAGGCCCGCCAGATCCTGGTGAGCGAGTTGGCGCTGGCCGAGAAGACCGACGAGGACAAGGCCGAGGCCATCCTCGACGAAGTCCTGGCTTCCTGACGAACGCACCTCGATGACCGACCCGTCCCCATCCGGGCGGGTCGCGGCCTTGGTGCCTGCGGCCGGCCGCGGTGAGCGCCTCGGCCCCGGGGCCCCAAAGGCGCTCCGTGAGATTGCCGGTACCCCGATACTCGTGCACGCGGTCAAGGCACTAGCCGCGAGTCCGTTGGTGGATTTCGTCGTCGTTGCCGCACCTTCCGAGAACGTCGAGCAGGTCCGTTCGCTGCTGATCGGCTCGGAGATCGGCGCGGATGTGATCGTCGTCGCTGGTGGTGACACCCGTGCGGAATCAGTGGCCCGCGCGCTGATCAACCTTCCCGACGATGTGGACGTAGTTCTGGTCCATGACGCCGCACGCCCACTCGTCCCTGTCGAAGTGGTCTCGTGCGTGGCTGCCGCGGTGCGCGAGGGCCACGAGGCGGTGATCCCCGTCCTGCCGCTGGTGGACACGATTCGTTCGGTCGATTCGGCCGGATCCATTACCGGTACCGTCCCGCGAGATCAGCTCCGTGCCGTGCAGACGCCACAGGGTTTTCAGCGCTCCATACTTCAGCGGGCCCATGCAGAGGTCGATGATTCAGTGACCGACGATGCCGGCATGGTCGAGTCGCTCGGAATACCGTTACATGCGGTCGAAGGTCACGAAGAATCCTTCAAGGTCACCAGGCCGATGGACATCGTGCTCGCCGAGGCAGTTATCGCGAAGCGACGGGTTCGGTAGAGGCGATGGACAACGGGCAATCGGGCATGCGGGTCGGCGTAGGGACGGATGTCCATGCCTATGCCACGGGTCGACCTATGTGGATGGCGGGGTTGCTCTGGGAGGGCGAGGAAGGCCTGTCCGGTCACTCCGATGCCGATGTGGCTACGCATGCGATCTGCGACGCCGTTCTGTCTGCAGCTGGCCTCGGTGATCTGGGCTCGCTGGTCGGGACCGATGACCCGCAATGGGCTGACGCGTCCGGTATCTCGTTGATCACGCATGCTGCTGCCACGGTGCGCACTGGTGGGTTCACGATCGTCAACGCATCGGTACAAGTGATCGGTAATCGTCCAAGAATCGGAACGCGACGTCAGGAGGCGCAAGATGTCCTGTCCGCAGCGCTCGGCGCTCCGGTGAGTGTCTCGGGTACCACCACCGACGGCCTCGGACTGACCGGTCGGGGTGAAGGTGTCGCCGCGATTGCCGTCGCCCTCGTCCACTGATCGATCCCGGTACTGTCGGCCCGTGCCGATTCGCCTCCACGACACCGCAACCCGCAGCGTCCGAGATTTCGTCCCTGTTGTCGACGGCCGAGTCGGCATGTACGTGTGCGGGGCCACCGTCCAAGGACCTCCACACGTTGGGCACATCCGTAGCGGAGTGGCGTTCGACATAGTGCGGCGCTGGCTGACTGAGCGCGGCTACGACGTCACCTTCATCCGCAACGTCACCGATATCGACGACAAGATCCTGCACAACGCCGGCCACGAGGACGTGCCCTACTGGGTGGTGGCGATGCGCAATGAGCGCGCGTTCACCTGGGCTTACGACGTTCTCGGGTGCCTGCCGCCCACGTACGAACCACGCGCCACTGGCCATATCCCGGAAATGGTCGCGCTGATGCAGCGGCTGGTCGATGCCGGCTTCGGGTATGCCGCGAATGGTGACGTCTACTTCGATGTCCGCGCCTACTCGGACTACGGATCGTTGAGCGGGCAAAAGCCCGACGACATGCTCGCCGCCGAGGACGAGCAGGCTCGTGCCAAGCGGGATCCACTGGACTTCGCGATGTGGAAGGGCGCCAAGGAGGGTGAGCCTTCCTGGGACACCCCCTGGGGCCCCGGTCGCCCGGGTTGGCATATCGAATGCTCGGCGATGGCCCACAAGTATCTTGGCGAGAGCTTCGATATTCACGGTGGCGGGTTGGACCTGGTGTTCCCCCACCACGAGAACGAGATCGCGCAGTCGAAGTGCGCCGGCGATGGCTTCGCCAACTACTGGCTGCATAACGCATGGGTCACCACGGCCGGAGAGAAGATGAGCAAGTCGCTGGGCAACTCACTGCTCGTCTCCGAGGTCGTGCAACGGGTGCGTCCGATCGAATTGCGCTACTACCTCGCCGGTGCGCACTACCGCTCAACGTTGGAGTTCTCCGACGAGATGGTCACCGATGCCGGTCAGGGTTTCCAACGCATAGAAGGGTTCATCGTCCGTGCGATCGAGTTCCTCGGCATCGAGGAGGTCTTGGTCGATGGCAGTGCCCGTGCACCTGCTTTCGATGAGGCCATGGACGACGACATCAACACCCCGCAAGCCATCGCGGTGATCCACGGGGTGGTTCGCGACGGGAACACGGCACTCGCGGCTGGTGATCGTGAGGCCGCTCAAATGCATCTGGTGTCGGTCGTGTCCATGCTGGACGCCCTCGGCCTCAATCCGCTCGCTGAGAACTGGATGGTCGGGCGAACGGGTGACCGGCTCGTCGACGTAGTGGACGATCTCGTGCGCGTCGCCCTCGATCAACGGCAGGCAGCGCGGGAGCGTAAGGACTATGCGGCGGCCGATGCGATCCGCGATCAACTATCTGCGACCGGCATCGTCATTGAAGACACCCCCGCCGGGCCTCGCTGGAGTGTGAGTGAGCAGGCCGATGGCAGGTAACTCCCAGCGCAAGGGTGCGATGCGCAAGGGCGCGAAGAAGAAGGGAGCGGTCACCGGCTCGGGTGGTCAGCGTCGCGCTGGGCTCAAGGGCAAGGGACCCACTCCCAAGGCAAAGGAGCGGGCCCACCACCCTGCAGCGAAGCAGGCTCGACGCCAAGCGGAAGGGAAGCCGAAGCCGACTCGCTCGGCGGGCGGTGATGTGGTGATCGGCCGCAACCCGGTGCTCGAGGCACTACGCGCCGGGGTCCCGGCCACCGCCTTGTACCTGCAGGTCCGCGCAGAACCCGATGACCGTTGGCGGGAATCCATCGCCCTTGCACAGCAGGCCCAGGTCCCGGTCTTCGAAGGCGCGCGAGCCGATCTGGACGAACTCGCCCACCACGGTAATCACCAAGGACTCGTCCTGGCGATCGATGAGTACGAGTACGCGCACCTCGACGACGTCGCCACCGGCAATCTGCTGGTCATGCTGGACGGCATCACCGATACCCACAACGTGGGTGCGATCGCACGATCGGCTGCTGCTTTCGGTACGTCGGGGCTCGTGCTTCCCTCGCGTCGATCCGCCGGCATCACTGCCTCAGCATGGAAGGCGTCGGCCGGTGCGCTTTCGCGCCTACCGGTGGCACGAGTCACCAACCTGCGCGCAGCCCTGGAGACCTTGCACGACCAGGGTTGGATGTCGATCGGACTGGATGGACAGGCCGATCTGTCTTTCGACGACATCGACCAGGACGTCATTACCGACAAGGTGGTCATCGTTATCGGTTCGGAAGGAGAGGGCATATCGCGCCTGGTCTCCCAGACTTGCGACTTCTTGGTGTCAATTCCTATGGTGCATCAGCAGGAATCGCTGAATGCGAGCGTTGCCGCTGGAATCGCCTTGAACTCGGTGTTCAGTCGACGTTAGTCATCGGTGCGGGCGACTTCCGATCGCACCATTGGGCGAACGCCGGGAATACCAAGACCGACAACGCCCCGGCGCCGACCATCGCGGCGGCCCCAGCTTCGGTCATCAGGCCCAACTCCACGTGGATCGTGGTGACGGCAACGATGATCGGTAGTCCGGTGGCCACCAAGGAGGCGAATCGTGCCCGTTGCCAGGGATCGGGTATCGCCGAGCGGTAGAGCACGAACTGGGGTAGTCCGCGCACAACCGCCAAGAGGAAGAAGAAGATAAACATCGGCAGCGGGTTGTCGATGATGGATTGCACATCGAGTCGGGCGCCGGACACCACGAAGAACAGCGGAATGAAGAAGCCGAAGGCGATTGCCTCGATCCGCATCTCCACTGCGGATTCCTTGCTGTGCGGCACGTATCGGCGCACGATGATGCCTGCGATGAATGCGCCGAGCACGACGTCGTATCCGAATTGGCCTGCCAAGGCAAGCAGTCCGATCAGCATCAGCATCGCCAGTCGAACGCCGGTCTGGGAGCTCGAGCGGTGTCCGCTTTCGATGAACTGTGCGACTTTGTCGTTTGTGAATTTGCGTGGGATCACGCCGAGAATGACTGCGATGAGGCCGAAGACCAGCAAAGTCGCCAAGGCTACGAAGGAGTTCTGGGTTCCCAGGAGGACCGAGATTGCGATGAGCGGCCCGAGTTCACCGACGGCTCCGGCTCCCATGAAGAAGCGGCCGAGCGAAGTCTTCAAAATCCCACTGTCGCGTAGTTGCGGAAGCAAGGTGCCCAAGGCGGTGGAGGTTAGGGCGACGGCGACTGCCAGGTAGTCCTGGACCAGTCCGGTGAGGAACAGGGCCCCGACCACGAGCAGCGCCAAAGCCATGGACACCAACCAGCCGGAGATGGCTAGTTTGCCGCTGGTCCCGCGCAGCACTCGACCTTCGAGCTCCAGGCCGGCAAGGAAGAACAACATGCCCAGGCCGAGTTCAGCGAGTAGATCGATCGCGGCGTCTATCTGGATCAAGCCGAGCGCCTGCGGTCCGAAGACGATGCCGAGTCCGATGAGCAGCACCGCCCCGGCCACCTTGATCCTCGTCAGGGCGATGATGAAGGGCACCGCTGCGGAAATGACGCCGATGACGAGCAGGCTGAGGATTTCCTGCTCGAGGTCCATGAGCGGAACATAGTGCAGGAGCTAGGGGTCCTCGGTGGAGACGATGATGCGTAACTCCTCGGTTGCGTCGCCTGGCTCGCCGGTGCGCGCACCGATCACCGAGCGCTCGTCCGGCTTCGCGACCAGCACGGTGCCGATATAGCTGCGTACTGCGTCGATGAAGGCGACACTGTGCCCGGCTTGCTCCGAGAGGTACCAGCGGTGCTCGAGGATCTCGTGGAATACCTCCGCCGGTTCCATGCGCGAACGCAGGTCGACCGGCACTTCCGCCATCGCCGTTTCGAACCGCTCGGAGACCCACCTGTGTGCGGCGAACTCCTCATCCTCCGGCGTCAGGCCTATCTTCACGCGGTAGGAGTCGAGATCGTTCAGCAGACGGCGGGCCTGATTCTCCTCGACGTCCAACCCGGTTAGCCGGATGAGCCGGCGTGAGTGGTGACCGGAGTCAACCACTTTCGGTTGGACGATCATGCGCTCGCCATCGGAATCGGTCACTACTTGCAGTTCTGCGAAATCAAAACCGAGTTCGTTGAGCGATCTGATGCGCGCCTCAAGCGGGTAACGATCGTCACGGGTGAACTCGATCGGTGCGGTGATTGCATCCCACAGCGCGTCGTATCGGGTACGCAAGCTGACTCCGATGACGATCGGATCGATGTCCTCTTGCAGTCGATTACCTGCCTGCAAGTCCATCAACTCACCTGCCACGTTGGTGGCAGCGGTCTCCAAATCGTAGGTGCGTTGACCCGTGGTGAGGGCACCATGCAATTCACCGGTCTCGGCGTCGACGAGATACGCCGCGAAGGCTCCTGCATCGCGACGGAACAAGGTGTTGGACAACGAGCAGTCATTCCACGAAAACCCAGCGAGGTGCAGTTGCACCAGCAGAACCGCGAGGGCATCGAGGAGGCGTTCGGCGGTCTCGGCGCGGAGGGTTGAGGAGAACAGCGCGCGATAGGGCAGGGAGTACTGCAAGTGCCGAGTAATGAGCGCCGCGGGAAGCGGTTGGCCGGAGGTGTCTACTCGGTCTGTGACAACGGCAACGGGTTCGACTGCGGGAATGTCACGACGGTGTAGATCCGTCAGCAGTCTGTACTCGCGCGCAGCGAGTTCGAACTCGACTTCCTTGATCGCATAGACGGCACCCTCGATCCGTACGAAGCGCACGACGTGCCGAGAGATACCGCGGGGCAAGGCGACCACCACGTCCGCGGGCCAGGTCTCCAAGGGGGAGTTCCAGGGCAGAAAAGCAAGTTGGGGTTGGTCGGCGACCCCGGTCATCTGCACGAGGCGAGCCTGCCATGGCCTACGGGCGGGGCGATCGGCCGTGGAACACTGCCAGCATGCGGGTGGGTGCATGGCTGTCACGGCCGTAGTTGTCGGCGCTGGCATCAGTGGATTGTCGGTTGCCGATCATTTGCTCAGCGCGGGCCATGACGTGACGGTCCTGGAGGCACGCAATCGCGTGGGTGGACGCCTGTTGGGATCACCGCTCGATCTCGGTGCCTCGTGGTTCTGGCCCGGGGAGCATCGTGTGCAAGCTCTCGCGCATCGCTTGGGCATCGAGGTATTCGATCAATTTCGAGACGGCGACGCGATCATCGACGACCTCGCCGGTGTTCAGCGATACCCGGGCAACCCGATCGACGTGCCCGCACATCGTCTCGTGGGTGGAACCGCGACCCTCGCGGCGACGCTCGCCGACGAACTGCCGGCAGGGGTCCTCCAACTGGAGCAGCCGGTGCAACGAATAACTAGCGACCTCACGGTTGTCACCGTCGATCAGGAATGGCGAGCCGACCATGTGGTGATCGCGTTGCCGCCAGCACTAGCGGTACACGCGATCGAACTCCCGAGATCGCTACCGCATGACCTCATCAATGTCGCCGCTCGCACGCCGATTTGGATGGGGGATTCGGTGAAGGTGGTCGCGCGTTACGACGAGCCCTTCTGGCGAGCCGAAGGTTTCGCCGGCGCGGCGATGAGCAGGCGTGGCCCGCTTGCGGAGATCCACGACATGTCCGGACCTGTTGGCCAGCCAGCTGCCTTGTTCGGCTTCGCCCGTGCCGCTTCCATGCACACCGAAATCGATTCGGACATCCGCGAACAACTCATTCGGATGTTTGGCCCTCGTGCCGCAAACCCAACCGAATTGCTCATCCAGGACTGGAGCCAAGAGAAGTGGACTGCGGCGCCCAGTGCAGGTGGATCGCCGGAGTACGGCATGTTCGGCCACCCGGTCTATCAACAAGCAGCCTTGGAAGGTCGTCTCCATTGGTCATCGACCGAGACGGCGCACGCCTTCGCCGGTCACATCGAGGGGGCTTTGGCGGCAGCCGAGCGGACTGTCGAAGCGATAACCGACGCAAGGACGCCCGTAGGAGAAACGAGCCCCCGGTCAGGATTGAACTGACGACCTACCGCTTACAAGGCGGTTGCTCTACCACTGAGCTACAGGGGCGGGCGCCTCACGATACCGAGTTGTGCTGGAGCCGGTTGAGGCGCTGACCCGTCCCATGGATGGGAAGTAATCTCGTGGGTGCGGTCCGCGTCCTGACCGCCGGACGCCGAAGGGTCGTGGGCTGGTGATCGGTTGGCACGTCCCGGAGTACCAACCGGGCCTGCCGTGGTGGCCACTTCTTGTCGTCATCGCCGCCATCGTGATCATCAATATCGTCAACAACCGAGTCGCACCTCAATCGCACTACCTGTTGTGGGCTTTCGCCGGTTCAGTGATCCTGATTGCGATCGGGCTCTTGGACGGCAACTCCTTCACGGACATGGGCTTGGGATGGACGTTCTTCCTCTCGGGCTTCATCTGGGCGGCAGCGTCCATCGGCCTGGTGACCGCGATCTACGTGATCGGCAGTGTGTTCCGAAAGACGCGCAAGGCCTTCCAGGACGAGAGCATCGGGGCGCTGTCCGGGGGACGACTGGCTTTCCAAGCACTCGTGGAAGTGCCGTTCGGCACGGTGCTGTTGGAGGAGATCGCCTTCCGAGCGGTGTTGTTCTCGATGCTCGCTCGTCGATTCGGGGTTGGGTGGGCAATCGCGATATCCGCCTTGTTGTTCGGGATCTGGCACGTGTTGCCGAGCATCGGCACTCACGAGAAGAACCCGGCGCTCGGATCCGTCGTTGGATCAGGACGGCGCGGCAACGTCCTTGCCGTACTCGGGAGCGTGCTGACTACCACTGTGGCGGGTGTGATCTTTGCGCTGATGCGGATCGTCTCGGGCAGCGTGATCGCACCCATGGGTCTGCACTGGGCCACCAACGGCCTGGGTTATGGATTCAGTTGGGTGATCTTGCGCAGCGGCCAGCGTCGTCGGCGTAGGTAAATGACACCGGTGGTATTCACGGCATACGATGTCCTCCACCTTCCCCTCGGAAACCCACCTGCGACCACCAGCCCGATAACTGAACGTTCGGGTTGACTGCGAAGGAGTACGGCATGGATGCTGCCCGCCTCGAGTCCGAAGCGGCAGGGGAAGCCTTGAGCGAACGTGAACGCCAGATCCTGGAGTTCGAGCGTCAGTGGTGGAAGTACGCCGGGGCCAAGGAGCAGGCCATCCGAGATCTGTTCGACATGAGTTCCACCCGGTATTACCAGATCATCAACAACCTGATCGACCGTCCCGAGGCCATGTCTTTCGACCCCATGCTGGTGAAGCGGCTGCGCCGGATGCGGGCGGCCCGGCAGCGGGCGCGCTCTGCTCGACGGCTGGGCATCGAGGTCACCGGCCGCTAGCACCGCGCCCGGGGGCTCCGGGCTGATCCACAGATTTGCACTCTCCAGGGGTGAGTGCTAACTTTTCCCTTAGCACTCGACACCCGAGAGTGACAATTTTCCACTCGGACGTTCCGGAGGAACACACCCCCATGTCAAAGATGATTGCATTCGACGAGGAGGCCCGGCGGTCGCTTGAGCGCGGCATGAACGTGCTCGCCGACGCCGTGAAGGTCACCCTGGGCCCCAAGGGCCGCAACGTCGTTCTTGAGAAGAAGTGGGGCGCCCCCACGATCACCAACGACGGCGTTTCCATCGCCAAGGAGATCGAGCTCGAGGATCCCTACGAGAAGATCGGTGCCGAGCTCGTCAAAGAGGTCGCCAAGAAGACCGACGATGTCGCTGGCGACGGCACCACCACCGCGACCGTGCTGGCTCAGGCACTGGTCCGCGAAGGTCTGCGTAACGTCGCAGCCGGCGCGAACCCGATGGGCCTCAAGCGCGGTATCGAGAAGGCCGTCGACGTCGTAGCCGATGAGCTGCTGTCGATGGCCAAGGACGTCGAGACCAAAGAGCAGATCGCGTCCACCGCGGCCATTTCGGCCGGTGGCGACGCCGAGGTTGGCGAGCTCATCGCCGAGGCGATGGACAAGGTCGGCAAGGAAGGCGTCATTACCGTCGAGGAAAGCCAGACCTTCGGTCTGGAACTCGAACTCACCGAGGGTATGCGCTTCGACAAGGGATACATCTCGCCGTACTTCGTGACCGACACCGAGCGGATGGAGACCGAGCTCGAGGATCCGTACGTCCTCATCGTGAACTCGAAGATCTCCGCGGTGAAGGATCTCGTTCCGGTCCTGGAGAAGGTCATGCAGTCCGGCAAGCCGCTGGCGATCATCGCTGAGGATCTCGAGGGCGAGGCCCTGGCCACCCTCGTGGTCAACAAGATCCGCGGCACCTTCCGCTCCGTTGCGGTCAAGGCGCCGGGCTTCGGCGACCGCCGCAAGGCCATGCTGCAGGACATCGCGATCCTGACCGGTGGCCAGGTCATCTCCGAGGAAGTCGGTCTCAAGCTCGAGAACGCGACCCTCGACCTGCTCGGCCGCGCCCGCAAGGTTGTTGTCACGAAGGACGAGACCACCATCGTCGAGGGTGCTGGCGACGCAGACCAGATCCAAGGTCGCGTCAACCAGATCCGCACCGAGATCGATAACTCCGATAGCGACTACGACCGCGAGAAGCTGCAAGAGCGCTTGGCCAAGCTGGCCGGCGGCGTTGCGGTCATCAAGGTCGGTGCCGCCACCGAGGTCGAGCTCAAGGAGCGCAAGCACCGCATCGAGGACGCCGTTCGCAACGCGAAGGCAGCCGTCGAGGAGGGCATCGTGCCCGGCGGTGGAGTTGCACTCATCCAGGCGATGAAGGCCGCTGATTCCAAGATCGAGGCGCTTGGCCTGATCGACGAGCAGGCCGTGGGTGCGAACATCGTTCGCCTATCGGTTACCGCTCCGCTGAAGCAGATCGCCGAGAACGCTGGCCTCGAGGGTGGCGTGATCGTGGAAAAGGTGCGCGAACTGCCCGCGGGTGAAGGCCTCAACGCTGCCACCGGCGAGTACGTCGACATGGTTAAGGCCGGCATCATCGATCCGGCCAAGGTGACCCGCTCGGCGCTGCAGAACGCGGCATCGATTGCCGGATTGTTCTTGACCACCGAGGCTGTCGTGGCCGACAAGCCGGAGCCTGCTCCGGCAATGCCGGCTGGTGGCGGCGACATGGGTGGCATGGACTTCTAGAAGTCCCGAACTCAACCCCTTTCACACGAAGGGCGGCTCCCACAAGGGGCCGCCCTTCGTCATTCCCGCAGTCCCAGCGTCGGCGGCCAATGGCTTCCGCAATCGGATTCTCCGCCCGCCCGGAGGTCAGTAGAACGATCACTACCGCGAAGACTGCTTCGGTGAGAGCGCCACGAGCCGGCCGGTGGGGAGAAGCGCCTGCTGGTCGTCATGGCGGAATGGTGCCGGGTAGTTCTGACGGCGGAAGGCATTTGGCACAGTACGTCCATGAAGCAGGTTTGGGTGATCGGGCAGATGGATGGCGGCGATGTTCGCCTTCGCAATGGTTCGGGCTCGGGTTTGATGGATCTCGACGTCTCAGCCCCGGTGCGCAGCGGGCAACTCATGCTCTCCGCAGCGCACATCTCCTTGGACCTGACGGTCGCGCTCGACAAGATGAAGACGGGCAACTTCCTTACCGAACACGCGGCGCGTGCCTTCATCGCCGGATACCGGGCTCACGATCTGATCTATGCGGGCAAGGGCGGGCGCAGCAGCGCCCAGACCATTGTGCGCGGACCCGCCAAGGCCGGAAACGTCGATGTAGAGATCGAACTATCTGTTTCTCCGGTGGATGAGGACTGGGATGCGATGTCGGAGATCGAAATAGTCGGAAACGCGGAATTCGGCACCGTTAACATCCCGATCCCGGGAATCGGCTCGGTCAGTGATCTGGTGGTCGAGATCGACGCCCGACTCATGGTGACTCCGCAATAGATTCTGTGATGCAGCGAAGGCCCGGTGCGCTACGCACCGGGCCGTCGCTGCTTTCGGGTCACCCGGGTGAGATCGGAATGCTCTCCGCGCGTTGCGTGGTTTCCTTCATTGGAATGGTGATCTCGAGGATGCCGTCGCGGTAAGAGGCCTTGATGTCTGTGCTGTGGGTGCCGGAGGGCAGACTCAATGTCCGCATGAAGCGACCGTAGAAGAACTCCGAGCGTTGATCGGATTCCTCGTGTTCCTCACGTTTGCCCTCGATGGTGAGCATGCCGTCCTTGACGTTGATGTGGACGTCTTTATCCGGATCGATACCTGGCAGTTCCGCGCGGATCATGAAACTGCCGTTGCGCGTGAACTCCTCGATCCGGATCGAATGCGGGAACCCGGTACGCCAACTGATATCACTCGGCACCAGTGTGTCGAGCCAGTCAGTGAAGCGAGGCCACACGTCTCGCGTGTGGGTCAATGAGGTTTCAGCAGAGGTTGTTGGACTCATCAAGATCCCTTCCTAGATGATGACGCTGGTTGCGCATGACCAGAGTGGAAGCATCGCCATGCGCGCGCCAAGTCTCCGAGTGGTCGTTGACCGGACAAAGCGCCGCTGGGGCGGCCGATCTCAACTGCTCGCGACTATCCGTTCCAGATTCATGATGCCCACCCCACATTGACCGTCACTTGGATCGCATCGTCCAGGTGCGAAGGGGTCGACACTCATCAGCAATCGCTCTTCGAGCTCGGCTGCGTCGGCATCGGGGTACTTGCCGGCCAGGAGTGCCAGTGCACCGGCAACCCGAGCGGCTGCGGCACTCGATCCCTGGTAGTAGCCATCTTCGGGTTTGCGCGGACGGTAGCGGCCGGTGTTGGTAACTGTGTAGACACCATCGAGTACACCCGTGGACATGTCACCACCGAGAGCGGAGAGCGTTACTTCGGCGCCGTAGTTCGACGTAGGTGAACGCTTCCCGAACTTGTCGGTAGCCCCGACCACGATTACCCCATCGCAGTTGGCCGGCGTGGCACCTACCGTGTCGCGGGCGGAGCTACCAGCGGCGGCGACCACGAGGGCCCCGCGCTCGCGCGCGATATCGATTGCAGTTTGCAGCGGCCGAGGGCAACGAGCGGCAGCGCCGCTCAGAGATACATTCACGATCTGCGCGGGGTGAGAATTGTCCGGCACCCCGGGGATCGGTTCGCCAACAGACCACAACAACCCTGCTGCGACGTCGGCGGTATTGCCTCCACAACGGCCCATGATTCGCACCGGAAGGATTCGTGCGTTCGGTGCGATTCCCATGTCCGGCCATCTGCCAGCGCCTTGCGCGGCAATGGTGCCGGCCACGTTCGTCCCATGCCACGTGCTCACCTTGGAGCGGCAGTCGGGGCGTTCAGCTGCCTCCCGTGGTTTGACACCATCGCCGCGGTCGCTGGGATCGGGGTCCCAGCCATCGCCGTCGGCTGCGACCCACGGGTCGGAGACGAAGTCGTACCCGGGCAGCACTGCCCCTCCCGGTCGACCTACACCCATCGTGGTTACCCGCCATCCGAGACGCGGATGCTTTGCAATGCCGGTGTCGAGCACCGCGACGACCACGGGTTCGGTTCTCGGGCGTTCGTCAGCTACGGCAGCAGACGATGCCAGCCCTGGTGTGATGAGGGCTGCTGTAGTCATTGCTGCCAATGACCTGCGCATGACACGAGACTAAGCAGTCCCGAGAACTGGTCTTGACCAATTTCGCCCCCTGCGAACTGCTCTTCGCAGCACACCGCTCAGCCCGGCATGAGGGCCTCTCTACGGGGTTGTGAAGGGGATCACATCCGCTTCGACCCATTCGATTTTCGGACATGTCTGCATCTGCAGCGCAATGACTCGAGCGATGCGCGTGGTCACTGGGGGATCGATGAGGACTACGCGCATACGCGCACCGAGCTGGCGTCCTAAATTCAGGCTTTCGCGTTCCTGGCCGGCAACACATTGAGCGCCCCACGGCCGGCCGGCCGTGGTTGTCGCAGGTGCACCTACTTCGTAGCGCGCGATGAGCAGGGTCACCTTGCTCCTTTCGAGTAAGGAACCATCGGCAATCGGTGAGGGGCCCGCGGCTTGCGATGAGGTTGGCGTGCAACCTGTCAGGAGGCACGCGAGCGCAACCACGATCGACAGTGTCTGCGGCGCGGCTCTTGCTGGCATGTGAGCAATGTGCACTTCCAGGTATGTGGGAGCCGGGTCACTAGGTGCCATTGCACAGTCGGTGGCCTGTCAAACGACCGTACTGAATGCGGCCTTCCAAATCGTCTATGCAGTCATTGTCAGCAACCTGTGAGCATCGAGAAGGCTCCAAGCAAGTTGTGGCTTCTACATTTTCATGACCACTACTACGAAGGAGTCGATGTGCGACAGCCAATGGACCGCATGATCACGCTGGTGACCTTTCTTGCGAACAAGCCTTCACTGGATGAGGTTGCTCAGTTCCTCGTGCTGGATGCATTCCGAGAGCATCAACCCCGCACATCATTGATCAGTGTCTTTGATTCCAGTGGGAGCGTGAGTGCGGCGGGTTCGTTCGGTCTGGTAAACGATGTAGTCCGAGCGCTACGCCGGCTTTCCTTGTGGGATCACTCTCCCTCGGTAGATGCCATCCGGAACGGGGAGCCCGCCACGTATGCCGATCGCGAGGCTCTCCTGAGTCACTTTCCCTGGTTGGCGAATCACGAAGGTCTGCTCTTTCCCACAGTCGTTTGGCCCCTCTCGGTGGGTACTCAACGACTGGGATCCCTCCAGATGCAGTTTGCAGAATCGGTGTCGGCTGAGCAGATCGAGGATGAGTTCTCGGAGGTCACACCGATTCTGGGGTTGTACCTGAGTCTGCGATCAATAACAGCCAGTGCGAACGAAGACGACGAACGTCGACCGCGCGTGGGATCCGAGG
>CBFIHB010000017.1:0-21880 GCA_965662415.1 Actinomycetes bacterium | reverse complement strand
CTGATGTCCAACGTGGCGACACGATAGGCGTTCGAGATCTGACTGGTAGGACCGTCGAATACACGGTGGAGTCAGTTGACCTACTTGGGCGGTCGGACTTTGCCTCCAGTGCTGAGGACATTTTCGATACTACAAGTGCGCACCATCTCGTCCTGTTGACGTGCGGTGGAGAGTACGACCGCTCGCAGGGTGGCTATCAGGCGAACGTCGTCGTCTACGCGACACGTACATGAAAGTGCAATGACCACTACGGGTGGGCTTTGACCACCCAGACAGTCCCGCGATTACTCCACTGTGAAGCCCTGTTCCCACAACTCAAGGAGATGACGGATGTCGCAGAGCTTCGCCATGGTCAGCACCTACCCACCCACCCAGTGCGGTATCGCGACATTCTCGCGATCGCTTTCCTCTGCGATGAATCGCTTGGGTCAGGATGTGCGGATTTTGCGGCTGGCTGACGGAAGCCGTACTCCTGAAACCTCTCTGATCATCGGCGATCACTCCTCGAGTCGTGATGTTCCACGGTCGGCTCACTTGCTCAACCAACAGGACGCGGTCATCGTGCAGCATGAATTTGGCATCTACCCGGGGGAAGACGGCGACGGGGTACTCGACCTGCTCTCGAGTATCACGGTGCCCGTCATCACAATTTTGCATACGGTCAGCGAACGTCCAACGTATCGGCAACGCGGAATTATGCAGACACTGTTGCATTCCTCCGATGCGGTCGTACTGCTATCGAACGCGGCGCTTGATGCCCTAGAACGTACGTATGACGTTCGGAAGGACCGCACGTACGTGATACCGCACGGCGCTCCGGATGTACGTGGTTCCTTTCGGCCGAATAACGTTCGTATGCGACCGCGGATCCTCACCTGGGGACTTCTCAGTGAAGGCAAGGGGATCGAGTGGGGCATCACGGCGATGTCCTTGCTGCGCGATGTCGATCCCATGCCGGACTATTACGTTGTCGGGCAGACCCACCCGAAGGTCGTCGCCCGCGACGGACACCGCTACCGGTACGAACTGGGCGAGATGGCACGCAGGATGGGCGTAGCCGATCGAGTCAAGTTCGTGGATGGATACCTCGACAACAACGGACTGCAACGGTTGATCACGTCAGCGGACATGTACTTGCTTCCGTACGACACTCGCGAGCAGGTGACTTCGGGAGTCTTGTCCGAGGCGATGGTCGCGGGTGGGCCGATCATCGCCACGCACTTTCCACACGCGATCGAACTCCTCGGCGATGGCACGGGCATGCTGGTCAAGCACCAGAGCCCGAATGCGATCGCCGAAGCGGTGCGCCGACTCATCAGGGAACCTGAGTTGCGACGCAGCATGCGCGACAAGACTGCATCCAAGGCGCACAGCTACCTATGGCCGTCGGTGGGTGCATCCATGACTTCGCTGACCCACTCTGTTGTGCGGGCCTCCCGTCGCGGCGCTCCAGTCGCTTACGACGCAGGCCGGGTTCCGGCGTGAACCTCGAGCACCTCGGCAATCTCACCGACGAGATCGGGTTGTTCGAGCACTGCCTTGGGGACGAGCCGAGACCCGAGCACGGGTACTGCGTGGACGATGTGGCCCGGGGGCTGATCGTGCTGATGCGCGCAGATGAAGGCACCGATGAGGGTCGGCGCCTGATCGATACCTACGCAGCCTTCCTTGCGGAATCTCAGGCGCCGGACGGGCGCGTGGTCAATAGGCGTGATGTGAGTGGGGTCTGGCACGGCGTGCCCTCCACAGCAGACCATTGGGGACGGGCGTTGTGGGCATGGGGGACCGTGGTGCGCTTCAGCGGTGACACGGGGCGAGCAGCAGAGGCTTTCGAGCGATTCCGCATTTCGGCCAGGCGCCGTTCGGTGTTCCTTCGCTCGATGGTCTTCGCCTCGCTTGGAGCGAGTCATGTGCTCGATGTGTTACCGGGTAATCAGGCTGCGCTTGGCATACTCGAAAGCACCGCTGCGATGTTGCCAACATCCCCGGTCGGTAAGTGGGCCTGGCCGGAGAGCCGACTCACGTACGCGAATGCCGCTATCGCAGACGCCATGATGCTGGCTGGTTTCCACCTGAATCAGGGGCAGCTGCTGCGGCAGGGGCGCCATGCACTCGAGTGGCTGTGGCAACTGCAGTCGACAGCCGACCGCTTGTCCATGGTTCCGCATGTCGGCTGGATGCCAGGCGATTCGTTACCGGCTTTCGACCAGCAGCCCATCGAGGTAGCGGCGCTCGTGGACGCTTGCCGGACAGCGTTCGATCTAACCGGGGATCCGCTGTGGAGTGAGCGGATGCTTGCTGGTCGGCGGTGGTTCGACGGACGCAACGACCAGGGGATTGCGATGCACGATCCGCAGACCGGTGCCGGATTCGATGCCCTCACCCTCGATGGCCGCAATGCCAACCAGGGCGCGGAGTCGACCGTCGCCTATCTGAGTGTCGCTCAGCGAACCGACTCGCTGGTCGGCGCAACCGCATGACCATGCTCGAACGCCTACCCATCGAGTTGTCTGGGTCGGCAGATCGTGTGCTGTGCCGGATGTTCATTCCAGGCGAAGAGGATCTGATTCGGGGACCTTCTCGAATCCCGGACGTGGTCCATCGGTGCATGGAGCTAAGTGAGTTCGAAGTTGGCACCACCTTGCAGGCCGTCGAGCGCGATTTCGCAGCGCGGCACAGGAATCTGCGCGAGCAATTCGAGTCCCACTACCGCGCGGTATCGCATCTGGTCGATGAAGAGATCTCCACGGAGCGCCAACTTCTGATCGGTGCGTACCTCACGCAGGAATATGCCATCGAAGGCGCCGCCTACTTCAATCCCTCGATCGTTGCCCATCCTGACGAACCGGATGCGGAGCGCGGGAACCTGCGCTTCATCATGAGCGTGCGGGCGGTTGGTGAAGGGCACATCTCGACCGTGGTTTTCCGCTCCGGTCTGGTCACCTCGGACGGTGAAGTCATGATCGATGCACCCTCGCAATACGCATCGATCCGCGCCAAGCGCTACACGATCCTGCGCCGCCGATACTTGCGTCAGTCTGCGATCGAAGCAGGGCTGGACTCCACGGACTTGGAGCTCGTCTTGGGAATGTTGCCGGATAAGTTCACTGCGGAGGAGTTACTGGCCACGTTGAACCAACTCGACCCCCGAGGCTTGCGAAACACCACATCGGATGAACTCATCTCCACGATGCAGGAGATTGCGCGCAATAGCTATGAAGCAGATTTCTCCGAGAACTCGGTGCTCAGCGAGCGGGTGCTGTGGCCCACGGCCCCGGAGGAGCGACGCGGCATGGAGGATCTGCGACTCGTACGTCTTGAGGATGAGGACGAGCCAGTGCGCTACCGGGGCACCTACACGGCATTCGACGGTACGCGGGTTTCATCCAGAATACTCGAAACGGACGATTTTCAGTCCTTCTCCTCTATGCCACTCACGGGCAAGGGCTCACTGAACAAGGGCCTGGCGTTCTTCCCGCGACGGTTGGATGGCCGTTACTGCGCACTCTCCCGGTGGGACCGGGAATCGATGTCAGTGACCTACTCGGATGACAGTTACCACTGGAACGATGTGCAGACCATCGACATGCCCAAGGCTCCCTGGGAGCTTGTGCACATTGGCAACTGCGGATCCCCGATCGAGGTCCCCGAAGGTTGGTTGATCCTGACTCACGGTGCGGGCGCTGTCCGCGAGTACGCGATTGGCGCAATACTCGTCGATAAGGAGGACCCAACCAAGGTTCTCGGCAGGCTGGACGAGCCGCTTCTGAAGGCCTCTGAAGAGGAGCGCAATGGCTACGTGCCGAACGTCGTGTATTCCTGCGGTGGACTCATCCACGCAGGGCGCTTGATCATTCCGTACGGCGTCAGCGATTGGCGTATCCGTTTCGCGTCAGTTCACGTGGCCGAACTCGTCAGCGCGCTGGTCTAGTCACTCCAGCGGTAGTCGACTGTCAGCCCTACGACCCGTCCGTTGCGGTAGACGAAACTTGCGTCCAACTCGGCGTAGTTATCGGCTCCATTGCGGAAGCCACGAGTAACGCTTCGTTCTCGAATAACTATCGGAACGCTTTCATGTTCCTCTCAGTAACCTCTCATAGTCGACAAGGAATGACGGTCAGACTTTCGAGTCGTGACGGTCGAGGCGCTGACGTACTGCGAAGCCGACTACGGAGCCGATGATCGCGAACGGCGCCACCTCCATTCCTGCTCCACCGATCAGCAGCAACGCGAGCATCGCGGAAGTGAAGGGCAGGCGGGTCATAGCGGTGGAGGTCGCGGCGATCCCAGCGGTGGCGAGCGGGCTGACCGGGGTGCCGGCGAAGACGATCGCGAAGAGCACGCCTACTCCCACGCCGATGAATGTCGCGGGGAAGATCGGGCCGCCGCGCATTCCGCCACCGAGTGAGACGGAGTACCCCACTGCCTTGAGGACGACGATTGCCAGCACCACACCGATGGCTGTCTCGTCGATGAGGGTGGACATCGCGGTTCCTTGGCCGGAGAACAGGATCATCGACGGCTCAAGATCGAAGGCGAGCACGGCGATAGCAACTATCCCGGTCACCAGGATGGCGGCCGCGAAGGGCATCAATGCCCGGTGTCGTTGGGTGATCGAATCGATGCGCTCGGCCAGTTCCCGAGCTCCGGCGGCAACGAGAGCCGCAGCGAGGGAGACCACTATGGCGATCGCCAGATCGGCGAGGTCGATCGAATCGTAGGCGGGCAGATTCGGGACGGTGAGGGGATGCAGGCCGAAGCCGTTCCAACTGCCGATGCCTACCTGCGTCAGGTAGCCGGCGCCGAGGGCGACGAACAGCGGCAGCATCAAGATGCGCGGCATAGCGCCTAGTGCGATGAACTCCAAGATCATGAAGGCGGTCACGAACGGATTGCCGAACACGGCGCCGATAGAGGCCACGCCTCCGAGCAGCATGGCCATCTTCACCGTCTGGCTGTCTGAGCGGCGCGCGATGAGAGCACCGATCGTGGGGCCCAGGATGATCAGAGGCGCTTCAGGGCCGAGGACGAATCCGAACATCAAGGTGCCGGCCGATGCGATGAGGATGGAGATCGCGTTGATCGGTGGGGTGTCGAAGTGGAAGCCGGTCAATGGTCCCTTGCCAGACCCACCCGGCAGGCGCTGGGAGAGGACGATCACCGTCGCGCCGATGAGCAGCATGAGGAGGACCCACCAGATCGGCACGCCGTCGATCCCGAGCGCTTGGGGGAGCGTTTCGTAAAAGAAGCCTTCGCCGAGATGAACCAACTCCAGGAGTATCGATCCCCCGGCGGCGGCGATGAGCCCGATGCCCACCGCGAGGCCGAAGGCGCGAAGCGGGAGCCGTTGGGCTGCTGCTGGCGACTGCGCCTGACCTGAGGATTGCGCGGCCGCATCACTCATGCGTCCTCCCACCGACCGCTGTGGATGTCCTCGGCGTCCATGATGCGGTAACCGTAGCCCTGCTCGGCCAGGAACCGTTGCCGGTGTTGGGCGAAGTCTGCATCGACGGTGTCTCGGGTAACGATCGAGTAGAAGTGTGCGGTGCGTCCATCGGCCTTGGGTCGCAACACGCGTCCAAGGCGTTGGGCTTCTTCCTGCCGGGACCCGAAGGTGCCGGAGACCTGAATGGCAACGGCGGCCTCGGGTAGATCGATCGAGAAGTTCGCCACCTTGCTGACCACCAGCACGTTGATCTCACCGTCGCGAAAGGACTGGAACAGCCGTTGGCGTTCCTTGATCGACGTCTCCCCGGTGATCAGTGGTGCGTCCAGGTGTTCGCTGAGTTCACCGAGTTGTTCGAGGTACTGACCGATCACGAGCACCTGATCGTTGGAGTGCCTGGCGAGGATCTCATCCACGAGCCTGTTTTTCTCGGGTGTGCAGGCGGCGAGGCGGTACTTGTCCTCAGGTTCGGCCATGGCGTAGGCCATGCGGTCGGGCTCGGGCATGTCAACGCGAACCTCCACGCAATCTGCCGGAGCGATGTAGCCCTGCGCTTCGATCTCTCGCCAGGGTGCGTCGTACCGCTTGGGCCCGATCAACGAGAACACGTCGGATTCGCGACCGTCCTCGCGTACGAGGGTCGCCGTGAGACCGAGCCGACGCTTGCTTTGGATGTCAGCGGTGAAGCGGAAGATGGGGGCCGGCAGCAGGTGGACTTCGTCATAGACGATGAGTCCCCAATCGCGGGTATCGAAGACCTCCAAGTGCGGATAGATGCCCTGCCGCTTGGTGGTGAGCACCTGGTAGGTGGCGATGGTGACCGGCCGGATCTCCTTCTTCGCCCCGGAGTATTCGCCGATCTCATCTGCCGTGAGGCTGGTGCGGCGCAAGAGTTCCTCGCGCCATTGCCGTGCGGCAACGGTGTTGGTCACCAGGATCAAGGTCGTGGCCTGCGCGAGCGACATCGCCAGCGCACCGACGATCGTCTTGCCCGCACCGCACGGCAGTACCACCACACCGGAGCCGCCGTACCAGAAACCGTCTGCCGCCTCGACTTGGTAGTCGCGCGGCTGCCATTCGGTGGTGTCGAGGGCTATCGGATGGCGTTCACCATCCACGTAACCGGCGACGTCCTCGGCGGGCCAACCGAGTTTCACGAGCGCCTGCTTGAGATGACCGCGTTCGCTCGGATGGACCAGCACGGTGGTCTGATCTAGTCGTGCGCCGAGCAGGGGGGCGATCTTCTTGCTACGAAGCACCTCTTCGAGCACGGCGGGGTCGATCGCTTGGAGAACGAGTCCATGCGCGGGATCGTTGGCGAGTTGCAGGCGCCCGTAGCGCGCCATCGTCTCGGCGACATCGATGAGAAGCGAGTGGGGAACCGGGTACCGGGAGTAGCGGATGAGGGTGTCGACCACCTGCTCGGCATCGTGACCGGCAGCTCGGGCGTTCCATAGACCCAGCGGTGTCAAGCGATAGGTATGGATGTGCTCGGGTGCTCGTTCGAGTTCGGCGAAAGGAGCGATCGCCTTTCGGCACTCAGTGGAGTCGTCGTGATCTACCTCGAGCAGCAGGGTCTTGTCGCTTTGGACGATCAGTGGGCCATCGGTCATGACGTCGCCGTCATTGCTTCCAGCAAGCCGGCCAATAGCCGTGCACGTTCGTCCATGCCTGAGACCGACGCCCACTCATGCTCGGCGTGCGCACCATCGCCCACCGCTCCAAGCCCGTCGAGCGTGGGAATGCCAGCCGCTGCAGTCAGATTCCCGTCACTTGCCCCACCCACGGCGCACTCGGTGAGTGGGTTGAGAGCGAGTGCATCGGCGACCTGCTGTGCCCGGACGAACAGACCTGCGGAGATCTCCGATTCGAGTGCGGCGCGGTCGATACCGCCATCGATGGACCAACTTGCCTCGGGATGACGCAACGTCCAATTTCGAACGTTCGCATCGACACGTTCTTGCTCGGTGCGGGTCCACGCGCGGACATCCACGGTGAGCGTCGCTTCGGCCGGGACCGTGTTGGCTGTGGTTCCCGAGTGCAGCACCGTTGGTGTAACGGATGTGCCTTCATCCATGTTCCCCCAGGTGACCGCTTCGGTGATGAAGTGTGCCGCTTCGAGCGAGGCATTGACTCCACGTTCGGGTTCCAGGCCCGCATGGGCGGCGCGTCCGGCGAAGGTCACGTGGTACCACGATGTTCCTTTGCGCTGAGTCTTCAGGGCGCCGTCCGCGGATGGTTCGAGGACGAACACCGCATGACAATCCGCGATTGCATCAGCTATCACCTCTCGCGAGGCAAGCGATCCGGTTTCCTCATCCGTAGTAAGGAGCATGCCGATCGAGCCTCCGGAGCGCGCGCCGACCATAGCCAATGCAGCCCAGCCTTGAACCACACCGGCCTTCATGTCGAACACGCCTGGTCCGGTCATCCGATCACCATGCACCGCGAACGGGATGCGCTCCAGTGTTCCTAGCGGCCAGACAGTGTCCAAGTGCCCGAGCAACAGGATGCGCGGGCTCGCCGGCCCCCAGCGCCATATCGGTCGGCCACCGTGTTCCTCGATTCGACCCGGATCGACCATCCAACGTCGGGCGATTTCGTCCGCTCGCTCGACCACCTGCTGGCAGCAGACAAGGCTCTCTGTGGGGGACTCGACGTCGACGAGGGCGCGGGTGGACTCGACCATCGAGTCGATCCGACTCCGATCCTCCATGCGTCCTCCTCACTGGTGTCGTTGGTATCCGGGTATCGCTACCGTGCAGCCGTGACCGTGATCGACGATGCGTGGCAGGCCGCCAGGCGGGCCCAGGATGCCGCAGGGGTGCAGATCCGAACCCTGGATGACCCTAATGATCAGGCTGTTGCGGTGCGAATCTTCGATCAGGTCTGGCCGCCGGACTCCGGGGCCACGCACGTCAAAGCGAATCTGCTGCGGGCGATGATCCACTCCGGTGGGTCCGTGTCAGCGGCGTACGACCACGGCACTCCGGTGGGAGCGGCCCTCGCCCTAGTAGGTCGACACCGTGTGGGGGATGGCCCGGCGGAAGACCCGAGCTCGTGGCACGAGCATCTGCACTCGCATATGGCCGGGGTGCTGGACGGCTATCGCAATCGGAGCATCGGTACCGCGATCAAGTTGCACCAGCGGGCATGGGCCCTCTCACAAGGGCTCGACACGATCGTGTGGCGTTTTGATCCACTCGTGCGGCGCAATGCTCGACTGAACGTGCAAAAGCTCGGAACCGATGTGCGTGGCTACGTTCCCAACTTCTACGGGAACATGGACGATGCGATCAATGCTGGTGATCCGTCCGATCGAGTATTCGCTTGGTGGTTGCTCGATGGAGATACGGCCACGCGGGCGGCATCGACCCCACTGCAACCTGTAGATCCGGCTTCCTTCGATTCGGCGCGGGTGATCCAGACTCCGGAGGACATCGTCGAACTGCGGCGCACGTCGGGTGACGAAGCCCAACGCTGGCGACTCATGGTGCGCGAGCAGTTCCTCGATGCTTTCGGCGCGGGCTTGAGTGTTGTCGGACTAGATGCCGATGGTTCGTACGTTCTTGCGAGAGGAGTCGCATCGTGACTATCGAGGCGCTGCGTTTGCATTCACTGGAAATCCCGCTCGTGCGTCCGTTCCGAACGAGTTTCGGCACCCAGGAAGTTCGCGATGTGATGCTTGTGGAAGCCATCGATTCCGATGGAGCTCGCGGCTGGGGTGAATGCGTCACTCTCGGATGGCCGGGCTACAACGCCGAGTACACGGCTGGGGCCGTGAGGTTGATCGAGGAGTACCTGGCACCGATAGTCCTCGGTAGATCCTGGACTCCCGAAGAGTTACGCGACGCGCTTGAAGTGATCCGCGGACATCACATTGCACGAGCATCGGTGCACACGGCGATCCTGGACATCTGGCTGCGTCAGCGAGAGCAGTCGCTTGGTGAGTACCTGGGTGCTGTCCGATCAGAGGTCGAGTGCGGGGTGAGCGTTGGTATTCCCACCTCGGAGACGATCGAGGAACTTCTCGAAGAGGTTGGAGGGTACGTTGGTGAGGGATATCGACGCATCAAGCTCAAAATCGAACCGGGTTGGGATCTCGAACCGGTTGCCGCAGTTCGAGAGCATTGGCCGGCAATGCCCCTGCAGGTCGATGCCAACCAGGCCTACACGCGCGATCACGCCGGGCACCTTGCTCGGCTCGATGAGTTCGATCTCCTGTTGATCGAGCAGCCGCTTGGTGAGGAGGACTGGTGGGGGCACCGACTCGTGGCAGATGCGTGCGCAACGCCCATCTGCCTGGATGAGTCGATCCTCTCCGTCGAGTCCGCCGAGAGCGCCATTGAGTTCGGTGCTGCATCGAATATCAATATCAAGCCCGGAAGGGTGGCTGGCTTCCTGCAGTCCAAGGAGATCCATGATCTGTGCTTTGAACGGGGCATCCCGGTGTGGTGCGGCGGCATGCTCGAGACCGGAATCGGCAGAGCAGCAAACGTCGCGCTCGCAGCACTTCCTGGCTTCACGTTGCCCGGGGATACCAGCGCCTCGAATCGCTACTACGCCCAGGATGTGACCGAGCCGTTCGTCTTACATGACGGAATGTTGAGCGTTCCGACCGGACCGGGGATAGGTGTTACTCCATTACCGGAGGTGCTCGCTGATCGAACGGTGCAAACCGTCGAGTTGGTTGCCGATTAGGCGCTGATCCGGACCGTCGCCACACCGTTGATACGTGAGACCGCGTACGTCTTGACCTGCTCTGCATGGTGGTCGTAGGCAGTAAGGGAACCGCCACCGAGGCGAATCGGATCGACGAGTAGGGCCGCCACGGAGCCGTCTGACTCAGCGTGGGAGATGTGGACGGTCTCGTGATGATCGATCGCGTACCGCAGGGCGGCAACAACCTGAGCGCCCTCCATCGAAGGAACGTCAATGTGGGCTGTATCGGCCACGACATCTGGCACGTCGCGTTCTTGTCGAGCGCGCAGGATGTCTAGAGCCTTCTGGATGCGAGCTGGTGATGCGCTCGTATGCGAGCGCGTGTACGGCTTCGGCTCAGCCGGCGCGGTGAATCGCTGCACAGGCTTGGGGTTAGTCCGGGCAGCATCGGTGATGAGGTAGGCCACGGGTTGGGGAAGAGGGGCGTGTCCGATCTCAGCGAGGAACTGCTGCCACTGCTCTCCACTGGGTTCTAGTGCCAAGGCGCGACGCAGAGATGCGTTGGTCAGTCGGAAGACTGTTGCGTGTCCACGCGACTCGACATCCGCGATGGCCCGAAGCTGTCGGCCGATCGCTGGCTGGAGTGGACCTGTGGCCACGATGGTGTGGTCGCCTTGGATGTGGACGCTGTCCACTTCGGCGGGCAGCACATCTGCAATCTCGGACGTGATCTTTGATGAGAGATCCCTGTGCACGAGTGCGCGGCCGGCTCCGGTCAGGATTCCGTCTGCCACTATCCCCAGCCAGATTGCCTCCGCCCAGGTTGCACGCAGTACCGAAGTGCGTTTGTCACCGCGGCGTCGTGGCCAGTGGAAATCAACTACGTCGATCGCGGTTTCCACTTCACACGAACATGGTGAGCGGTCCACGGTGACCAGTAGGTGTTCGCGCCAGGTGGGCGTAAACGCATGTTCGGTATCGAGCAGTGGCCGATCCGTGGTTACCGCTGGTCGGTCCAGCCAACACTTAGCGACCTGCACCCATCTGCGTGCTGCGGGTAATTCGCACCACACGTCGAATTCATTGGTGGGCATCCAACCGATGTCGCTTCCCGTGGATCCTTGGGCCACGAGCCCAGCCGTGTGTGCCAGATCGATGCACAAGGCGGTGAACTCCCGCGGGTGACCGAGGCTCTCGGCGAGTGCGTCCAACGCGCGCGCGGATAGCCCGCCAGCCTTCAACACCGGTCCGGGCTCCAGACTCCACAGATCCGCGATCTCCTCGATCGTGGTGATCAGTTGGTGTGCCTGGACGCCACCGGTGGCGTTCGCGCTGGCTTGGGACTTGGAGGTGATGGGCGCTCCGGTGCATTCGGGCGCGGGCCACTGCGGGAGGGGAGCGGCTGCCACTTGATCCCGAACTGCGGTGACTACGTGGGTTATGTCCTCGCTTCCCCACACGATTGCGGCGGAGCGCAGCTGATCTACGGCGGTGGCAGCGCTTCCCTGGACCGATGCTTGGCCGATGTGATCGACGATTTCCGTAACGATGCGATCGGTGGACGTCGGTTCAGAGGTTGTCTGCTCACACGCGATCCGTAGCGCGAAGTGATGCAAAGCGTCCACGGTGTCCAGGTAGCGGGCGATAGAGGGGGTCGTAGCTGCCCGAGTTGTCAGGGCGCGCATATCCGATGGGACCGGGTGCAGCAGATCAGGGCGAGCGCGCAAAAGAGCGGCGAGCTCCTCGTCGCTGCGCCCACGAAGGTCTTCGGCCAGCGTCTTGGGCTGTGCCGTTTGTCGGGGAGACATCCGCCCTACGTTACGCCGGTGCGGCGGCGGGACCTCGCCGAGCGGATGAGGCCAGCGAGGACGAGTGCTAGGCCCACTCCAGTCAACATCGACAGGAACCACCAGATGCTGGATAACTCGATCGAGGGCACCACCAGGGGCAGGATCGCGATCAGGACGCAGACCAGTCCAAGTACGGTCACCACCACACCGACCCTCAGCAGGCGGTCCCCCGGAGCGGATTGCATGCCCCTAGTATCGCGTGCATCAGTCGCCGAGACTGACCGCAGGCCCCGCCGTATACAAGGAGACCACCGTGCCTACCGGAACCGTTAAGTGGTACGACTCCGAGAAGGGGTTCGGCTTCATCACTGCTGAGGACGGGGAGGACGTCTTCGTGCACGTCTCGACGCTGCCGGCTGGCGTCGCCGCTTTGCGCCCTGGATCCAAGGTCGAGTTCGGGGTGGTGGATGGGCGCCGCGGCAAGCAGGCGCTATCGGTCACGGTCCTGGAGACGCCCTCGGTTACCAAGGGCACTCGCAAGCCAGCGGATGACATGGCCGTGATCGTCGAGGATCTGATCAAGTTGCTAGACGGAACCTCGAGCCAGTTGCGGCGCGGTAAGTATCCGTCCGATGACATGGCACGCAAGACCGCGGCCGTTTTGCGTGCGGTTGCCGACGACCTCGACATCTAAGCCCGGTTCGTGCGTTAGGCGCGGTCGAGGCGGAAGACCCAGATCCCCTTCGTGGATTCCCCGCGGCCGGCCACGATCTGCAGCAGCACGCCCTCCGGGGGCACTTCCTGCAAATCGGGGTAAGTGAATCTGAAGTAGGTGGACTCCAGGGGAGCGCTGGTGAGTCGCTGCTGACCGATGACGGGGGTCCACCCGGACTCGGCCACTGTGGGATCGACGCTTATTCCGATTGTTTCCCCGGGCAGGACAGGTATGCGCGCCACTCCCTCTCCGGTGCTGGCCTCGGTGATGACGTCCTGCGCGCAGTCCCCGGGCTCGAGTGATTCGCCTCCGAAGGCCCAGCACACCGCGGTGCGGTACTCGGTGCTGGTGCCGGAGAAGACCGAGGCGCCCGGGGCCGGTTTCTCGCATGCGGCCAGGATGAGCCCTGCGGTTGCGCCGAGCACGGCCAGGGACGCTGCCCGATGCCGCACGGATCGAGGGGATGAACGCATGGCACGGACACTACCCCGGGTACCTGAGATGGACCCCGGGTCATCCGTGGGCCACAATCGACCCGTGGTCACGACGACGGACACCGAAGCCGGCTCCGGGGTGCGCCTGGATGCAGTCCTGCGCGACGCCCGGCAACTTGCTCACGACGCCGTGGTCGACGAGGTCGGTGCGCCGTTGGTTGGCGAGCATGTCGACTTCGCGATGGATGCCGAGCGTCTTGGCACTCACACCTTCCAGTGCATCGATCCGGCCTACATCGGTTGGCATTGGGCTGTGACACTTGCTCGCGCTCCACGGGCGAAGAGCGCCACGGTCTGCGAAGTGGTCTTGTTACCCGGGCCTGAATCGCTCGTTGCCCCCGAATGGGTTCCCTGGAGTGAGCGCATCCGCCCCGGTGATCTCGGTGTGGGGGATGTCCTGCCGACCCAGGCCGACGATGAGCGACTTACCGCCGGTGCCACCGGAAACGACGAACTCGATGCGATCGTCGATCGCGATGACATCCGCAGCATGACAGGCTGGGAGGCCGGTCTCACCCGTCCGCGGGTGCTCTCGGTCTATGGCCGTGATGGCGCTGCTGAGCGTTGGGACGGTGGGGAGTTCGGACCCGCTGCTGCGATGGCGGAAGCAGCTCCGAAACCGTGTGCGACTTGCGGTTTCCTTATCAACATCGCCGGTCCGTTTTCCCGGGCCTTCGGAGTGTGCGCGAACGAGTTCGCTCCGGCCGATGGCCGATTGGTGTCCTTGGCCTACGGATGCGGTGCGCACTCAGAGGTTCTGCAGCCTGCTGCCGACGAGAGCGACTAGCGCGCGGTCAGTCTCGCCCGGCGACGCACGAGGAACGGTAACCCGATCACGCCGCTTGCGGTTCCGACGAGCGTTACTCCCCACCACCACACCCCATTTTCGGGCGGCGCGAGTGGCTCGCGAATTCCGACGATTACGAGCGCAATCAGCCAAAGGACCGTGCCGATCAGCACGGCGGGCAACGCAGTGGTGTCCGAAGATGGCTTCATCGCCCTCGACGGTAGCGCACCTCGGTGAGGGCACACGACACTTAGGCTTCGCACATGGATCCGCGCACGCGCCGGTGGGTAACGCTGATCGTGCTCGCCGTGGCGGTGGGCGCCGTTGCCGTTGCGACAGTGTGGTCGGGCTGACTTGGCCGTCGAACGTATCTCGTGGATGGCGACCCCGACGCTTGCCGCCTTAATGCTTTTCCTCTTACCAACAGCGACGACGGCGCAGACCCTCGGACACAAGGTGCTGTGCACGATCACCGATACCCGGCTGACCGAGATAAGTGGGATGACTACCTCCCGTGAGTTTCCAGAGATGGTCTGGGTGCACAACGATTCCTCGGATGCCGCGCGCATTTACGGCATAGATCTACCCACGTGCGAGACCGTTGCGGAAGTTGAACTTATTGGAGTGCAAGCGCGCGACATAGAAGCGATCGCTCGTTCCACCGACAAGCGGGGAAGGTCGATACTGTGGATCGCCGATATCGGCGATAACCGTGATTCGTGGACTGATGTCGGGCTATATCGGATCCGCGAACCAACGAAACTTGGACGGACTGCACGCAAAGCGCGCGAGTTCCGCTTCACGTACGAGGATCGACCTCACAACGCCGAGACCTTGCTCATCGATAACAACCGCATCTGGATCGCGACCTGGCAGCTGGCTTCGGGCGGGTTGTACGAACTCAGCAGACGGTCTCGATCGGAGACGACGCTCGCCTCTCGCGTGGGAGATGTGGGCCCGCTGATCACCGACGGCTCGATAGCGCCTGACGGCTCGGGATATGTCCTTCGCGACTACCTCGATGTCCACTTCTTCCATGGTCCCCCGCCCGGCCGGAGGGTCGCCACCGTGGCGCTACCTGCGCAGGTGCAAGGTGAGGCACTTACCTGGACCGCGGACGGCTCAGGGCTGCTCATCGCCGGGGAAGATGACGATCGCATTATCGAGGTGGCGATTCCGCAGTGGGTTCGAAGCGCTATGCGACCGCCGGACCACCTCGCTTCCTACCGCTAGGCGACGATCGGTTGGCTCGAGCGGACCGGCTTGGCGAGTATGAGGATCAATGCCGTCACCAGCATCACCGGCACGATCAAGAAGGCGCGATGGAATCCGATGGCATCGGACATCGCACCCAAGATGAACGGCGCAATGCCTCCGGCAGCCCCCGCTGCGACCGATGACAACCCGGAGGCACGATCGATGAGACCACCCGAACTCGCGACCGCACGGGAAACGCCGATCGGCCAGTGAACTGCGATGCCCAGACCGACCACGAACAACGCGACGAGGATGGCGAGCACATGGCTGGATACCCACGCGACTGCGAACGCGCTCAGCGCCAGCAGGATCGAGGAGATCAAGAGCCGATCGACGGACCAAGTTTGCGCCAGGCGACTACCGAATAGGCGGCCGATGAACATGCCACCGGTCACCGAGGCCAAGGAAGCAGCTGCGGCCGCTGCACCGAGACCGGCTCGCTCGCGCAGCAGGTCTGCGCTCCACAGGGTCAAGGTGAACTCGGTAGCCAAGAGCAGTGCGACAACCGATAGCGACCACCAGAACTGCCGGGGTAGTTGCACCCGCTCACGGCGAACCGGGATGGCGGGGGTTGGTGTCTCAGCGCGTTGCACCGCAGGCGAGGCGTCCGTTCGGCTGCGTAGGACTTCCGATACGACCAAGGCGACGATCAATGCCCACAGCCCGGTTCGCCAGCCCAGGGCTATTGCGGTAGTCACACCGATCACGAGCGGCACCACGAATCCGAAAAGTGCTGCAAGGGCGTTCGCCTGGGTCAATGCGGCGGGACCGGCCGATCCCTGGTAATCGAGGATAAATGCGTTCGCGGTTGCGATGAGCGCGACACCGCCACACGCAACTACCGCGGTGCCCAGGAGACTTACAGCGAGCCCTCCGGGGGCGGTGTAGATCGCAACCCCGATCGACATCGTCACGATCGCGATCCTGATCACCCGTCCGCGGCCCCAGCGTTCGATCAACCGCGGAACGAGCAGGCCGGTGATCACGTTCGCCACGGCGAAGACGATCGCGTGCAGTGACGCGACGGTGCGCGATGTTCCTTGCTCGTCGCGCAGGAGTGCCTGCGTGGCCCCGAATCCGTAGAGGAAGAACGCGAAAAGCGAAATCTGGACGTAGGAGATCCAGGTAATTCGGTCCAGCGTTGGGCGGCGCCCGGATCCGGGCGACGCCGCGCTCACGCCAACTGCGCGATCACGTAGTCCAGGCAGCTGGTGAGCGCGCGGACATCGTCGGGCTCGACTGCCGGGAAGGTACCTATACGTAGTTGATTGCGTCCGAGCTTGCGGTACGGCTCGGTATCGACGATTCCGTTGGACCGCAGGGCGGAGGTAATCGAGGTGGCGTCGATCGAATCATCGATGTCGATCGTCACGATCACTGACGAGCGACATGCAGGATCGGAGACGAACGGGGTGGCGATCGGGCTGCGCTCAGCCCATTCGTAGAGCACGCCGGAGGATTCGCCGGTTCGAGCCGTGCACCAGTCCAGTCCTCCGTTGGCGTTAAACCAGTCCACCTGATCGGCCATCATGAACACGGTAGCCAGCGCCGGAGTGTTGTACGTCTGGTCCTTGATTGAGTTGTCGATCGCGGTCTGCAGATCCAGGAAGTCCGGGATCCATCGACCTCCGGCCTTGATCTGCTCGGCCCGTTCCAGTGCCGCCGGGGACATGAGCGCGATCCACAATCCACCGTCAGATCCGAAGGACTTCTGCGGGGCGAAGTAGTACGCGTCGACCTGACTCGGGTCCAGTGCGAGACCACCAGCACCGGAGGTGGCATCGACCAGCATCAATGCATCCGCATCGGCGCCTGCGACGCGCTTCGGAGGCACGATCACCCCCGTAGAGGTCTCATTGTGTGGGGAACAGTAGGCATCGATCCCCGCTTCAGCCATGAACGTAGGTGCGGTGCCTGGATCAGCCTTGATGACCGTTGGCTCTCCTAGGTGTGGAGCCTTCACTGCCCCGGAAGCAAACTTGGCGCCGAATTCCCCGAAGGACAGGAATTGGGCACGGTCACGGATCAAGCCGAAGTTCGCGACATCCCAGAACGCGGTCGATCCGCCGTTTCCGAGGACTACTTCGTATCCGTCCGGCAGTTCGAACAACTCGCGCAGTCCCTCGCGAAGTCGGGCTACCTGCGACTTGACCGGCTTTTGCCGATGGGAGGTTCCCAAGTAGCTCTGCCATACCCCGGCTAGGGCGTCCACCTGTTCCTTGCGGACCTTCGAAGGTCCGGCGCCGAATCGTCCGTCGGCAGGTAGGAGTTCGGCGGGGATGCGGATGTCCTGGGACACGAAGGAGCCTTCCGGTAGTCGGTTATTCGAGGCAGAAGCCTCAAGTATTCCGCGGCGGCCTCATTCGTTCTCGTCGGGTACCAGCCAGGAAGGCCGAACCATCGCAGGATCCCAGCCGGGCACCTGCTCTGGTCGACGCGGACGTGGACCCACGTAGCGCGCTGACGGTCGAATGAGTCGGCCCGTGCGCTTTTGCTCCAGGATGTGCGCGCTCCACCCCGCGATCCGCGCGCAGGTGAACATCGAAGTGAACATTGCGGCTGGCACTTCGGCGAAGTCGAGGATCACCGCGGACCAGAACTCGACGTTGGTCTCCAGGCTTCGGTCGGGGCGCCGTTCGCGCAGTTCGGCAAGCGCCGCCTGCTCGAGCGCGACGGCAATTTCGTAGCGAGGTGCGTTCAATTCCCGCGCCACATCGCGCAACACCCGGGCCCTTGGATCCTCGGCGCGGTAGACGCGGTGGCCGAACCCCATCAGACGTTTGCCGTTGTCGAGGGCCCTGCGCACGTAGGTCGCCGGATCCTCTCCGCGTTCCACATCCTCGATCATCGACAGGACTCGTGCTGGAGCACCACCATGCAATGGGCCGCTTAGCGTTCCGATGGCTCCGGAGATTGCGGCGGCGACATCGGTACCGGTCGAGGCGCTGACTCGCGCGGTCAGGGTCGAGGAGTTCAAGCCGTGCTCCGCGGCGGCGACGAAGTAGGAATCGACCGCTTGCACATGCTGTGGATCTGGCTCCCCCCGCCAGCGGATCATGAAGCGCTCGACGATCGTGTTCGCTTGATCGATCTCGGCCTGCGGCACCATTGGCAGGCCCAACCCGCGTGCGGATTGGGCGACGAAGGACAGGGCCATGACCGACACATGGGCGAGGTTCTCGCGTGCAGTCTCGTCATCGATGTCCAGCAGCGGCTGCAGCCCCCAGGCCGGGGCGAGCATCGCAATGGCCGATTGCACGTCCACCCGGATGTCGCCGGAGTGGATCGGGATGGGAAAGGGCTCGGCTGGTGGGATGCCGGGGTTGAACTCACCGTCGACCAGCAACCCCCACACGTTTCCGAAGGAGACCTGACCGACCAGATCCTCGATGTTGACACCGCGGTAGCGCAGGGCACCGCCATCGCGATCGGGCTCGGCAATCTGTGTCTCGAAGGCCACCACGCCTTCCAAGCCCGGTACGAACTCTCGCATCTCGCCTCCCCGATCCAGGAGACCATCCAACACCCGGGGTTTCGTGATGGGATCAGGGCATGGCAGATGACTCCCGATCCGGTGATCGTGGTCTCGACGCGGTCGCCGACCTGCGTGTGACCTATGACGAAGGCACGTTGGAGACCACGGACCTCAGCGCCGACCCACTGACGCAGTTCGGCGCCTGGTTCACCGATGCGGTGGCGGCGCCTGGGATCGTCGAACCCAACGCGATGGTGCTGGCGACGGCAAACCTGGAAGGGCAGGTGAGTTCGCGCACGGTGCTGCTGAAGGGAGTGGACTGGCGGGGGCTTTCCTTCTTTACGAACCTCGGCTCACGCAAGTCGCTGGACCTTCGGGACAACCCACACGCCTCAGTCACCTTCCCCTGGTTCGCGATGCACCGCCAGGTGGTCGTCGTCGGCGAAGTGGAGGAGCTCGATCGCGAGGAAGTGTTGTCGTACTTCCGAAGCCGACCGCATGAGTCCCAGTTGGGCGCGTGGGTCAGCGAGCAGTCGACAATCATCGACTCACGTGAAGGTCTGGATCTGCACTGGCGTGAATTGCACGACCAGTATCCGCCGGGCAGCGACGTTCCACTGCCCGAACACTGGGGCGGTTGGTTGATTCGGCCGCACAGTGTCGAGTTTTGGCAGGGCAGGCCCTCGAGGTTGCATGATCGCCTCCGCTATCGAGGAAGTGGGTCTCTTTCCGATTCCTCGCAGTGGACTATCGAGCGACTGTCTCCGTAGCGACCTACTGAGAACGGCGACGCAACTCCTCGGCGATTGCCGTCGTCACGAACTCATCGAGCGTCAACCCTGCTGCCTTGGCTTGCTCGCGAGCACGCTTGCGCAATTTCTTGGGCACCTGCACCTCGAGTGGCACCCGCTTGCCCTCGAACACGGAATCACCGGTGTTGGCGAGTGATTGCGTGGTGGGGTGGATGTCGGCGTCCGGAGCCTTGCGAAGCGCTGGACGCGGGGTGGGATCGAAACTCATCGCAGTCCTCCCGGAACGAGACGGTCGAGAAGGGAATCGAAGATCTTTGCGAGTTCGGCGCCGGATGGTGATTCCCATGCATGAATTGGCATGCCCGCCGCTTCAGCTTGGCCGATCGCATTGCGCTCGGGAATCTCGACCTCGCTCACTTGGCGCCCGAACGCCTCGCGGAGTTCGCTGATCCGAGCCCGGTGCTCGGCGACGGTTCCGCGCACGCGGTTGAGTATTACGGACGGGCGCTGGAGAGTCGGGTTACCTTCGGCGCGCACAAGATCGATTGCCTCGAGCGCCTGTTGGGCTCCGCGGAGCGCGAAGTAGCCGGGCTCGGTCACCACCGTGGCCTGGGACGCCGCGTGCAGGGCGTTGCGGCTCATCTCACCCAGGGACGGAGGGCAATCAACCACGACGAGTTCGTAGCGATGGCCTACCCCGCCGAGAATGGTTCGTAAACGTTGTTCAGAGCCAGGTGCGGCTTCGGATACGCGATGTTCGAGAGCGGGTTCGGACGGCAGCACGTCTACTGAACGTCCCCAGGTGGCTGGCACGATCGCCTCGGCGGCAACACCTGGACGTCCATCGGCGAGCGCATCGCCCACGGTCAAAGCCGGATCGACGATGCCCAATCCCATGGAAGCGTTCGCCTGCGGATCGAGGTCGACCACCAGGGTGCGCCAGTGCCGGTTCCAAGCCGCGCTTGCCAGCCCGAGCGCGACAGTCGTCTTGCCGACGCCGCCCTTCATCGAGAGCACGGCCAAAGTGGGCATGGGGCGCACCCTACGTCGCCCGGGTGAACCCCATGGCCTCGAGCGATACCGAGGCGATCAGTTCCGCTTGATCGCGGCGAAATCCGCGAGGGCCGCTTCCCGCTCTGCTTTGTGGTCCACGATCCGCTCGGGATACCCATGGTCGTAACCGCCGAGGACATCCCAGGGCTCGTGCGCTGTCTTTCCGGGCAGGTGGCGCAATTCGGGTACGTAGCGACGCACGTAGTCACCATCGGGGTCGAACTTCAGTCCCTGACTTACCGGGTTGAATACCCGATAGAAAGGCGAGGCGTCAGTGCCGCAGCCCGCAGTCCACTGCCAGCCGTGGGAATTACTGGCGATGTCGCCGTCGCGGAGCCAGTTCATGAACTCCGCCGCTCCACGCTGCCAGGGAAGATGTAGATCCTTGATCAGGAAGCTCGCCACCACCATGCGCACTCGGTTATGCATCCAGCCCTCCGCGCGCAACTGACGCATGCCGGCGTCCACGAACGGATATCCCGTGCGGCCGAGCGCCCAGGCGTTGAAGAGTTCGTCGTCCTCGACCCAGCGCATGATCGCATCGAAGCGATCGTCCAAAGACGTGGTGGTGGAACTCGGACTTTGGTGCAGAACATCCGCATAGAACTCTCGCCAGCAAATCTCGCGCCGGAAGCCATCATCGCGATCGTTGAGGTCGGCCAGGATCGTTCGTGGGTGGATCTCCCCGTATTTCAGGTGGTGGCTAAGGACCGAAGTGCCATCAAGGTCCGGTCGGTTGCGCAGTTCGTCGTACTCCGCGAGCCCGGTTGCCCGAAAGGCCTCCCAGCGTTCGCTAGCTGCGCGTTCGCCGGCGGGTGGCAAGGTGATGCCGAGTCCATCGAATCCTTTGACATCTGGTCGTCCTTGGCAGTCCATCGGCATCCACCAGTCGATGTCGCCGGCTGCGTCATCGGCCGGCGCGCGCCAGCCGTGTGCGAGCCATGCCCGATAGAACGGCGTGAATACCCGGTAGGGCGTGCCGTCAGCCTTGGTTACTCGACCAGGCGCCACGGCGTACGGCGATCCCGTTCGAACGAGTGACACATCCAATGCCGACTCGACTGCCCCATCACGGTGAGCGCCGTAGGGACCGAAGTCGGCTGCGATATGGACGGACTTCGCGCCTGCTGCGCGCACAACCTCGGGCAAGACTTCCGCTGGATCGCCGTGCCGGATAAGCAGATTACGGTCCTTGGAAGCGCCGAGGGCGTCGAGGGAATCGACCAAATATTGGCCACGTACCGGTCCTGCTGACTCCCACAACCGAGAATCGATAACGAACAGTGGGACCACCTTGCCGTCGCCATCCTCGCGAGCGGCTTTCACCGCCGCCAGCAACGCCGGATTGTCGTGCAAGCGCAGGTCTCGTCGAAACCACAGTACTGCGGGCACCCAGTAACCGTAGGTGCTCGGGCGTGCGGGCGCACCCGTAACTAACCTGACGTCATG
>CBFIHB010000016.1:0-23222 GCA_965662415.1 Actinomycetes bacterium | reverse complement strand
GAGCGGACCTGCGAGCGGACATGCGCGCCTGCGCGCTCAGGTGCGGCGTGGCACCCTAGAGCCGTGCCGATGGCTCCTCGCTCCAATGCTGCCCTGCCCCTGCCCGAGCAGCCGACTATCGACGTGGTGGATGAGTCCTTCATCCGAGTGGAACGCGCTGTCCTGGCTCGCGAGGTGGCTCGCCGCTGGACGACGTGGTGGCCGGGCCTGCATCTGCAGATCTACATGGATCGTGGCATCGAGGGCATGCGGTGGACGGTGGCCGGGGAGATGGTGGGTTCTTCGGAGATCTGGTTGGAAGAGCACGCCCCTGGTGTGATCGTCCACTACTACCTGCGAGCCGAACCCACGGTTCCGGGAAGCGCCACCACGCCCAGACCACTCGACGGCACGAGGCGGGCACGGGCGCGCGTGGCGGCTATGCGTCAGCGTCATGTGCTCGCGTGGAAGCAGGTTGTGTGGTCCATGAAGGACGAACTCGAGGCCGATGCGCACCCATATCGTCAGTGATGTCCACGGCGCGGGCCATGCTCTCGCCGATGCCGCGCAGGGATGTGACGTCTTCGTGTGCCTCGGCGATCTGATCTTGTTTCTGGACTACGACGACCCCGATCGCGGTATCTACGCCGACCTGTTCGGTGTGGACCACGCCCGCGCCTATATCGAGGCGCGTACCGCCAACAGGTTCGACGAAGCTCGGGCGTTGAGCGATGCCGCCTGGGCCGGTATCGGCATCACCGACCGGGCCCAACGCTGGGGCATCTTGGAATCGATGGTGCGCGTGCAGTACGAGGAACTCTTCGCGGCGATGCCCACTCCAGCGCTGATGACCTACGGGAACGTCGATGTGCCTGCGATGTGGCCGCACTATGCGCGGGACGGGCATCGCATCGTCGATGCCGAGGTGGTCGATGTCGAGGGGCAGCGTTGGGGATTCGTCGGTGGAGGCCTGCGTAGTCCGATGCGCACCCCCTATGAAATCGAACCCGAGGAATACGCGGCCAAGCTTGCCGCGCTCGGCCCGGTCGACGTGCTGTTCACCCACATCCCTGCGAAGCATTCGTTGTTGAATTACGACATCGTCGCCCGTCGCTTCGAGATCGGCTCGGAGGCGATCACCGCCTACGTGCTCGAGCACCAGCCGCGGTACCACTTCTTCGGACACGTGCACCAGCCACTTGCCCAGCGCACCCGGATCGGACGGACCGAATGCGTCAACGTCGGTCATTTCCACGGTCGTGAACGCCCGTTCGTAATCGATCTGTGAGTTCAGCAGGTAGCCTCCGGCTATGGCCGACCAGACCGAATCCTCCATCGAGATCGCCGCATCACCCGAGCAGATCATGGCGGTGATCGCCGACCTACCTGCATACCCGCAGTGGAGCGATGGCATCACCTCGGTCGAGGTCTTGAGCGTCTACGAAGACGACGGCCGCCCGGCCGACGCGCGCTTCCACCTAGATTCCGGCCCGATTCGCGATGACTACGAACTCGAGTACGACTGGGACGGCGATACCAAGGTCACCTGGAAGTTGACCAAGGGCGACATGGTGACGGCGATGGACGGCATGTACGAACTCACTGCGCACGGCGATTCCACCACCGTGCGCTACCGACTCGCCGTCGATGTGAAGATCCCGATGTTGGGCATGATCAAGCGCAAAGCCGAAAAGGTGATCGTCGACACCGCCCTAAAGGGGTTGAAGGAGCGGGTGGAATCCGGTGCTACTGGCTAGTGCCATCACGCCGAGTGGTCGCGACTGGGTGCTCGAATCGGCGATCGCGACCTATCCGCAGGCCAGCGTCGAGGTGCTCGGCGACCAGCACGGTGAACGAGTCGATGCTGTGCTCGAGCTCATGTCGTCATGTCTGACGATCCAAGGAGCCCAATTCAGCGGTGCTGAACTATTCGCTGGAATCGCCTCGTACCGCGACATCGCCGCGCTTGTCGCCGAGTGGGAGAACGACGACGATCCGCGTGTTCAGCGCGTTGTCTGGTCCTCGCGATCGGTCGCCCAGCTCGGTTCGGACCTGCAATCGCTGATGCTGCTCGTTGACGCTGCCGGCGCGGGTCCTCAGGCGATAGCACTTGGTGACCGTCTGCGAGGAGTACACGAGGCATGGCGCTCCGGTGGTATCGAATGGCTGCTCTCCGCGCCCCCGCAACCGACGGCGTTGATCGATGCCGCGGTCGAGGTTGCGGCGGTGGCGGGTAGCGGCCTGCGCGTGCGCGGAATCCTCATCGCACCCATGCCGCGCAAGAAGGACGGTTGGCCCAAGGATTTGCGCGAGCAGGCCCGGGATAGTGCTGAGCGGTTGGCATTGGATCTGCACCCGGTGGATGTGCGCCGCACTCGAGCCGGGAGTGCACCGATCTTCGATCGCCCGGCCGTCGCGGCGGCGGAGGCCACCACGTTCGTCGACGCGAACGGGGAATGGGTCTTCACGTTGACCTTGCCGGGCATGGCAGCGATGGATGCCGACGATCTTCGCATCGGCACTTGGAGCGCGGATCCAGTTCACCCCACCACGCACGTGCTCGTGCGGCTAGGTCATCGCCACGTGCGCTGGCCGGTGGATGCCACGTTGCGGCGATGCGTTGCGGTTGACGCACTCGTGGCCGGTGACACGATCGCGGTCACATTCAAGCCCGATGAGGGGCAATGGCCCGCGGACGCATCGGGCGAGAGCGGCGAGTAGCGCATGGGTGACGACATGGCTGACGACACGGCAGACGATATGGAACGGCCTCCGTGGTGGATGTCGGGTCCGAACGCATCCGAAGAGACCGGGGAGCAAGTCTCGGGCGGGCAAGGGCCCAGCCTGGGCGACATGTGGTCCATGCTGAGCATGCTGGGCAACATGCGTGACATGGGTGGCTTGGGCGGTCTCGGAAATCTCGGAAATCTCGGAAATTTCGGAAGTCTGGCGAATCTGGGCAGTCTCGCTGGGGAGTGGTGGGAGTCTTCAGGGGCCAGCACTCATACCGAGCATGACGATCCCCATGACCACCCTGAATGCCTGATCTGCAAAGTCCTGGTGGGCCTGCAGAGCGTTTCGCAGCAACCACCTGGGCCGACCCAGTTGCCACCGGCGCGATGGCTAAGCGTTCGCCGGGCCTAAGTTGAGCGCCGTGCACGAGCAGGCCAATCCGCCCGGAGTGACCATCGGTGTCGACATCGGTGGCACCAAGATCGCCGCCGGTGTGGTCGATGGAGCCGGCCAAGTCCTGCGCACTGCCCGCCGACCCACCCCTCGTCATGATTCCGGTGCCGTCCTCGCGGAGGTCGCCTCGGTGATCGACGAGCTCCAGCGCGAAGTGGATGGCTCGATCGCCGGTGTGGGTGTAGGAGTTGCGGGTGGTGTCGATCGATCGCGCTCCACGGTCTTCTTCGCCCCGAACCTCGCCTGGACGCAAGTGCCGGTGCGTGCGGTGTTGGAAGCTTCCACGGGCTTGCCGGTAGTGGTCGAGAACGATGGCGCAGCCGCAGCGTGGGCCGAGACGCGTTTTGGGGCCGGTAGCGGACTGGACCACGTGGTGATGGTCACCGTGGGAACCGGCATCGGCGGTGGCATCGTCGTCGACGGTCATGTGATGCGCGGAGCGCATGGGGTGGCCGCGGAAATTGGACATCTCAACGCGGTACCCGACGGTCGATTGTGCGGGTGTGGGCGCATGGGCTGTTGGGAGCAGTACGCCAGCGGCAACGCGCTAGTACGCGAGGCTCGCGCACTTGCTGCGGAAAGGCGTCCCGAGGCCGGGACCTTGTTGGGTCTTGGAGACGGCACACCCGAGGGTGTGCAGGGTTCGCACATCACCCAAGCCGCGCAGCTGGGCGATCCGGTGGCTATCGAGGCTTTCACCATCGTGGGTACGTGGCTTGGCCGAGGCCTCGCCGATCTCACGGCGGTAGTCGATCCCGATGCGTTCGTGATCGGTGGGGGAGTCTCCGATGCCGGAGATCTACTGCTGGCCAGTGCGCAGCGGACTCTTGCCGAGAAGGTGTTCGGGGGCTCCAATCGACCGATGCCGCGCTTGCTACTCGCGAAGTTGGGTAACGACGCGGGCATCGTGGGGGCCGCGGACCTCGCCCGTATTCCCGGATAGCCGGGCAGCGGTTACCGCTACCTCTTGTTGACTAGACCACAGCGCCGTCGCCGTGATCTTCCCCCGGCGGAATGTGTCGGTCGCGCCGAGAAATAAGCACAACGAAGCCGATGATTGTTGCGCCGATTCCGAGACCGCCGAGAAACGCGCTCAAGCCCAAGATGTAGCCGACGATCGCGAACAGCGGTCCGATGATCACCGCGATCCAGGCGGCCCGCGCAATTGCATCAGGCGGAGGTGTGATCGGTGGCGGCTCAGGTGGAACGAAGCGATCTTCGAGTTCGTCGGGTTGGGAGCGTGGTTCCGGCGCGCTGGGATCCTTGCCCTGAGCTGCGTTCAGCGAGTCCTCGAAGCGCCGCCAGAACTCATCGTCATCCTCGTACGGCGGTTGCCAGTTCCTCGGATTGTCGGTCATCGCTGTGCAGCGATCACGCAGACAGTCGCTCGACGAAGGCGATGCTGCCATCGACGATCGTCTGGGCATCATGGTCGAGAGTTGCCACGTGATACGACTCTGGAAGGACCACTTCCTCGGTGTCGTTCGAAGCGACATGGGTGAGGATCCACTCGGCATTCGATGCCTCCACCACGTTGTCCTGTTCGCTGCGGAACAGCAGAAGCGGTTGGCGAACCAGCGCGATGTCGTCCTTCACGATGGACCACATCTGCATCATCGAGTGCGCAGCCTTGAGTGGAGTGCGGTCGTAAGCGACCTCGTCCATCCCGGGCTTGGCGATGTCGTTGCTGATGCCCGGGAAGGAGCCGACCACATGCTTGACGATCGGCAGCAGGTGTCGGTCCATCCGTTCGGTATGCACCGCAGCGTTCACGAGGACCAGGCCGGCGATCTCATCACCGTGCTCCTCGGCTAGCCGCAGGGCGAGCGCTCCTCCCATCGACAAGCCGCAGACGAAGACGTGCTCGCAGCGGGCGGTCAACTCGCGCAGGTTGCGATCGGCTTCGGAATACCAGTCCTGCCAGGTGGTGACGTTCATGTCCTGCCACCGGGTGCCATGGCCGGGCAGGCGCGGCACCCGTACGGTCCAACCACGCTCGGCCAGGGCCTCGCCCCACGGACGCATGGAGGCGGGCGAACCGGTGAAGCCGTGCACCAGCAGCACGCCGATGCGGGCATCGCCGTCCGATGACCAGGCATGTGCTCCGGGGCGAATGGGCATTTCGGCTCCTTCGTGGTGCTGGAGTCAACTAGTGTGCCACCCCGTGGACGATGCCCGGAAAGCCGACGATTCGAGGGGTAGTTCCCCCGAAGGCCCCGGAGCCTTGTACTGGTTCCTCAAGCACTTCGTTATCGGTCCGTGGTTGCGCGTGCTGTTCCGGCCGTGGGTGGAGGGGCTGGAGCACCTCCCTACGAAGGGCCCCGCGATCTTGGCCAGCAACCATCTGTCCTTCTCCGATTCGTTCTTCCTGCCGCTCGTGGCTCCGCGTCCGATCACCTTCTTGGCCAAGAGCGACTACTTCACCGGGCGCGGCATCAAGGGCTGGTTCTCCAAGGTTTTCTTCACCGGAGTCGGGCAGGTTCCTGTCGATCGATCGGGTGGACGTGCATCGGAGGCGGCCATAGTGACGGGGGAGCGGATCTTGCACTCGGGTTCGTTGCTGGGCATCTATCCGGAAGGCACCCGATCTCCGAACGGCACCATGTACCGCGGCAAGACCGGACTGGCGCGAATGGCGCTAGAGGCCAAGGTGCCGATCATCCCGGTCGCGATGATCAATACGTTCGAGATCCAGCCACCGGGGACGGTCCGCCCTCGCTTGCGTCGGGTCGGCGTGCGCTTCGGAGAACCGCTGGACTTCTCGCGCTACGAAGGCCTGGAAGACGATCGATTCATCCTGCGCTCGGTTACTGATGAAGTGATGTATGCGCTGATGTCCCTTTCGGGTCAGGAGTACGTGGACATGTATGCATCCCGAGCGAAGGAATTGATCGCCGAGGGGGTCGCGCCGGACGCGGGCTCCATGGTCCGCTCGTAACCGCCTCGATCAGTCGATCCAGTCCTTGCTGCGCTCAACGGCCTTTCGCCAGCGGGTATAACCCTCACGGTTGCGTTCACCCGGCTCGAAGATCCCGGAACTTCGGCGAGTATCCGCGAGTTCGTCGAATGATTTCCACACGCCCACGCCCAAGCCGGCGAGGAAGGCTGCTCCGAGTCCTGTGGTCTGCAATTGCGCCGATCGATCCACCGGCATCTGCAACTCATCGGCCTGCAGTTGACACAGCAGATCGTTTGCTGCGGCGCCGCCATCGATCGCAAGTGAGTTCAAGTGGACGCCGCCTTCGGTGGCCATGAGTTGCACGACATCACGCACCTCGTAGGCGATCGCCTCCAAAGTGGCGCGGGCGATATGCGCATCGGTAGTTCCTCGCGTGATCCCGATGATCAGTCCCCGCGCGTTGGGGTCCCAATCCGGCGCTCCTAGTCCGGTCAGCGCCGGGACGAAGACCACGCCACCGGAATCCTCGACGCTGCGTGCAAGTTCCTCGACCTGCGGGGCGGAGTCGATGATGCGCAGACCATCACGCAGCCACTGGACGGCCGACCCGGTGACGAAGATGGCCCCCTCGAGCGCGTAGCTGCGGCGTCCGTCGGGGTGTTGTAGGGCGACTGTCGTGAGCAGTCCGCGGTTGCTGCGTATTGCCTTCTCGCCGGTGTGGACCAGGAGGAAGGAGCCAGTTCCGTACGTGCACTTCGCGGCTCCTTCGGCGAACCCGGCTTGTCCTGCGAGGGCCGCCTGCTGGTCTCCCGCGATTCCCGCGATCGGCAAGTCCAAGCCGCAGAAGACAGCGGGGTCGGTGCGGGCAAGCTGGCCGTAGGACGCCACCACCGTGGGCAGCGCTTCGATAGGTACGCCGAACAGTTCGCACAGTTGTTCATCCCAGCGCCCGGTGTGAATGTCGTAGAGCAGGGTGCGCGAGGCGTTGGTGGCGTCGGTGATGTGCTCCAGGCCCCGAGTCATCCGCGCGATCAGGTAGGAGTCCACTGTGCCCATGGCTACCCGCCCGCTTTCCACCTGCGCCCATAAGTGCGGTTCGTTCTGGCGGATCCAAGCCGCTTTGGTGCCGCTGAAGTAGGGATCTAGGCGAAGGCCGGTGCGCTCGGCCACGAGGCGCTCGTGGCCCTCCTCTCTCAGCGATTGGCACATTCCCGCGGTACGGCGGTCTTGCCAGACGATCGCTCGACGCGGCGCGCCCATCGTCTCTCGATCCCACAGGCACCAGGTCTCGCGTTGATTGGTGATACCGATCGCCGCGAGGCGTTCCCGGTCGATGCCAGCCAGGGCTTGCTCACTGGCCTCGCAGGTCGCTGCCCACATCTCGGATAGGTCATGTTCGACGCGGCCATCGGCGGGAAAATGTTGGGTAAATTCGCGGTAACCGGAGGCCACCACCTCGGCTCGGTGATCCACGATGAGCGCCGTGATTCCCGTGGTGCCGGCGTCGATTGCGAGGAGCAGTGGTTGATCGTGCATCACGCGACCATAGCCACCGTCTGCCCGGCTCGGCGCTAGTTGCTGGGGTGCGTGATCCGATAGGTTCACAGATGACAGCGGTTACAGATGGGTCGGATGCCCGACCGGAAAGGGATCGAAGATGCGTGTGGGGATGCTCACCGGGGGCGGCGATTGTCCTGGCCTGAATGCCGTCATCCGAGCCGCCGTTCGGCGCGGAGTGGGCGAGTACGGGTTCGAGTTCACCGGCTTCCGGGACGGCTGGAAGGGCCCACTCGAAGGCCTGACCATGGAATTGGGCATTCCGCAGGTGCGCGGCATCCTTCCGCGCGGTGGAACCATCTTGGGTTCCTCGCGCACCAATCCGTTGAAGGTGGACGGCGGGATCGAGCAGATCCGCGACAACATGAAGGCGCTCGGGGTCGACGCCATGATCGCCATCGGCGGTGAGGACACTCTCGGCGTGGCCACCGCGCTCACCGAGGCCGGGCTTCCGGCAGTAGGCGTGCCCAAGACGATCGACAACGACCTCAGTGCAACCGACTACACCTTCGGCTTCGACACCGCGGTGACCGTCGCCACCGAGGCAATCGACCGGCTGCACACCACCGCTGAGTCCCACCACCGGATCTTGATCTGCGAAGTCATGGGTCGCCATGCCGGTTGGATCGCACTGCATTCGGGGATGGCCGGTGGCGCGAACGTCATCTTGATTCCGGAGGTTCCCTTTGATCTCGATCAGGTGATCGGGTGGGTCGAGTCACGTTTCCGATCCCACTACGCGCCGATCATCTGCGTGGCCGAAGGTGCGCTTCCCGAAGACGGCGATCTGATCACCAAGGACGCCTCACTCGATGCATTCGGCCATGTGAAGTTGTCGGGCATCGGTGAGTGGTTGGCTGGGCAGATCGAAGAGCGCACCGGGAAAGAAGCGCGCACCACCGTGCTCGGGCATGTTCAGCGTGGCGGCTCGCCCACGGCATTCGACCGAGTATTGGCAACTCGATTCGGGCTCAACGCGATCGAGGCCGTCAAGGACGAGGCGTGGGGGACGATGGTGGCCCTGCAGGGGACCGACATCGTCAGGGTGCCGTTGCAGGAGGCAACGGGCACGTTGAAGACGGTGCCGATCGAGCGCTACGAAGAGGCGATGGCCTTCTTCGGCTAGCACCGCCCTACCCTTTCCCCGTGGACCAACTTTCCTGGCCTGACCTTCCCGCGGCCCAGCAGCCGCCATGGCCGGATGCCGCGGAGTTGCAGCGCGCGACCGATCAGTTGAAGGCGCTCCCGCCCTTGGTTTTCGCTGGTGAGTGCGATCTGCTAACCGATCGGTTGGCGCAGGCTGCGCGCGGTGAGGCTTTCGTGCTGACCGGTGGGGACTGCGCTGAGACTTTCGAGGCCAATACCGCGGAGTCCATCCGTGCCCGGCTCAAGACCGTCTTGCAGATGTCGGTAGTTCTCACCTACGCCGCGTCGCTGCCAGTGGTGAAGATGGGTCGGTTGGCGGGTCAATACTTCAAGCCACGAAGCAAGACGATCGAGGTTCGCGACGGAATCGAGTTGACCAGTTACTTAGGTGACGCCGTTAACGCATTGGCATTCGAGCCCGAATCCCGTCGCCCCGATGCGGGTCGGCTTGTGCAGGCGTACCACGCATCGAGTGCTGCCTTGAACCTGGTGCGCGCCTTCACCCAGGGCGGATATGCGGACTTGCGTCAGGTGCATGCGTGGAACCAGGACTTCGTCCGCGATTCGACTGCGGGCCAGCGGTACGAGGAGTTGGCGCGGCACATCGACCGAGCGTTAGCGTTCATGCAAGCGTGCGGGACGGACCCGATCGAATTCGAGCGAGTGGAGTTCTACGCCGCGCACGAGGCGCTTTCGATGGACTACGAGCGAGCACTCACTCGCATAGATTCGCGTACGGGCAAGCCCTACGACGTCTCCGGGCATTTCCTGTGGGTCGGCGAACGAACTCGACAACTCGACGGTGCCCACATGCACTTCGCGGCGAGTATCAGCAATCCGGTCGGCATGAAGGTGGGCCCGAGTGCGTCTCCGGACGAAGTGGTCGAGGCAGCGGAGATCCTCAATCCTGAGCGGATTCCCGGTCGGTTGTCCCTGATCACCCGCATGGGCGCTGGCAAGGTCCGCGATGTCCTGCCCGGCATCGTGCAGAAGATCGACGCAAGCGGAATTCCGGTGGTGTGGATATGCGACCCGATGCATGGCAACACCCGCGAGGCTGCCAGCGGGCACAAGACACGGTTATTCGATGATGTCATCGACGAAGTCGAGGGCTACTTCGCAGTGCACCGCCGACTCGGAACTTTCCCCGGTGGCATCCACGTCGAACTGACCGGTGACGATGTCACCGAGTGCGTCGGCGGTACAGGTGGAGTCTTGGAGTCCGATCTGCATCAGCGTTATGAGACCGCGTGCGATCCGCGACTCAACCGGGAGCAGAGCTTGGAATTGGCATTCCTCGTCGCCGACATGCTGCTGAAGCGATAGTCGCCGACTGGCCAACATGGACCGCAAGGCCCGCATGGCGGTTATCTTGGAACGCGACGGCGGTGCGTGCGTGTGGTGTCGAAGACCGATCGATACCGATCTCGTCGCGGCTACCACCGAGCATCTGGTGCCACGAATCAAGGGTGGACCGAGTTGGCTGGAGAACGAGGTAGCTGCCTGCCGACGCTGCAACGGCGAGCGGGGTCACCGGACTCCCGCCGAATGGGCCGATGAGTGTCAGCGGCGCGGTTGGCAACCGGATATCGACGTGGTCATCGCCGTCTTGGAGTCATTCCAGCGGAAAGTGCAGCAGGACGGTGGTGCGAGACGCGCACGACCTTACGTCGACAGTCAACTACGCAGGCTCATCCGGATGCGCGACTAGGGATCTAGACGATCCTCAGGACCACCGTGGTACCGCGCGGAACCAGCTCACCGGGTGATGGGGATTGGTCGAACACGCGGTTGAGTCGGGTGAACTCGCCATCATCGACCTCCGCCTTCAAACCCAATCGCTGAAGTTCAGCGACGGCAGCCTTGCGGCGCATGTCGATCAGGTCCGGCACGGCGACCGGCGGTGGGCCCTTGGACACCACGATCTCCACCGTGCTGCCTGCATCGACGACCGTCCCGCCTTCGGGGGCCATCGAGATCACTCGACCCTCGGCGACAGAGTCGGAGAACTCCTTACTGGATTCGACTTGGACGCCGGCTTCCTCCAGCCGTCGGGTGGCCACTGCTTCCTTGCGCCCGGTGATGTCTTCGAGTTCAACTGGCTCAGGTCCCTTGGACACGATCAGATCGATCGGCGTGTTCGGTGGGACCCCCGCGCCGATCTCCGGTTCGGTTCCGGCGACTTGGCCGGCGGGAACCGAATCGTCGAACGCCTCGACTCGACCTCCGGTCGCCAGACCGGCTGCCACGATGGCTTCGGTGGCGCTGGCTGGATCGCTGCCGCGGACATCGGGCACCGGGTTGCGCTCCGGACCCAAGGACACGATCGCCTGCACAGTGCCGCCCGGTGCGATTCCATCGCCGGGCGCCGGATCGGTCGAAAGAACCGATCCGGCTGGGACGTCCTCGCTGTACTGCTCCGCGCCGGCCTGCAACGCAAGGCCCTCCGCGTCAAGCGTTGCACTGGCTTGATCGAAGGTCTGACCGAGGACATCCGGGGTGGGCGAGTAGGTGCCGGGTCCGGCGGCCAGCCACCACCCGGCGAATCCTGCGGCCACGACGGCAACGGCCACGATCACGGCTATCAGGGTGCGCATGATCGGTCGTCGCCCAGGCTCGTAGTCGTCCAGGTCATGGTCGTCGTCGTAGTAGCCGGGCTGCCAATCGTCGTCGTCGATGGCTCCTTGGGTTCCGACCACCAGGGTGTCGTTCATGGCCGGGGTGTCGATGAAGGGCGTTGGGGCGGGAAGGCCAGCGCGCGCTCGTCGGATGTCGGCGAGGAAATCCTGGGTGCTTCGGTAGCGCTGACGCGGGTCGCGTCGGGTGGCTGTTTGGGTGATGGCATCGGCTTCGGCGGGAATCCCCGGCTGAACGCTCGACGGTGGCGGGACATCGGCGTTGACGTGCTGGTAGGCGATCGACAGCGGACTGTCGCCGCCGTGGGGAACCTGCCCGGTGATCATCTCGAAAAGGCAAATACCGGCGGCGTAGACGTCGCTACTTTCGTCGGCCTCACCACGCTCTACCTGCTCTGGGGACAGGTAGGCGACCGTGCCGATCAGGACTCCCGCGGTCGCATTCGTCTGAGAGGTGGCTACCGCTCGGGCGAGGCCGAAGTCCGCGACCTTCACTCGACCGTCGTGGGAGATCAGCACGTTCTCAGGCTTGATGTCGCGGTGGACGAGCCCGGCTGCATGCGCAGCCGCAAGGGCCTCGAGTACGGGTTCGAGCAACACAAGCGCTTGTTCGGTGGTGAGTGGGCCGTACTCGCTGATGACGTCTCGAAGGGTGCGCCCGGGGATGTACTCCATCGCGAGGTAGACCAGACCGTTGGCCTCACCTTGGTCGTAGACACCCACCACGTGCGGGTGGGACAGACGGGCAGCGGACTTCGCTTCGCGCTCGAAACGCGCTACGAAACCCGGATCCGCAGCCAGGTGCGGGTGCATGACCTTCAGTGCCACCACCCGGTCTAGGCGAAGATCCAGTGCTTCGTAGACGGTGGCCATGCCGCCGCGAGCAAGCAGCGCACGCACCTCGTAGCGGTTACCCACGACCGAGCCGACGAGGCCACTGCGCGCACTCGTCTCCATCTTCGCGAGTGTAGGTCGGCACGCAGGGGGTGATCGGTTGCCACGCCCTCGAAAAACCCCTACTGATCCAGCACCGTACGTAGCTTGTCGAGACGCTCTTCGACCGTGCCGGAGGCCACGACGAGCAATCCTGCGGGAAGCGCGGGAGCGATCCGGTGCTCGATGATGCGGTGCGTGAGTTCGCGTGCGTCTGGGCCGTCGTGATGCAAGCCATCCGCCGACCAGGGGAAGTCCGGCTGGCACCACACCAGCAGATCCGCACGGGAGGAAGCTTCGAGGGCCCGGGTCAGCAAAGTGTCGTCATCGAAGTACTGGATGCTGTAAACCGCGGTCATCAACGCGGCTGGGTCACCCACCACGAGATCGACTGCATTACTTGCGGCGACCTCACGATCGAGTGCATCGAGTTGCGCCTGGAATATCGATGCTTGCTCGTTGGACTGGGGCGTGCGGCCGCGCTGATCGACGAAAGCGCGAAGATGCTCGGGTACCACGCGTGCCCCGAGTGCGGAATGCAGCGCGGTGGCAAGTGCACTCTTGCCGGTGCACTCACCCCCGAGCAGTTCGATCACGATGGCCATGGGCGAGTATTGGACCATGCTCGGTTTGCCGTCGAACCTCGCGTATGTCGGGGTTCTGGTCTTCGTGCTCGTTGGCTCACTTTGGCTGGAAGTCGTGCTGCGAACTCACGTGTTCGCACGACTTCCACGTTTGCTGCTGGTGTTGGCCGTGGTGATCTGGCCGTTCCTGCTGTGGGATGCCTATGCCATCGGCCAAGGCCACTGGTTCTTCGACACCGATCGGATAACCGGCATCTACCTACCCGGGGACATTCCCCTCGATGAGTTGCTGTTCTTCCTGATCATCCCGATCGCCTCGATATTGACCCTGGAGGCTGTGCGCAGCGTCCGAGGGTGGCCGGTCGGCGATGGCAGCGACGAGGATCAGGCGAAGGTTTCCCAGCCATGACGTACACGCAGATTGCAGTGCTTTCGGTACTGATCGTTGTTGTATTCGACTTGTTCGTGCTGCGCACGCGCATGGTTACGCGAAAGGCATTTTGGGTCTCCTACGCGATCATCGCGTTCTTCCAACTGATCACCAACGGAATGTTCACCGGATTCGGGATCGTGAAGTACGACGGCGATGCGATCATCGGATCTGGTTCACCGGCCGTCGGCGCACCACCCATATTCGGTGATGGTCGAATCGCCTTCGCGCCCGTGGAGGACCTAATGTTCGGCTTCTCGCTGGTACTGCTGTCGATCTCGCTATGGGTGATGTTCGGACGTTGGGGTATCTCCCGCACTCCGGTGTCCGGTCCGCCGATCTGGCGACGCAGGGCGACTACGCGTACGAAGGATTGATCCCGCGAACGTGACCGGGACCGAACTTGCGCCTAGCCCGCCTTGCTCGACGCCAGGCCGGTAGGGCCACCCACAGTCGCTGGCGCATCGGCACGCTCGCGCGCTTAGTGAACACTTCGTAGTCGATGTGCACGACTTCGTCGGCGATGCCGCAGTACAGGATGCGCGCCGCGTCGATGCAGTCCCTCGAGGACGGGTGCAGCATGTCGATCCCAGGACGCGATTCGCGTTCTAGTCGCTTGACTCTGTCGATCTGATGACGCAGCGCCGCCTTGACCTCCGGGGTGGATTGCCGCTGTTCGAGCACCTCGCGGGTGACCCCGAAACGTTCGAGTTCCTCCATTGGAAGATAGACCCGGCCACGATCGAGATCCTCGGAAACATCGCGGACGAAGTTGGCGAGTTGGAAGGAGATCCCGAGCTTCATGGCGTAGTCGTAAGCCGCAGGATCCGTCGGCTCGAGAATCGGGACCATCTGTAGGCCGATCACCGCAGCCGATCCGTACACGTATTCGTGCAGATCCTCGTAGGTTCGATACTCGGTTACGGTCAGATCCATCCGCATCGAGTGCAAGAAGGCTTCGAAATGCTCGATAGGGATTTCCCAGCGGCGCACGGTGTCGACTACGGCCTTGCAGACCGGATCATCTGAGTGCCCGCGGCGGACATCAGCGAGGAACTCCTCGCCCCAACTGCCGAGCCAGTCCGACTTCTCTTGATCGGTGAGTGTGGAGGCAAGATCATCGACGATCTCATCGGCGTATCGGGCGAACCCGTAGAGGGCGTGCACGTAGGGGCGTTTGGCTGGAGGAAGTAGCAACGTTGCGAGGTAGTACGTCTTGCCGTGCGCGGCGTTGAGTTCACGGCAACGCTCGTAGGAAACCTGCATCTCGGGATCGGTGATCCCGGCCGCGCGCAGTTCCCGAGAACTCATCGACCACTCACCGACGCGCGCGGGACCGGTAGGTCGGGTCGGGTCCGGTGATCCGCTCGGCAGCCAGGCGCCCGGAGACCAACACCATCGGAACACCCACTCCCGGTTGAGTTCCAGATCCAGTGAAGACGACGTTCTGCCCCCACATGTTGCCGGGGCGGAAAGGGCCGGTTTGCAGGAAGGAGTGAGCCGATGCGAACGGCGCACCGCGCTCCATGCCCCGATCAGCCCAGTCCTGCGGCGTGGTGATGTCTTCCACCTCGATGGAATCCCCGAAACCGACGTAACCACGCTCTTCGAGCGTTCGGATCACCTCATCGCGGTAACGATCCTTGGTCAGTGACCAATCGATCGGAGCATCGAGGTTGGGTGTGGGGAAGAGCACGTAGAAGACGTTCTTGCCTGGGGGCGCCAGATCGGGATCGGAGTGCGAGGGGTTAGTGACCAGCAAGCTCGGATCGCTCATCAATTGCTTGCGATCGATCAGGTCCTCGAAGACGCCCTTCCAGGACTTGCCGAAGTGGATGTTGTGGTGGGCGATCTTGGAGTAACTGGCGCTCGAACCGGCCAACAACAGAAAGCACGAGGGGGAGTACTCGAGCCGGCGGATGCTCCATGGATCGCGGCCGAGGAGATCTCGGTAGGCGATCGGCAGATCCGGATTCAAGACGAACGCATCGGCCACGATTCGCTCTCCACCGGTGGTGATGACTGCCGTGGCTCGATCCGCGTAGGTCTCGACGCTTTCCACCTCGACCCCGTAGCGGAACTTCACGCCATGCTTCTCGGCTGCGGCGGCCATTGCCCGCGGCACTGCGTGCATTCCGCCCTTGGGGAAGAACACACCGGCTACGGAGTCCATGTACGCGATAACGGCGTAGATCGCCAGAGCGTCGTATGGGGACAGACCCGCGTACATCGCCTGGAAGGAGTAGACGCGTTCGGTGCGTGGGTCCTTCAAGTATTCGCGGACCTTCGGCGCGAGTTTGCGAAAGCCACCGATAGCAACGAGTTTGGCGAGGTCCGGGGTCACCAGATCGAAGGGGGAGTCGATGTTGCGATCGATGAAGTCATTCATTTCGTACTTGTATAGATCTGAAACGAAATCGACGTACCGGCGGTAGCCGGCGGCCTCCTCGGGGCCGATCACGTTGCTGATCTCTTCGGCCATCTCGTCGACATCGGCGTGCACATCCAGGACGGAGCCATCCGGATAGAACGAGCGGTACAGCGGTGCGATCGGGGAAAGTTCCAGCCAATCGTCCATGTTCTCGCCGAGGGAATCGAAGGCATCGGCGATGAGGTCGGGCATGGTGAGGACTGTGGGCCCGGTGTCGATGCGGTAGGTGCCGCTAGCCCCTTCGAGCGCCAATTGGCCAGCTCTACCCCCGGGGGCGTCCTCGCGCTCGAGGACCGTTACCGAGCGCCCTGCTCCGGCTAGCCGCATAGCCGCCGAAAGTCCGGCCAGGCCGGCTCCGACGATGACGACCTCGTCGGTTGGGCCACTTACCGTGCGCGGTGTGCTCCGTGGCAAGAACCGGGTCGCCTGGTCGAGCAGGGTCATCTCTCTCCTTGTGCTGGTGCGGGACAGCCCCCCAGTCTGCCGTGCCCTACACCGATCGGCGCGTTGCGGCGTAGGCCAGCCCGGTGAGGACCTCAACAGCCTCGGTGTCGATGACCGTGTCGGTGAGAGAAGCCAACGATCGCTCGAGGAGTTCGTCGATCATCGCCTCGGTATGGGCTAGTGCGCCGGTGTCCTCGATGATCGATCGCAAGGTTGCCACGCCCGAGGCATCGAGCCCTGGGTCGCCGAGCAGCGCCCGTAATTGCACTCGCTGAGTTTCGTCGGCACGTTCGTTCGCGATAGCTACCAAGACCGTCCGTTTGCCTTCGCGAAGGTCATCGCCGGCTGGCTTGCCGGTTTGCTCCGGATCGCCGAACACCCCGAGGATGTCGTCGCGCAATTGGAATGCTTCGCCAAGTGGCAGTCCGTACCCGCTGTAGGCCGCGAAGACCGAAGCGGGTGCCCCGGCAAGGGCCGCGCCGATATGTAGCGGTCGCTCGATTGTGTACTTCGCAGACTTGTATCGCACAACCTGCAAAGCGCGATCCACGGACCCGCCGCCGCACGCTTGCTCTAGTAGATCGAGGTATTGCCCAGCCATCAATTCCGAGCGCATCTCGTCGTAGATCGCCTTGGCTCGCACGAGCGCCTCGCGCGGCAGGTCCGCTGTCAACATGACCTCATCGGCCCAGGACAGGCACAGATCACCAAGCAGAATGGCCGCTCCCACCCCGAAGGACTCCGGCGAGCCGAGCCACTGTTCCCCGCGGTGGAGTCCGGCGAATCGACGGTGTGCGGCTGGGAGGCCACGGCGGGTGTCCGAGCCGTCCATGACGTCGTCGTGGATGAGGGCGCATGCTTGCAAGAACTCAAGGCCGGTCACCGCCTGGACGACGCCGGCATCCCACTTCTCGCGTTCGTCCGTCTGCGAGCTACCGCGCCAGCCCCAGTAGGCGAAAGCAGGACGCAACCGTTTGCCTCCGGAAAGAAGATCGCGAAGAGCCGAGACGAGGGGCTCCATATCCGGACTCACCGAGGCCAGCAGTGCTCCCTGCTGCGACAAGATTTCATCGATGCTGGCCTGCACCCGCGGCCGCAGGTCTGCTTGATCGAGGGGTCGAAGCACCGCGTCGGTGTGCTTCGGTGCTTGCTCACCGCCCTGCGATCGCATCGGAGCAGCGTAGCGATCAGGCTCGGCCGATCTGCTCGGCGACGATCTCCGCCCCCATGCCGACCAACGGCAGGCCGCCGCCGGGGTGGGTGCTGCCGCCTACGAGGAATAGCCCGGGAACGGGAGAGCTGTTCGCCGGGCGGGCGAAGGCGGCGCGGGCGCCGTTACTGGAGGTGCCGTAGATCGATCCACCCGGGGCGCGCACACTACGTTCGAGATCGGCCGGAGTCCGGATCTCGCGCCAGACGATCCGCTCGCGCACATCCATTCCGCGCTCGGCGAGCAACGCCAGGATGCGGTCGGCATAGCCCTCGGCCAAGCCAGGAGCATCCCAATCGACACCGCTGGTGCCTCCCGGATCGTGACGGGGTGCGTTGATGAGCACGAACCACGATTCGTGCTCGGCGTCCGGACGCATCTGGGGATCGTCGGGTGCGCACACGTAGATAGCTGGGTCGGCCACCGGTTCGGGGTGCGGGCCGAAAATGGAATCGAACTCTGCGTCATAGCGGTGTGGGAACCACACGTTGTGGTGCTGCAGACCCGGCGTGCGGCCGCGCACCGCGAGGAGCATGACGAAGCCAGCCAGACTCGCGTCGCTCTTACCGATCGCTCTCGCAGGTTCCTGGGCACGCGGATCATCGAGCAGGTGCGTGTAGACGTCTCCGGCGTCTGCATTGGCTACCACGAGGTCCGCGGGGATGTGCTCACCGTCGGCGATAACTCCGGTGATTCCGGCTTGCGTGGTGGTGATGGCGGTGACGTCGACGCCTGTGCGGATGTCCACGCCGCGTTCGCGGCATCGCCGCTCGAGGGCTTCGGCGAGGGTGCCAAGTCCGCCACCGAGGTGCCAGACACCGAATTCCTGCTCGACGTAGGGCACCGTGGCGAGCACCGCGGGAGCCTTACGCGGGTCAGAGCCCGTGTAGGTCGCGTAACGATCCAGCAGTGTCACGGCGCGCGGGTCGGACAAGGTTGACGTTCCGAGTTTGCGCAGTGTGGACCACGGCGCGATGGTGCGAACATCGGCTGGCTTCGCCAAGGGAAGTAGCGAGCGCCACCCTTGGAGGGGTGCTTGCAGGAAAGGCCCTCTGGTGAGTCGCCACATGCGAGCGGCGCGATCCATCAGGGCACGCCAGTCGTCAGCGCTGCGTCCTCCCAGGCCATCGCCCAGTGCTTGGGCGCACTTGGCCGGATCAACACCGGGAAGCGTCACCGAAGTTCCGTCGTGGAAGTGATACGCGAATGCCGGCTCGACCGGCTGGAGGTCCACTTCCTCCTCGAGAGCCTTCCCGGTCTTCAAGAACAAGTCGCGGTAGACGGCCGGCAGGGTGAACAGGCTCGGACCGGTATCGAAGGCGAAGCCGTCGCGACGATACGTAGCGAGTTTGCCGCCCACCCGAGGCGATTGCTCGAGCAGTGTCACGCGGTGACCTTTGACGGACAGGCGCGCTGCGGTGGCCAGGCCACCGGCCCCGCCACCTACGACGATCACCGAACTCATTGGAGGGTCCTGCCTTTCCAACTCGTGGTGCCGCGTACATGGCGAGACCAGGAAAGTGCATTGATGGCCACGAACGCGACGATGGAAGCCGGGTGGGCCAGGGCATCGGGCCACACGCGTTCCCCGCGATCACGTGCAACCAGGGCGCGGCCGGTAACCGCGCCCAGGTAGCCCAGTGCGCCCCACTTGCGAGTTCGTCCCCGTCCGATCAGCACCGCTACCGGGGGCGCTACGTACAGCGCCAGCATCGCGGTGTTAACGGCGATCGAACCCGCTAGTCCGCCGAATGCGTTCCACGCGGATTTCGTGTATCCCTCGATCAAGTCCGAGGAGTCCTCGTACATGCGGCACTGCGCCACTGTCGCGCCATCCACCGTTGCGGCCCGCAGACCGGCTTCGCGCACGGATCGCATCAAGGCGACATCCTCGATCACCTCACCTCGCACGGCTTCGTGTCCGCCGATCGCGCGATACGCCTGTGCATCGAAGACCATCAACTGCCCGTTGGCGACGGACATCGACGCCCACTGCCTGCTCTCGGCAACGCGCAAGGGAACTGTGGTCATCCACGACCACGCCAGCAACGGCTGCATGAGACGCTCCAGCCAGGTGATCGCAATTTGCCTGGGATACGGAGCCACGAGCGCGAAATCGCCCGCTCGTAACTCGGCCACGAGAGCGTTGATCGCAGCCGGCTCGAGCAGGACGTCTGCGTCGATGAACACCAGGACATCGCTATCGGATTCCCTTGCCAAGTTCATGCAGGCGTAGTTCTTTCCCAGCCACCCGGGCGGCGGATCGGTGTCTGGGTGATGGTGGACATGCACGCGCGGGTCTTCGCGCGCAGCCGCATCGGCGATCTCGCCTGTGCGATCGGCCGAGCCATCGTCGAGCACGTGGATGGAAAGTCGTGGCACGCCTTGTTGGCTTCGCACGCTGTCGAGGGTCGCTCGGAGGGTGGCTTCTTCGTTTCGAGCCGGGATGGCAACAGTTACCGATTCGGCCAGTTGCGTGCCGGTCGGGCGCGGACGGCGTATCCGCCGGACATTCCACGCGGACTGGACAGCCAGCGCACACGCACCGATCGCGAGAAAGGGCAACGCCGCGCGCATCCGGCTCACCACTGAGGCTGGCTCCAGACTTTCCAGGCCCACGGCACGATCACGATGCCCATGGCCACCCCACCCCAGATCGCGACCGTCGGGCGCCCGAAGAACACCGCCGCGGCCAGGATGTTCGACAGGTAGGTCCAGATCAACAGGGTGTTGGGCACGGCATCGGGCGCGACCTTGCGCGGGAGTCGGTCCAGGACGAACATCAGCACGATCCCACCGAGCCACCAGCCCAGGAAGTTCTGCAGTGGGATGCCCTCGATACCCGGCAGCTCCCAGCCATCGGAGACCCAGGTCCAATACCCCTCGCCGACCATCTGCGGGTCCAAGAACAAGTCCCAGGCCATGAGCAGCCAACCGCCGATGAGTGCGACACCCAATCCGGTGCTGGAAATGCGCTGCACCGCCAGCAGGATCGGGTAGGCGACCATCGTCCACGCCATGGGAATGAGGATCGGCACACCGAGCAGGTCGGGTCCGAGGGCGTCGGTGTACTCATAGTCACCGAACGGGAATTGGGTGCGGGTTCCGAGCACTTCGACCAGCCAGCCGAAGGCGACCGAGATGGCTAGGAAACCGGCCGTCCAGGTGAGTCCGCGGGTGATGAACGCGTGCGAAACCGAGGCAAGGAAGAACGACGTCACCGAAATGGCGGTGACGATGACGCGGGTGTCCCCGGAGACCAGCACCCACAGGATCTGGCTGAGCACCGTGAGCGCGGTGAATACCCAGGGAATGGCTCGCACCCAACCGCGTCTGCGTCGACCGGCATCGGTTCGCGGTCCGGTGTAGACGCGGTCGCTCATGTCTCAAGAGCATAGGGTGACGCGCGTGCGCGACGACGCGACGGATTTGCCTGCGGCCCTCGGGCGAGCGGTTGCCGCGATCGAGGAGTGGCAAACCTCCTACGGTGGCTTCGATCGTCATCCCAGCACGCAGGTCGCCGCCGACGACTGGCAGCGCGCTTTCGAGCGATTTGCGAGTCGATTGACGGCCCCGGGGGAGCAATACCCCTTCTTCCATCCGCACTACGCCGGTCAGATGCTCAAGCCACCCCACCCGATCGCGACGGTCGGCTACCTCGCCGCGATGCTCATCAACCCCAATGCGCATGCACTCGATGGCGGACCGGCCACTGCGGCGATGGAGAAGGAAGCAGTTGCGCGCCTGGCCGCGATGTTCGCGATGCCCGAGCACCTCGGGCATCTGACATCGAGCGGCACTATCGCCAACCTCGAGGCCTTGTGGGTCGGGCGCCGTGAACGCCCCGGCGCATGCGTGGCCGTGAGTCGTGATGCGCACTACACCCATACCCGGATGTGCGAGGTGCTGGGCATCGACGCGATCGAAGTGGCGGTTGATGAACGCGGTCGGATGGATCTCGACGATCTGCGTCGGATCTGCCATTCGCACGAAGTCGGGACCGTTGTCGCGACGCTGGGAACCACCGGCCTCGGCGCCATCGACCCGCTTGCGGACATCGTGCCGCTGGCGCGGGAGGCAGGTGCCCGAGTGCATGTCGATGCCGCGTACGGGGGGTTCTTCGCAACCGTGGCGGACGATCCCGCGGACGGTGTGCCCTCGCGGCACTTCGCGGCGGTCCGTGACGCCGATTCGGTGGTGGTCGATCCGCACAAGCACGGCCTGCAGCCGTACGGCTGCGGTGCGGTTCTGTTCGCCGACCCGTCAGTCGGGCAGCACTACAAGCACGATTCGCCCTACACCTACTTCTCCAGCGACGAACTGCACCTCGGGGAGATCTCGCTGGAGTGTTCGCGTGCCGGTGCAGCTGCCGCGGCCTTCTGGTTGACCACCGAGGTATTCCCCCTCGACCGTGACGGACTTGGGCGGGTGCTGCGACCGGGATTGCGCGCCGCGCGGCGCATGCACCAACTGCTCGAGGCCGATGATCGACTTCGATCGGCGCAAACACCCGAGACGGACATCGTGGGTTACCTCACGCGAAAGGAGTCGGCGGCGCAGGTCGATGCCGATTCAGCGCGGATCTTCACCGAACTCGCCATGCGCCCTCGCGATCAGCAGTGGCACCTTGCGACGTATGCGATGAGTACCAGCGACCTCGACCGGCGCGGTATCCACCTCGATCCCGACCACCCGCGTCCGCGGATCCTGCGCAGTGTGCTGATGAAACCCGAGCACGAGCAGGTAGTAGACGAATTGGTCGAGGTGCTTGCCGAAGTCAGCGCCCGTACGGTTAGCCCATGAGCACTCGAGCCGACCTAGTGGATACCGGACACAGGTGGAGGCGTGCCGGCACGATCGTCATCAATGCGCCCATCCAACAAGTGTTCGACATCATCGCCGATCCCTACCGTCATGCGGAGTTCGATGGCTCGGGGACGGTGAAGAAGGCCCTCAGTGGACCCCACCGACTCAGCGAGGGTGCGAAGTTCGGTATGGACATGAAGATGGGCCTGCCCTACAGGATGAAGAACACTGTCGTGGAGTACTCCGAACCGAACCTCATCGCCTGGTGTCATCCCGGTCACCACCGTTGGCGCTACGAACTCACCGCTATCGATGAGAACACCACCGAGGTCACCGAGACCTTCGACGGCTCGACTGCGCGCTTCCCACCGGCCTTGAAGGCCATGAACGCCTACGAGAACAACCAGAAGGCGATCTTGAAGACACTCGTGCGCTTGAAAGAACTCGCCGAATCCGAAGCATGAATCCGGCGCCCCTTAACGCGAGGCAGGGACATCGTTAGTCGCCTACGTCAGCAGCCTCGCCGCCGGTGATGCGCAGCAGTTCGTCGTAGTTGGTTGGGAAAACGCAGTGCGGATGTCCACCAGCCGCCCACACGACGTCGTACTGCGAAAGCGCAACATCGATGACGGTGTTCAAATGTTCGGGGTGGCCGACGGGTGCGACGCCGCCGATCGCGAAGCCGGTGGCGTTCCTGACGTCGTCGGCGTTGGCCTTGGTGATCTGCGCTCCCTCGAGCACGCGCGAGAGCTTGTCGGTGTCGACCCGGTGACCGCCGGACGCGACCACCAGCACCGGGGCGCCATCGGCGAGGAAAACCAGGGAACTCGCGATCTGACCGACCTCGATGCTAAGTGCCGCGGCGGCTTCCTTGGCAGTGCGAGCCGATTCGTCGAGGTGCCGGATCTCGCCCTGGGCACCGAGGCGGGCAAGGGCTTCGCGAACGCCGATCACCGACTGCTGCTCGAGGGGTCCGGGCAT
>CBFIHB010000015.1:0-23361 GCA_965662415.1 Actinomycetes bacterium | reverse complement strand
GGGCCCTCGCTTCGGTGATGGCCGGTGGTGTCGGGGTGGGTGCGCCGCCGGACATGTACAACCAGCAGGGACAAAACTGGGACCAGCCGCCGTGGCGCCCTCAGGCGTTGGCCGATGCAGCCTTTGCGCCATTCCGTGAGGTGCTACGCGCTGCGCTTACCGGCGCCGGGGGTGTGCGCATCGACCACATCCTCGGGCTATTTCGTATGTGGTGGATCCCGGAAGGGCATCCGGCGACAGAAGGCACGTACGTCGGATTCGACCACGATGCCATGCTGGCGATCACTTGCCTCGAGGCGCACCTGGCCAGCGCTGTGGTGATCGGCGAGGACCTTGGAACTGTAGAGCCGTGGGTGCAACATGAGTTGGCGCGCCGCGGGATATTGGGAACGGTCATCTCCTGGTTCGAGCGCACGGACTCTGGTCTGCCGGTTCCTATCGAGTCGTGGCGACCTGGCGCACTTGCCAGCGTGACCGTCCATGATCTTCCGCCCACCGCCGGATACCTCGCCGGCGAGCATGTGCGTATCCGCGCCGAGTTGGGTCTACTGGCCGGGGATGACGAAGACGTGCGGCGGGAGTGGGAATCGGCCGACGCCGAACGAGACGCGTGGGCGCGCTTGTTGCGCGAGCGCGGGTACTTGGCGCACGATGCCAACCTCGATGAGGCTCGTGGTCGAGAGCGAATGGTCGTTGCATTGCATCGCGCGCTGGCGTCGTCGCCATGTCAGCTCATAGGCGTGGGGGCTGGTGATCTTGCCGGAGATATTCGCGCGCAAAACCAGCCGGGAACCGACCGTGAATACCCGAATTGGTGCATGCCGACTGCCGATCAGATCGGACGACCCATCCATCTCGATGACTTCTTGAGCTCTCCTCCACCACTCGCCGGGGAGATCCTCGACGCCGTGCGACGGTAGGGTCGGGTTCATGGATCCGCTCGTTGGTATCGGGTTGTTCGTCGGCATCCCCGTGGGCCTGGCGCTGTTGATCGTGATCGCGATCATGGTGCCCAAGCGCTACGGGGGAGGTGATCCGGTTGAGGCCGAAACCGGTCTGATCACCAGTTCGGCCGCTGCGCCTAATCCTGTGGCGCTGCCTGGTTCGGATGGGTCGCGAGCCGAGGCAACCGGAGGTGCACATGGAAACTGGTGAGGCGACTTCACTCACGACTTCGCAGCGAGCTGAGATTCAGCGGATCGTCCAGCGTGCGCGGGAGATCTGCGGATACGAGTTCGGAGTTTTCGTCGGTCCGTTGGACAATGGACGCGAGTCTGCGATTGCGATGCATGCAGGAATGAGCGATCCGAATTCTGCCGTCTTGCTGGCCATCGATCCGATGCATCGCACTATGGACGTTGTCACCGGCGGACGCTTAAAGCGCAATCTCGAGGACCGCACGTGCGAATTCGCCCTGCTCACGCTTCGCTCGAGTTTGCAGGTCGATGACCTCACTGGAGGTATCCGAGACGCGATCATGTTGCTCGCGGAGCATGCGCGGGCCCCGCGAACGTTGCACCTGGACGAACCGGCCTAACTCGGAAGAGGACTCCGGCTAGAAGGAGTTTGCGTCCATCGCGCGAGCGCGCTTGGCTCTCACTAATCCATCGCGTGCCTCCGCAATCAATCGAGCCAGCGCAGGTACGGGTTCGGATTGCAAGAACCGCTCAGCGCGATCGATCACCGCTTGGTCCACGTTGAACATTGGAAAAAGCCCCATGGTGATGGATTGAGCGATTTCCATCGTGCGCTCCTCCCACACGCCAGGTAGCGCCTCGAAGTAGGCCTCGATGAATGGATCTGTGAGGTGGAGTTGGTCGCGTTGGGTGAATCCAGCGATCGTGGCTTCGAGCATCGCATTGGGTAGGGATTCGTCATGCATGATCGCTTCCCAGGCGGCCTGCTTGGCGGCTTCGGTCGGCACCGATGCTCGGGCTGTCGCTGCTTGTCGGCGCCCTGTGGCGGTGTCATCCCTCGCGAGTTCTGCATCGATCGCCGCTGCACCGCGGGTACCAGCCGAAACGAGGTGATGAAGCAGGAACCAGCGCAGATCGGTATCGACATCGAGGCCATCCCACTGTTCGGTGCCATCGAGAAGTCTCTCGACCAAATCGAGGTGCTCATTGGTTGTTGCGGAACCCGCGAATGCCCGAGTGAACGCCAATTGGCGATCGCTTCCCGGCTCAGCACCCTTCGCTAATTCCAACGTGCGGTTGGAGAAGCGGATCAGGTACTCAGTGCGGTGTGCATCCGCAGCGAACTGGTCGATCGCCATCCGCGCCTGTCGGAGCACCCCTTGCACCACGCCGATATCGGTTTCGGCATCTAATCCGGCTAGGACTACATCCAGGAAACCACCGGTGGAGGCCTCGGCGTCGCGGGTCATATCCCACGCCGCGCTCCAGATGACCGCCCGGGCGAGTGAGTCGGTCACGCTGCCGAGGTGGCTGGTGGCGGTTTCCCAGGAGGCATCGTCGAGGCGGATCTTGGCGAATGTGAGGTCACCGTCGTTTACCAAGAGCAGGTCAGCTCGCGGCCGACCAACCAATGCTGGAATTTCGGTCATGGGCCCGACTACATCGATTTCCATGCGTTCGCGCAGGGTCAGGCCGGCATCAGTGATGTCGTACAGACCCACGCCCACTCGATGGGAGCGCACGGTGGGCGCTATGCCCTCGGGAGACGATGGCGGCTCCTGTTCGATCCGCACTGAGGTGTAGTTGCCGGCATCGTCGACTTCCACGTGTGGACGAAGCAGGTTCACGCCGCTGGTCTGCAGCCACTCAAGCGTCCACTGGGATAGGTCGCGACCGCTGGTGGCTTCCAATTCCGTCAGAAGATCGCGCAATTCGGTGTTACCCCAGGCGTGCTTGACGAAGTATTCGTGCAGCCCGGCAAGGAACTCCTCCTCACCCACCCAGGCCACGAGTTGCCGCAGCGCGGATGCACCTTTGGCGTAAGTGATGCCATCGAAATTCACCCGCACCGCGTCGAGGTCGACCATGTCGGCGGCGATTGGATGTGTGGAGGGCAGTTGATCCTGGCGGTAGGCCCAAGCCTTGCGCAGGTTGGCGAATGTCGTCCAGGCTTCGGGGAAGCGCGTGGCGTGCACGTTGGCGTGGTGGGCGGCCCATTCAGCGAAGGATTCGTTCAGCCACAAGTCATCCCACCAGCGCATGGTCACGAGATCGCCGAACCACATGTGTGCCATCTCGTGCAGGATCGTGTTCGCGCGTTGCTCGTAGGCCGCTTGGGTCACGCGAGAACGGAAGACGAAGTCCTCCAAGAACGTGACGCAGCCGGCGTTCTCCATTGCGCCGGCGTTGAACTCCGGGACGAAGAGTTGGTCGTACTTAGTGAATGGATACGGCACACCGAACTGCGATTCGAAAAATGCGAACCCTTGTTTGGTGAGTTCGAATATGTCGTCCGGATCGAGATATTGGGCTAGGGAACTGCGGCAGTAGATACCAAGCGGGTACGTGCCATTCGGGCCGGAGTACTCATCGCGGACTACGTGGTAGGGCCCGGCTACGAGTGCGGTGATGTAGGTAGACATCCGCGGCGTGGGTTCGAACGTCCAGGTTGCGGTGTCATCGTCGTTGTGAATTGGCGCGGGAGAGGGCGAATTGCTGACTACTTGCCAGTGCGCAGGAGCGGTGACCGTCAATTGGAAGGTTGCCTTCAAGTCGGGTTGCTCGAAGCAGGCGTACATCCGACGGGCGTCAGCTGACTCGAATTGCGTGTATAGGTAGGTCTCGTTGTCCACCGGATCCACGAATCGGTGCAGGCCTTCACCGGTGTTCATATAGCGGCACTGAGCCACGATGGTGACCGTGTTGTCCTTGGCGAGTTCGGGTAGCAAGATGCGGCCGCCGCGAACCACCTCGGCCACGTCGAGTTCCGTCCCATTCAATGAGACCGAGTCCACGCGCTCGGCGATCAAGTCGATCCAGGTGGTGGCGCCAGGTGCGCTGCTTTCGAAGACGCAGGTTGTGGTGCTGCGGAAGGTCGGCCCAGTTCCGGTGAGGTCTAGATCGACCGAGTAGGAGTCGACGGTGGTGACTGCACTGCGCTCGGCGGCCTCTGCGCGGGTGATGTTCTCGTTCTTCGCTCCGGTGGTCATGCTCGGATCCTTTCATCTACGTGCACTCTGTGCCGCTTGCACTACCTTGGCGCCCATGAAGGCACGGTTTTGGTTCGATCCGCTATGTCCGTGGGCGTGGATCACCTCTCGTTGGATGCAAGAAGTCACCGAGATACGTGACGTGCAAGTCGAGTGGAAAGTGATGAGCTTGGCGATCTTGAACGAAGGCAAGGAGGTGCCCGCGGAGTACGCGGAGGCGATGGCGGCGGCCTGGGGCCCGGTGCGGGTGTGCATCGCGGTGCAAGAGGAGTACGGCGGTGAGCGCCCCGATGTGTTGAGTGAGTTGTACACCGCCATGGGCACCCGACTACACCTGCAAAGCCGCACCGACTACACGAAGGTGATCGAGGAATCAGTCGCCGAGGTTGGATTACCCGATTCGGTTGCGACAGCCGCTCATGACAGCAACTTCGATGGTGCACTGCTAGCAAGCCACAATGAGGGCATGCATTTGGTGGGCTTGGATGTTGGGACTCCGATCATCGCGATAGCTGATCGAGAGGGGACAGAAGTCGGGTTGTTCGGACCGATTGTGACCCCAGCACCGCTGGGTGAGGATGCCGGCCGTATGTGGGACGGGTTCGTGCTCATGGTGCAAACCCCGGGCTTCTACGAGATTAAGCGAACCCGCGATGTCGAACCGCAGTTCGTCTGACGTCATGATCGATCAGCCCTGGCGCGGGTTCGCCAGTGACAACTACGCCGGAGTGCATGCCCCTGTGCTCCAAGCGATAGCCCGGGCGAACGTCGATCATCAGTCTGCGTACGGCGATGACGTCGTCACCGCGCGAGCGACCGCCCTGATCAAGGATCTTTTCGGACCCCAGGCCGAGTTCTATCCAGTGTTCAACGGCACGGGTGCGAACGTGGTCGCCCTACAGGCGATGACGGCAAGGTGGCAATCAGTTATTTGCTCGGACCTAGCGCACATTCACGTCGATGAAGGCGGTGCTCCGGAGGCTGTAGCCGGGACCAAATTATGGACCGTCCCCACGTCGGACGGAAAATTGCATCCCGAGGCGGTACAGGGCCAGTGCTTCGACATGGACTTCGTACATCGAGCTCAGCCCGGTGCGGTGAGCATCACGCAATCCAGTGAAATGGGGACCGTCTACGCGCCGGATGAAGTGGCGGCCCTTGCTGATGTCGCCCATCGCAACAACTTGGCGTTGCACATGGATGGCGCTCGGTTGTCCAACGCAGCCGCCAGCCTGGACTTGCCGGTCCGCGCTTTCACTACTGATGCAAACGTGGATGCGGTCTCCTTTGGCTTGACGAAGAACGGTGCGATGCTGGCTGAAGCGGTCGTCGTTATCGACCCCGCGCGGCTACACGGCATCGACTTCCTTCGCAAGACTTCGATGCAACTGGCCAGCAAGATGCGTTTCCTGAGCGCGCAGTTCATTGGTCTGCTCGAGGACGATCTATGGCTGCGCAGCGCTGCCCACGCGAACAAGATGGCCAGGAGACTCGAAGCCGGTGTAGGCGAACTTCCCGGTGTGCAGATCACCCAGCCGGTCCAGGCGAATGCGGTCTTTGCGATTCTGCCTTCGGATGTCACCGCAGCGCTGCAAGAGCGCTTCCACTTCTACACCTGGGATCAGGTGACCGGCGAAGTGCGTTGGATGTGCGCGTGGGACACGACCGCGGACGATGTCGACGCGTTCGTCGCCGCGATCGGGGAGGAGATCGCCGCTCGTGCCTGAAGGCAATGTCATCCACAACCAGGCCCGTCGGCTGCGCACGCGATTCCGCGGTGACCGAATCGTGGTCGACAGCCCGCAAGGCCGATTCACTGCAGACGCCAAACGCATCGATGGGCGCGTCTTGGACAAGGTGGAAGCGCACGGCAAGCACCTGTTCCTGCACTTCGAAGATTTGTGGGTGCATGTGCATCTGGGCTTATTCGGCAAGTGGCGGATCGGCAAGGGTGAGGCCCCCGAACCGCGCGGCCAGATACGGATGCGGCTACGTGGCCCCGATGGCTACGCGGAGTTGCGTGGGCCCACCGTGTGCGAGCTGCTGGACGAAGACGCAAAGAAGGCGGCGGTAGCAAAGATCGGTCCCGATCCAATCAAGAAGTCCGATCCAACCCCCGCTTGGGAGCGGGTGGAGCGCAGCAACGCACCGATCGGCGGGCTACTGATGGACCAGCGGGTCTTCGCGGGTGTCGGCAACATCTACCGCGCGGAAGTCCTGTTCCGACACAACATCTCCCCGTACCGACCAGGCAAGCACTTGAGCAGAGGGGAGTTCGACGCCATCTGGGACGACCTCGTGGTGCTCATGACCCAGGGAACCAAGAAGGGTCGGATCGACACGGTGCGCGCCGAGCACCTGCCGGAGATCATGGGCCGACGAGCCCGCGAGGACCGACACGGCGGTGAGGTCTACGTATATCGGCGTACCGGACAGCCGTGTCACCTATGCGACGCCGAAGTGCGGATGGCCGACATGGGCGGACGCAAACTGTATTGGTGTCCCGGTTGTCAGCCGGAATGACCGGAATGACCACCGTGAATGTTTCGAATTCCACACATCCGGCGTAGGGGGCTGACCCGTGGTTGCACGGTAGCGCGACGCAAAGCCGCTGATTAGGCTGGGAAGCCTTCTACGAAAGGTCCATCATGGGTTTCGGCGAGTTCCTCTGGTCGCTTCTGATCATCTTCTTCATGATCATGTTCTTCATCATCTTCTTCATGGTGGTGGTGGACCTCTTCAGCGACAAGACCATGAGTGGAGTAGCGAAGGCCGTATGGATCATCTTCCTGCTGCTGTTCCCGCCGATTACCGTGCTCGTGTACTTGATTGCACGCGGCAATTCCATGTCAGAGCGTCGCCATGCCCAGGCGGCGGCCGCAGAAGAAGCCCAGAAGGCGTACATCCAAAGTGCCGTGGGAAGCGTGTCTCCAGCCGATCAAATCGCGTCGGCCAAATCGCTCCTCGATGCCGGCACGATTACCCAGGACGAGTTCGACACGTTGAAGGCGAAGGCTCTCGCGGGCAACTAATCGTGTGAGGGTGCGTCCTTCGTTTGGATGACCGGATGGCGAATGCCGGGGTGGTCAGCGGGAATCGATCGCTTGATGATCACCCAGGAACCGAAGACCGTAGCGATGACCAGCAGGTAGAAGAAGGCGCCTGAGGCCGCTAGACCCCAAAGTGCGTTAGCGGTGATGAGCGGGAACAGTACGGCCGCGCGCACGAGGTTCAAAAGAACCCACAGCCAGGAAGCTCGAGAGTAGGCGCGCAGCAGCACCGGATCCTTGCGCCAACGCATTGCGGTGCCGACCAAGGGTCCGACGATCACGCCGAGCAGTGGCCAGCGCACCGCGTTACCGACCACGAATGCCATTGCGGAAAGCACGTTGAGCAGGACCCGCGGCCAGAAGAACGCTGCGGCACTCCCGGTTCGTGCTGCGATGTACGCGCCGAGGGCAACCACAACGACGGCGCCGATTACCCGGGTTGGCCGCTTCTTTTCGAAAAGCCGCCATACCGCGAATCCGATGGCGAGCACAAGCGCCGCGACGATCGCCCAGGTGAGCGACTCGGGGTTGTCATCGCCCAGGCCTACGTAGACAGCCACGAAGGCAAGCGGTGGGAGGATGCTTTCCAGTGCACCGCGCGGTCCGCCGATCAGTGCCATCAGGGGTTGGCGGTCGCTATTCGCATCATCCGGCGTTGTCGCTGACACATCGGCACGATAGTGAGCGCAGGTTGTGAGGCTTGCCGACGCGGCGTCGGGCTGGGTGCTCCGATACCGTGGGGGGTATGAAAGAAAGCGCACAACTCCCGGAACTCTCACAGCGTTGGGCAACCGACCTTGACTCCTGGGCAATCCCTGATCGCATCCTCGACCAAGCCGCGCAGGAGCCGTGGGTGCACCCGGTCGCGATGTTCACCGTCGAGGGCGAGATAGCCGATTCACCGTCGCATCAGCGCGCACGGGAGGCGGTTCCCGAAGGTGATGGGGTCCTGGACATCGGTAGCGGCGGAGGTCGGGCGTCGTTCGCGCTAGTGCCCCCCGCCGGAAGTGTGATGGCCGTCGATCATCTGGAAGGGATGCTCGACGCCTACGCGCAAGCTGTTGATGAACGCGGGGTAGTTCACCGAGAGTTTCTCGGGCAGTGGCCAGATGTAGCCGATGAAGTGCCCGAAGCGGACGTGGTCGTGTGTCACCACGTCGCCTACAACGTCCGTGACATCGTGCCTTTCCTTCAGGCGCTGAACGATCACGCGCGTCGACGTGTAGTACTAGAACTGCCGATGACTCATCCGATGAGCAACATGAACGAGTTGTGGAAGCGGTTCTGGGATCTAGATCGCCCGACCAAACCGACCGGGGATGAACTGGCTGCGATCGCCCAGGCGATGGGCTTCGATGCGCAGATCGACATCTGGGTCGACGAGACCTGGGGCAAGCGGGTAGCGATGTCGGAGGAGGATCGCGTCCGGTTTGCTCGGATGCGGCTGTGCTTGCCCGAGGACCGCGATGCGGAGGTCGCCGCTGCGCTGCTCGAGCAGCAAGATGCCAAGCCCCGTGAGGTAGCCACGGTGTGGTGGGACGTCACCCCCTAACCGCGAACTTGCTTCCTGGGAGCGCGAACTTGCACAAATACGCGTCGAACTTGCTCCCTGGGGGCGCGAACCTGCTCAAATACGCGTCGAACTTGCTCCCGGGTTAAAGTCCCTTCGTGCCGAAGTACCGCACCACGCCCTGGATCCTCCTGTTGGGAGGCTTCTTTGGATTACTTGCGGCATTCCAGTTGACGCTCGAGAAGTTCGCGATCGTCGCCGATCCGAACTACAGCCCCGGTTGCGACATCAACCCGGTGCTCGCGTGCGGCTCGGTCATCATCACCGAACAGGCTGAGGCTTTCGGCTTCCCGAATCCGATCATCGGGCTCGTCAGCTACAGCGTTGTCATCACAATCGCTGTGTTGTTGTTGGCGAAGGTCGAACTCCCGCGGTGGGTGTGGCTCGGCTTGAACGCCGGTGCCCTGCTCGGGTTCGGCTTCGTGGTGTGGTTGATCTTCCAGAGCCTGTACGTGATCGGTGCGCTGTGTCCGTGGTGCATGGTGGCGTGGTCTGCGACGATCCCGGTGTTCTGGCTGGTTACCGCCGACAACGCTGCGGCCGGGCGATTCAGTGGCAGCGGGGGACCTGGAGCTATCGCCCAAACCGTGGCATCGCTCCGTTGGGTGCTGGTGGGTTCAACTTTCCTCGTGGTGCTCGCTCTTATCTTCATTCGCTGGATGGACTTCTGGCTGGGCTACTAGCGAGAAGCCCTATCTGGTCAATTCGAGGACGTTGCGCTTACCGCAGATGATCTGCGGGGATCGGCTATTCCTCGCTGACCCACTCAGCATGCTCGCGCTTGGCCCAATCCTTGGACACCTCACCCGTTCTCATTCCCACTCGAGCTTCCGCATCGCCCATCGCCATGTAGATGTGTCCGCCCACGACGACGACGATCAACAGCGTCAACCAATCGTGCACGAAGGTCGCGCCGGTGCGGATGTCGTCGGGAAAATAGGAGTTGAAGAACATGATCGACCCGGTGAGCAGCATGACCAGGATCCAGCCGAGAGTGAAGGCGGAGTTCAACTTCTGTCCGGCGTTGAATTTGCCGACGGGGATTCGTCCGGAGCGCCTGTCGCGTGACCGGAGCCACTGCCAATCCGATGGCGTGAACCGATTGAGTGTGTCGGCATCCCTGCGGAATGCTCGCGAGAACAATGCGAGCACGATCGGAATCGGCAATGCGAATCCAGCGATCACGTGGATGTCACTGACCAGGGGCCTGTTGCCGACCAGAACGCTTATCGACGGCAGGTACAGCACCGCGGCGGTGGCGAGCAGAACGAAGGTCAGCGCCGCGATCGATCGATGCAGGTAACGCTCGGCTCGTGAAAAGCGGATGATTCCTGCGCCGTTGCGAGCTGTCGGATTAGGCGATGGGGTCGTCGTTACGTCCATTGGACGCCCCCACCCATGCGTCTATGTCATAACCGCGCACTTCCCAATAGCCGGGAACCACTTCGTCGACAACCTCGATCCCTGACATCCACTTCAAGGACTTGTATCCGTACATCGGTGCGACGTACAACCGCACGGGACCGCCGTGTTCCCGAGTGATGGGCTTGCCGTACATGCTGCTGGCCACCAGGACGTCGTCTCGCAATGCTTGTTCCATCGTGAGTGACTCGGTGTAGGCGCCGTCGAAGGAAAAGAAGCGCAGCGCCGTCTGGGACGTGTTCGCGCCCGCTGCGATCAGCACATCGCGCAGCAGAACCCCGGACCATGGAACGTCATCGACGCGCCAGCCGGTCACGCACTGGAAGTCCTTGGTCATCTGTGTCTGCGGCAGCTGCGCCAGATCATCGAATGTCAATGACAGTGGATTGGCTACGGCTCCGGTCACCTCGAGTCGGTACTGATCAACCGGCATCGCGGGGTACCCGCCGGTCACGGTGTAGATCCGAAAGCCGCCAGCTGCAGGGATGATGCTGCCCAGCCCGGGGGCTGTCGCATTCACGGTAGAGGTGATGGCTTCTTGAGCCGGACGCCCCACTGCGATGCCCACAGCGCCCACACCGAGCATTCCCAGCACGATCCTGCGTCCGACCGGGGAACCTCGACGCCCTGTTGCCGGGGCGTCGTCGTGGACAGCCGTCATAGACATATGAGAACACGAAAGACCCCGAAATGGCGCGCTGAAGTCCGACGAGAACCTTGGAGCGGGTGACGAGAATCGAACTCGCACAACCAGCTTGGAAGGCTGGGGCTCTACCATTGAGCTACACCCGCGCGGAGCGAGGGAAGCCTACCGCGGGTCATCCTGGGACGGTTGTCGTAGGAGGCGCAATCAGTCCGATGTGACTCCACCTCTAGACTCATGCGGAGCCCACGCGGGGCGTAGCGTAGTGGCTAGCGCGCCTGCTTTGGGAGCAGGAGATCGGGAGTTCGAGTCTCCCCGCCCCGACCATGTGCGTCGCCTTGGCGCCGTGATCACCGACCACCTGGAGTAGTACGTGAAGACCGACGTCGAGTCCCTGAGCCCCACGCGCGTCAAGATGACTGTGCAGTTGCCATTCGAGGAATTGCAGCCGAGTTTCGACGAGGCCTACAAGTCGATCGGCAAGCAGGTGAACGTGCCCGGCTTTCGCAAGGGCAAGGTTCCAGCGAGGGTGATCGAGCAGCGCTTCGGCAGGGGTGCAGTGCTCGAGGAGGTCATCAACGACGCCGTCCCGAAGGCCTACGAGACTGCGTTGCGCGAGCAGGAGATCATCCCGGTCGGCCGCCCAGAAGTGGATGTCACCGAGGTCGAAGACGGCCAGCATGTGACATTCACCGCCGAGGTTGATGTGCGCCCGGACTTCGAACTCCCGGACTACAAGGCGATCTCGATCCAGGTTGATCCAGCAACGGCCGACGACGCAGCCATCGACGAGCACATCGACAACCTGCGCACCCGCTTCGCTTCGTTGAAGGATGTTGATCGTGCGAGCGCGGACGGCGACGTTCTCCTGGTCGACATCTTTGGTAAGACGGACGCTGGCGACGAGGTTGAGGATCTCTCCGGGACGGCGTTGTCCTACGAGCTCGGCACCGAGGGCATGCTGCCGGGCTTCGATGATGCAGTGCGTGGCGCGAAGGCCGATGAGACCCGGACATTCGACTTCACGCCCGGCAACGGTGACTGGGCGGGAGTTCCGTTGAAGGTGACGGCCACGGTCAAGACCGTGCGCGAGCGCGAACTGCCGGAGCTCAACGAAGAATTCGTGATCATGGCCTCGGAGTTCGATACCGTCGAGGAACTTCGCGAGGACGCCAAGAAGCGCGTCGAGCGCTTGAAGCGGATGGAGCAAGGGCAGCAGGCCCGCGGCAAGGTCTATGAGGCACTGCTGGAGTCGGTGGACATCCCGCTGCCGGAGGGCATCATCGCCGCCGAGGTGCAGGCGCACTTCGAGGACGGCCATGAAGCCTCCGACGAGCATCGGGCTGAGGTCGAGCAGCAGGCTCGCGAAGCATTGAAGAGCCAGTTCGTCTTCGATCGCATCGCCGAGACCGAAGAGGTCACGGTCGGTGAGTCGGAACTATCCAACTGGTTGATGCAGCAGGCCCCCCGGTACGGAATGGCGCCAGACGCGCTTGCGCAGGCGCTAGTCGAGTCCGGGCAGGTATCGATGGCGCTGTCGGATATCCGTAGGTCCAAGGCGCTGGCCCTGGTCTTGGAGAACGCCACCGTCACCGATGCCGAGGGCAATGCGGTTGACCTAACGGCACTCGAGGCCGAACTCAATGAGGCGATGGCGGCGGCGCAGATGGCACAGCTTCAGGCCCAGATGGCGGCGGCAGAAACCGGTCAGCAGTAGCGCGCGATCCCGAGCGCGGGTCGCGAGGTGGGTTCGGCTGTTGGCGAACCAGGCCCCTGCGGGACTGTGTTGAGGCTCGATCGCCGTTAGGGTCGGCGTATCACTTCTACAGGAGGATCGGTGAGCGGTTTGGGCACCCCTGATTTCCGCAGTGCTGTCGGCACCATGGGCGGCTTCGGCGACATGCTCGATGAGCGTTTGCTTCGCGAACGGATCATCTGGCTCGAAGGCGAGGTTCGTGACGAGAACTCCGACCGCATCGCCAAGCAACTACAGGTGTTGGCAGCCGAGGATCCCGAGCGGGATATCTCGCTATACATCAACTCACCAGGCGGTTCGATCACTGCGGGCATGGTCATCTACGACACCATGCAACTGATCCCCAACAAGGTCGCCACGGTGGCGATGGGTCTTGCGGCATCGATGGGGCAATTCCTGCTCTGCGCGGGTGCGCCGGGTAAGCGCTACGCCACTCCCAACACTCGGATCATGATGCATCAGCCGCTCGGTGGTATCGGCGGAACTGCATCGGACATCAAGATCCAGGCCGAGCAGATGCTGTTCATCAAGAAGCGGATGGCGAGTCTCATCGCCGAGCACAGTGGCCAGAGCGTCGAGCAGATCGAGAAGGACTCCGACCGCGACCGGTGGTTCACCGCCGAGGAGGCGCGCGATTACGGGTTGATCGATCACGTCTACAGCTCGGATGCCGATGCTCCGGGCAAGAAGGGAAGTGCCAAGTGAGTGGTTTGTACACACCCTCCAGCCGGTACATCGTTCCCGAGTTCCGCGAGCGCAACGCCAACGGTGAGCGCGTCCACAACCCGTACACCAAGTTGTTCGAGGAGCGCATCATCTTCCTCGGAGTGCAGATCGACGACGCCTCCGCCGACGACGTCATGGCGCAGTTGCTCACTTTGGAGTCGATGGATCCCGATCGCGACATCCAGATCTACATCAACTCACCCGGTGGCTCTTACACCGCGATGACTGCCATCTACGACACCATGCAGTTCGTCAAGCCCCAGGTACAAACGGTGTGCTTGGGTCAGGCTGCTTCCGCTGCAGCGGTCGTCCTCGCGGCCGGAGCGCCGGGCAAGCGCTTTGCTTTGCCGCACGCACGCGTGTTGATCCATCAGCCCTACACCGAAGGGGGCGGACAGGGATCGGATATCGAGATCCAGGCGAACGAGATCCTGCGGATGCGCAAGGAGATGGAAGGCATCTTCGCCAAGCACACTGGTCGCTCCGAGGAGCAGATCGAACTCGATATCGAGCGCGACAAGATCCTTACCGCGGATATGGCCAAGGAGTACGGGATCATCGATCAGGTGATCAGCTCGCGCAAGGGCTGATTCGCCCCCGGGAATCTCGACCATCACTCGAGACTTCCGAGTGCCACGGCGCGCGGATATCTCAGCATCAGCGGGCAAATCGGGGTACGGTCCTACGAGTGCCCTGCCAGTGAAGGTGGGGCCGTTGCCCTGTGGGGGCGACAAGCCTAGGAAGGGGCACCCGTGGCTCGGATCGGTGAGAGCGGCGACCTGCTGAAGTGTTCTTTCTGTGGCAAAAGCCAAAAGCAGGTCAAGAAACTGATCGCCGGTCCTGGTGTCTACATCTGCGACGAGTGCATCGACCTTTGCAACGAGATCATCGAAGAGGAACTGCACGAGGCCGTCGATTCACCCATGGGTGGCGAGCTGCCCAAGCCCAAGGAGATCTACGACTTCCTCGACCAGTATGTGATCGGTCAGGACACTGCCAAGAAAGCGCTGTCGGTTGCTGTGTACAACCACTATAAGCGCGTAGCGGCCGAGGCTCGCGAGAAGTCACGCGAGGATCAGGTCGAGGTAGCCAAGTCCAACATCATGCTGCTCGGGCCTACCGGCTCGGGCAAGACGCTGCTGGCGCAGACACTGGCCCGCATGCTGAATGTCCCGTTCGCCATTGCCGACGCCACCGCGCTGACGGAAGCCGGCTACGTCGGTGAAGACGTCGAGAACATCCTGCTGAAGTTGATCCAAGCCGCTGACTTCGACGTCAAGCGGGCGGAGACGGGCATCATCTACATCGACGAGATCGACAAGGTCGCGCGCAAGAGCGAGAACCCCTCGATCACTCGGGATGTGTCGGGTGAAGGCGTGCAACAAGCTCTGCTCAAGATTCTCGAAGGCACTACCGCTTCGGTGCCCCCGCAGGGCGGGCGCAAGCACCCCCATCAGGAATTCATCCAGATCGACACCACCAATGTCTTGTTCATCGTCGGTGGTGCCTTCGCCGGTTTGGACTCCATCGTCGAGCAGCGCCTGGGGAAGAAGAACCTGGGCTTCACCTACGACCTCGTCGACGGTGAGCGTGAAGCCCAACGTGACATCACCGATGTGTTCGCCCACGTGATGCCCGAGGACCTGCTCAAGTTCGGCATGATTCCCGAGTTCATCGGCCGGCTGCCCGTCTTCACGTCAGTGACCCAACTCGATCGCGAAGCACTCGTTCAGGTGCTGACCGAACCTAAGAATGCGCTGGTCAAGCAGTATCAGCGACTGTTCGAGATCGACGGTGTCGAACTCGAGTTCGATCAGGACTCACTCGACGAGATCGCGGAACTCGCGTTGCTGCGCGGCACGGGAGCGCGTGGCCTGCGTGCGATCTTGGAAGAGGTCCTCCTGCACGTGATGTACGACGTTCCCAGCCGCGAGGATGTCGCCAAGGTGGTCATCACGGGCGAGGTTGTTCGCGACAACGTCAATCCCACGATCGTGCCGCGCGAGGTCGACGCGACGCGGCCCGCGCGCGAACGGCGCGAGAAGACCGCCTAGCTCCGCCCCTCTCCTCCCCCCTCCCTCCTTTACCCCGCGAACGGGCAGTTTTCCGGCGCCGAGCGGGCAAGCAATTCATGTCGAGCGGGCACTATTGCCCGCTCGACATGCGGAAATTGCCCGCTCGCGGGAAGAAAACTGCCCGCTCGCGTGTGGGAGGGGTTGTTGGGGGGCTTCAGGAAGTGGCGGGGGAGAGGATGGCGCTCACGGATAGCGGGGCGTCGTCGGCCGCCGGAACCAAGATCAACTCCGCGATGCTGCCTGCAGCCGCAAGGTCCGCCCGCGCTTGAGCGATCGCCTCGATATCGGCAGGTTTGCCCTCGACGGTGGCTTCTGACACCTCAGCCTTCATCGACGCCTTGGCATCTGACTTCGCCTTGCGCACACCACTCAGCGCCTGACCGGTGATGTCGAGGATCCGAGTGTTTCCGCCCTCGGCGACTGCCAACTCCTCCACAGTCGGCCACATCGAACGGTGGATAGTCGAGTCCTCGTGCATCCACGACCACACTTCCTCGGTGGTGAAGGGAAGTACCGGGGCGAACAGGCGCAGTTGCACGGACAGCGCGAGCCCGAGCGCCGCCTTCGCGCTCGCCGCCTCGGACTCACCTTGTCCGCCATACGCGCGTTCCTTGACGAGTTCGACGTAGTCGTCGGTGAATGTCCAAAAGAACGTCTCGGTGAGCTCCAACGCACGGGCGTAGTTGTAGTTCTCGAAAGCCTCAGTTGCCTGCCGGACGACTTCGCGCAGAGAGGCGAGCATCGATAGATCCAGTGGGTTGGTGATGACCGAGGTGTCGGTGACCACACCCATCGAGAGCACGAACTTGCTGGCGTTAAGAATCTTGATCGCCAACCGGCGACCGATCTTCATCTGACCGACGTCGAATGCGGTGTCGGTACCGGGCCGACCGGAAGCCGCCCAGTAGCGAACCGCATCGGAGGAGTACTCATCGAGCAGACCCATCGGCGTGACCACGTTGCCTTTGGACTTGCTCATCTTCTTGCGGTCAGGGTCCAGGATCCAGCCGGAGATCGCGGCGTTGGACCAGGGCAGGCAGTGATCCTCCAGGTGCGCGCGAACTACCGAGGAGAACAGCCAGGTGCGGATGATTTCGTGCGCTTGCGGCCGGACATCCATCGGGAACACGCGCGACCATAGGTCTGGATCGCGCTCCCAACCGCCGGCGATCTGTGGGCTGAGCGAACTTGTGGCCCAGGTGTCCATGACGTCGGGATCGCCGATGAATCCGCCGGGGACCCCGCGTTGGTCTTCGCGGAATCCTGCTGGTGCATCACTCGATGGATCGATGGGCAACAGATCTTCAGCGGGCACGATCGGTGAGTTGTAAATCGGATTGCCTTCGCCGTCCAGCGGGTACCAGATCGGAATCGGCACACCGAAGAAGCGCTGCCGGGAAATCAACCAATCGCCGTTGAGTCCTTCGACCCAGTTCTCGTACCGCACCTTCATGTGCTCGGGATGCCAGGTGAGTTCCGTGCCGCGAGCGAGCAGGGCTTCGCGCAGTTTCGGGTCGCGTCCGCCATTGGTGATGTACCACTGGCGGGTGGTGACGATCTCGAGGGGCTTATCGCCCTTCTCGAAGAATTTCACGGGGTGCTTGATGGGCTTCGGCTCACCTTCGAGGTGGCCGGTCTCGGTCAGGATCTCGACCATCCGCTCCTTGGCTGTGTGCGCGGTCGCGCCGATGATGCGCTCGTAGTAGCCGCGCCCGGCGTCGCTGGCGACCCACTCGGGGATCTCGGCGCGGATGCGTCCGTCCCACCCGATGATCGGCCGGGTCGGCAACTGCAGTTCCCGCCACCAGGTCACGTCGGTCAGATCACCGAACGTGCAGATCATCGCGATTCCCGAGCCTTTTTCGGGATCGGCCAAGGTGTGGGCGACTACCGGGACTTCGACGTCGAAGGCAGGTGTGCGCACCGTGCTGCCGAATAGCGGTTGGTAGCGCTCGTCGTCGGGATGCGCCACGAGCGCGACGCATGCGGCGAGAAGTTCGGGTCGTGTGGTCTCGATGAAGATGCGATCGGTATCGGCTTGGCTGGACTTGGGGAATCCGATGCGGTGGTACGCACCATCGCGTTCGCGGTCCTCGAGTTCGGCCTGCGCAACGGCAGTGCGGAAAGTGACATCCCACAAGGTGGGTGCTTCGGACTGGTAGGCCTCACCGCGCGCCAAGTTACGCAGGAACGCGAGCTGACTCGTGCGTTGGGCGTTGCGGTCGATGGTCTGGTAGGTCTGCGCCCAGTCCACGCTCAAGCCCATGCGCTTCCACAATTCTTCGAAGGCCTTCTCGTCCTCGACCGTCAAGCGCTCGCACAACTCGACGAAATTGCGGCGACTGATCGGCAGTTGGTTCTTTGCGTCCGGCTCGGCTGGGGGTTCGAAATCAGCCTGATACGGCAAGGAGGGATCGCAGCGGACACCGAAGTAGTTCTGCACCCGACGCTCAGTGGGCAGGCCGTTGTCGTCCCAGCCCATCGGATAGAAGACCTCGAACCCGCGCATGCGCTTGTAGCGCGCCATGCAGTCGGTGTGTGTGTAGGAGAAAACGTGCCCGACGTGCAGTGAGCCGCTGACCGTGGGCGGGGGAGTGTCGATCGAGTAGACCTGCTCACGAGTCTTGGTCCGGTCGAATCGATAGGTGCCGGCGTCCTTCCACCTCGTCGACCAGGTGGACTCAATGCCAGCGAGACTCGGCTTATCGGGAACCGATGGTGACGCGGCGGGGGTGGGTGAAGACATGGTGGCTCAGTCTAGGAGCAGTGACTGCTGCCTAGACTTCCGTGGTGGACCTCGCGCAGTTGTGGGCCGAATTGGATTCTCGTTGGCCGGAGTCCATCATCGAGCCGTCGCTCACCCGGATCGTCTCGGTCATGGAACTGCTCGGTGATCCGCAGCGGGCCTACCCGGTGATCCAGGTAGCGGGTACCAACGGCAAGACCTCCACAGCCCGGATGATCGACTCGATCCTGCGCGCCCACGGCTTGCGCACCGGCTTGTTCACATCCCCGCATCTGGTGGATGCGCGTGAGCGCATCCGTCTTGACGGTGAGCCCGTTTCCGAGGAGCGACTGCTCGACACCTGGACCGATATCGCGCCCTATGTCCACCTGGTCGATAAGAACGCCCTGGAATCCGGCGGTGTTCGGCTGTCCTACTTTGAAGTGATCACGGCACTCGCGTACGCCACCTTCGCCGACGCCCCGGTGGATGTGGCGATCATCGAGGTCGGCATGGGCGGTACCTGGGATGCCACGTCGGTTGCTGCTGCATCGGTTGCCGTCATCACCCCGATCGGTATGGACCACGCCGAGTACTTGGGCGACACCATCGCGCAGATCGCCACCGAGAAAGCCGGCATCATCGCCCCCGGTTGTTCGGCTGTGTCCGCCGTCCAGGTTGACGAAGCGCGCGAGGTTCTGCGTAAGCGCGCTGATGAGACCGACGTCGCGATAGCCATGGAAGGCGAGAACTTCGGCCTGATCTCGCGCGAGATCGCCGTGGGTGGGCAGATGATCGGTGTGCGCGGATTACGAGGGGAGTACGACGACATCTTCGTGCCTTTCTTCGGTGAGCATCAGGCATCCAACGCCTGCGTGGCCCTGGCAGCGGTCGAGTCCTTCCTCGGTTCCACTGAGCCACTCGACATCGATCTTGTGCGCGAGGGGTTCGCGGGTGCGGAGACCACCGGTCGCTTGCATGCGATCCGGCTCGATCCCACTGTGCTCGTCGATGCCGCGCACAACCCGCACGGCGCGCAGGCCCTCGCTGCCGCTATCCAGGACTCCTTCACCTTCGATCGCCTCATCGCCGTGGTCGGTGTGCTCGCCGACAAGGACGCCAGCGGGGTACTCGAAGCGCTCGAGCCGGTGATCGACGCCCTCGTGGTCACTAGCCCAGCATCACCGCGCGCGATGAGCGCAGCAGATCTGGCAGTGATTGCCGAAGACCTGTTCACCGGCAAGGACATCTACGTCGAGGACGATCTGCTTACCGCCGTGGACGTGGCAATGGCAATGGCCGAGGCCGATGGCGACGCTGGAGGAACCGGGGTGCTCATCACCGGCTCGGTGGTCCTCATCGGAGATGCGCTCCGGTTGTTCGCGCGCGATCTTGCCCGCAATATGGAGATAGCCACGATGGATGAGTTCGACGACAGGATGGACTGATGCGCGTACTGGGCACCTCCGTACTCATCGTCGAGGCCATCGTCGTTCTGCTTGCAGCGCTTGTGGCTGGTGGAAGCGGTGCTGCCGACAGCATGGGAAACGCGCTGACGATCGGCGGCATCCTGGCTGTCGCGTTGATCATCGGTGCGGGCCTGCTGCGCAATCCCGTCGTTGGCATCACAGTGGGGTGGGTCCTGCAGTTGTTCGTCCTGGCCGGTGGTTTTTGGGTGCCGGCCATGTGGGTCGTGGGAGCGGTGTTCGTCGCGCTGTGGGTCCTCGCTGTGCGGAATGGAACTCGGGTGGATGCCTTGCGCGCTAGGCGGGCCGCCGAGGGCGAGGTCTAGGCCCCACGAGTTGTGACCATTAGGCTCACGCCGCACCCAGCAGCCATGAAGCATCCTGCAAGAACACAGCGGAAGGAACCAACCCACGTGAGCGAGCGCACCCTTGTCCTGATCAAGCCCGACGGTGTCGAGCGGGGACTCATCGGAGAGGTCCTGTCCCGCATCGAACGCAAGGGCTTTCGGATCGTCGCACTCGAGTTGCGTGTTCTCGAGCGCGCCATCGCCGAGGAGCATTACGGCGAGCACAAGGACAAGCCGTTCTTCGCCGACCTCGTCGCGTTCATCACCGGCGGTGCACTTGTCGCAGCGGTGATCGAAGGACCTGAGGCGATCTCCTCGTGGCGGACCATGATGGGTGCCACCAATCCCGCCAATGCGGCCCCGGGCACGATCCGCGGCGATCTGGCTACCGAGACGCAGATGAACGTCACCCACGGCTCGGATTCACCGGAGTCGGCGGCGCGCGAGATCGCGCTGTTCTTCCCCGGCCTGAGCTGATCGGTCCTTCGCAGCGCGCGATGAGCATCGTCGGCCCCTCCTTGATGCCGTGGCCGGACAAGGTCCAACGCCTATTCCCGCCTGCTGTCGGGTTCATCGCTCTAGGTCTGATCGCTGCGCCCGTGGTGAGCGCAGTTGTTGCGACACGAGTCATCAGCGGTCATGGCCCGCGGCCCCGTTCGGTGGCTGTCGGCGCAGCAGGGGTGGCCGGGGCGGTCGTGGCCGGACGCAGGATTCGTCGTCGTTTCGTGCGCAAACTCCGCGACGGTGCACGTGGACTCGACGCGGGTTTCCAGCAAGCACCGGATAGTCCGTTCGTTTCCACCGGCCCGGGTTCTCTCGTGGGTCCTACGGACGTGGGTCGTGAAGGTGCGCGCTATGTGGGAACGGCAACCAACGACGACGACGTCACCTTCGTCACCGGTGAGCCGGCGGTTGCGCCCCCCATCCGAGTCTTCGTCGGCCTGGACGCAGCTGAATCGATCGAGCAGCGCGTCGGTTTGGCGATCGCAGAGTTGCGTCGAACAGGTGCGTTCGAGCGATCGTGTTTGTTGATCCAGGCTCCGGCGGGAACCGGTTACGCGAACTCCACGCCGGTGGATGTGCTCGAGTTACTCACCCGAGGGGATTGCGCTTCGGTTGCCGTCGGGTACGGACTACTGCCGAGTTTCCTGTCTTTGGATCGAGTGGAGATCGCCCGACGGACGCAAAGTGCGCTGCTAGAAGCAGTCGCTTCGGAGTGTGCGCTGCTCGATCGGTCGCCGCGCTTGTTGCTCTACGGGGAGAGTCTGGGTGCCAAGGTTCAACAGGCGGCCTTGCCGGCTGCAATTGCGGATCTGGATCGCCTCGGCATCGATGTCGCAGTGTGGGTGGGAACTCCCGGTGGGCGCGACTACGACCACTCGCATCGCGTGTTCGCTTCGGTTTCGGTGACACTTGATCGACCGGAGCAGATCGCCGAGGTGCTCATCGACAATCCTGATCCACGGGTGTGGTTCCTGGAGCACGACGGCGACCCGGTGGTGCGCTTTCGCCCGGATTTGATGCACGCGCGACCGGCGTGGTTGGGCGATGGCCCGCGGGGTCGGGGCGTGCCTGCAGACATGGGCTGGTTTCCGGGCCTGACCTGGGCGCAGGTGCTGGTCGACACCGTTTACGCCACGGATGTCACGCCCGGCGACTTCCAAAGCTCCGGCCACGACTATCGAGCAGATCTGGCCGCCGTGATCTCCCGGGCCTTCGGGTTGGCGCTGGCCGAGGGGAATCCCACCCATGGCTGGATGGAGCGGCTCGAGCAGCGGCTGCGTGAACTGGAGGTCGGGAGGGCGCGCCTGGTGGAGGGTGCCGGGTGAGCGCGTACGCTTAGAGGAGCAGCGCGGGTCTCGAGCCCGCCTGAAGTACTTCCCCGAAGGAAAGGCCCGGTATGCCCGCCAGCACCTCGTTCGTCGGCCGCGACATGGCCGTCGACCTGGGCACGGCCAACACGTTGGTCTATGTCCGCGGTCGTGGCATCGTCTTGAACGAGCCTTCCGTGGTTGCCATCAATAACAACTCCGGTGGGATTCTTGCGGTCGGCTCTGAAGCCAAGCGGATGATCGGTCGAACACCCGGCAGCATCGTGGCGATCCGTCCGTTGAAGGACGGCGTGATCGCCGACTTCGACACCACCGAACGGATGCTTCGTTACTTCATTCAAAAGGTGCACCGTCGTCGTCATCTGGCCAAGCCGCGATTGATCGTGTGCGTCCCCTCCGGCATCACCGGTGTGGAGCAGCGTGCGGTGAAGGATGCCGGTTAAGCCGCGGGTGCACGAAAGGTGTTCATCATCGAAGAGCCGATGGCAGCCGCGATCGGTGCAGGTCTTCCCGTTCACGAACCGACCGGCAACATGGTGGTGGACATCGGTGGTGGAACCTCCGAGGTTGCCGTCATCTCACTCGGTGGGATCGTCACGAGTTTGTCGGTGCGAGTAGGCGGCGATGAGCTCGACAACTCGATCATCCAGTACGTGAAGAAGGAATACTCGCTGATGCTCGGCGAACGCACTGCCGAGGAGATCAAGATCGCGATCGGTTCTGCGTTCCCGATGCCGGATGAACCGCATGCGGAGATCCGTGGTCGTGATCTAGTCACGGGACTTCCGCGAACAATCGTGGTGTCGGCTGAGGAGATCCGGCGCGCCATGGACGAGCCGGTCAATGCGATCGTCGATGCCGTCAAGGCCACTCTCGACCGCACGCCGCCGGAGTTGTCCGGCGACATCATGGATCGCGGCATCGTGCTGACCGGTGGGGGTGCGCTTCTTCGCGGCCTAGATGAAAGGCTCCGCCACGAGACCGGAATGCCGATCATCATCGCCGAGCGCCCGCTGGACTGTGTGGCCCTCGGTTCAGGCAAGTGCGTCGAGGAATTCGAAGCCCTCCAGCAGGTCCTGGTCTCGGAGCCACGCCGCTAGGAGCCGTGAGGGTGCGGCTCATCTCGGCCCTCGACCCGGCAGACTCAGCCCATGCTCTCCCGCCGCACGCGTATCGCCCTTGCGGTGCTCGTCGTGGCCTCGTTGACCTTCGTCATCTTGGATTTGCGCGGCGGCGACGGCCCGATGTCCAGCGCGCGCACGGCGGCCTCCGCGGTGACGGGTGTCCTACAGAAGGGCGCTTCGACCGTCTTCTCGCCCGTCACGTCCGTGGGGGACTGGTGGTCCACGTGGCGTAACCAGGCCAGCCAGATCGCCGAACTCCAAGAAGAGAACACGCAGTTGCGAACTCTCGTGCGCGAGTCCCAGAACGATCGTGCACGCGCCGATGAACTTGATGAACTGCTGCGAGTTGCGTCGGTGGGTAGATACCGCGTTGTTCCTGGCGAGGTGATCGCTGTCGGCCCGGCGCAGGATTACGCGTGGACTGTCACGATCGATGCGGGATCGCTCGACGGTGTGGAGCGCGACATGAGCGTGGTCAATGGCGACGGTCTCGTTGGGC
>CBFIHB010000014.1:0-23399 GCA_965662415.1 Actinomycetes bacterium | reverse complement strand
CAGACCTCGCCGCGGCGATCATCGCCGAAGATCCCGACATCCTCGATCAGCCCGAGGCCGATCAACTCGTCGCCTTCCGTGAGGCGGCCTACGCCAAGCAGTTGCGCCAACAGCAGCAGGTGCTCTCGTTGTTCCGCACTCATTTCGATGTGTGGAAATCCGAGCGGGAACTGCATGATTCCGGTGCCGTCGAGCGCGGACTCGAACGCTTGCGCGAGCAGGGGCACGTGTTCGAGGAAGGCGGAGCGGTGTGGTTGCGCACCACGGACTTCGGCGACGACAAGGACCGCGTCTTGATCAAGGCCGATGGGGAGTACACCTACTTCGCTTCGGATACCGCCTACTACGTCGACAAGCGCGCCCGTGGATTCGACCTCAACATCTACCTTCTCGGAGCCGACCACCACGGCTACGTCAACCGCCTGCGGGCAGTGGCTGCATGCGCGGGCGATGACATGGATGCGAATATCGAGGTCTTGATCGGTCAGCTCGTGAAGATCACCCGCGGTGGGGAAGAGGTGAAACTCTCCAAGCGTGCAGGCAACATCGTCACCCTCGAGGAACTAGTCGAGGAGGTGGGGGTCGATGCCGCCCGCTACACCCTCACCCGCTATCCAGCCGACTCACCGCTCACCCTCGATCTCGAGACCATCACGCGCCAGACGAATGACAACCCTGTCTTCTACGTTCAGTACGCGCACGCGCGAATCTCCTCGGTCCTGCGTAATGCCGCCGAACTTGGCATCGATTGGCAGCGTGCCGATTTCCAGCCAGGTGCCCTGACGCACGAGCGGGAGGACGATCTGCTCGGCAAGTTAGCGGAGTTCCCGCGCATCGTTGCCAGCGCCGCCGAACTGCGTGAACCGCACCGCATCGCCCGGTACTTGGAGGAACTCGCAACCGTCTACCACCGCTTCTATGACGTGTGCTGGGTGCTACCCCGGGGCGACGAGGAAGTGGGCGATCTGCACATTGCGCGGCTGTGGCTGTGTGCGGCGTCGCGGCAAGTGCTCGCCAACGGACTGGATCTGCTCGGAGTGAGTGCGCCCGAGCGCATGTAGTCGTGTCGTACCCGGTTGCCGCGCTGCCCTAGCCTTGACGCGTGCGCGCACATCCTGCAGGGCCCCGCCACGGTGAGTTCACCACTGATGGCGTGATGCCCTCTGCCGTGAGCGTGGAGACTATGAGCCAACTCGCCGAGCACGTGTGGCCGCGGGGCGCCGAACGCGGTGGCGCAGGAGAGTTGATGCTCGGCGGGGTGGATGTGCGTGATCTCGCCCAGGAGTTCGGTACGCCGCTGTTCGTGCTCGATGAGGCGGATGTGCGCTGGCGAGCACGCGCCTTCCGGGACGCCTACGCCGAGGCCGGAGCCTCCTGGGTGTTCTATGCGGCGAAGGCGTTCTTGTCGGTGGCCGTCGCCCGGTGGGTGCATGAAGAGGGACTGGGTATCGATGTGGCCAGCGGCGGCGAGTTGGCCGTTGCGATGCGTGCAGGTGTTCCCGGCGAGGCACTGCTGATGCACGGCAACAACAAGTCGATGGCTGAATTGCAGACTGCGGTCGAGTACGGGGTGGGCCGCATCGTGATCGATTCCTTCGAGGAGATCGCACGCGTAGCCGAGGCAGCCGCGCAGGCGGGTGTGGTTCAGCAGGTGCTCGTGCGCGCGACCGTGGGCGTCGAAGCGCATACGCACGAATACATCGCCACTGCGCACGAGGATCAGAAGTTCGGGCTGTCCGCATCCGGGGGTGCTGCCGAAGAGGCCGTCCGCCGGATCGCGAAGCTGCCGAGCCTGACCTTGGTGGGGTTGCACTCACATATCGGTTCGCAGATCTTCGATGCGGCGGGCTTCGAGGTTGCTGCGGCCAGGGTGGTTGCGCTGGCGCAGCGGATCTACGACGAGCAGGGTATTGAGATCGAGGAACTGAACCTCGGTGGGGGAATGGGCATCGCGTACTTGGATTCCGACGATCCGCTCGATGTGCAAGAGATGGCCGGACAGATCGGTGACATCGTTGCCAAGGCGTGCGCGGAGTCCGGGATCGCTACACCGCGACTTGCCTTCGAACCGGGCCGCGCCATCGTCGGTCCGGCCGGCGTGACGCTGTACGAAGTGGGCACGGTCAAGCCGGTGGAACTCGATCACGGTCAGATTCGCACCTATGTGTCCGTGGACGGAGGGATGAGCGACAACATCCGTACCGCGCTCTACGGCGCTGACTACACAGTTACGTTGGCCTCGCGGGTTTCCCAAGCCGAGCCGATGCTGTGCCGGGTGGTGGGTAAGCACTGCGAATCGGGGGACGTGGTGGTCCGCGATGCCTGGCTGCCCGGTGATCTCACCCCCGGTGACCTGCTGGCCGTGGCTGCCACCGGGGCCTACTGCCGATCCATGGCCTCCAATTACAACTTCCTCCCGCGCCCGGCCGTAGTAGCGGTTGCGGACGGCGGTGCCCGCGAGATCGTGCGCCGCGAGACGATCGAGGACCTGCTCGGCCTCGATGTCGCCACCTGAAAGGCTGTGCCCTGTTCTCGGCTGTGAGATCGAGGTCCGATGAGAAGGAGTGAGCATGTCCGCGCGTGATGAGGTGACCATCGCCGTCCTCGGTGGCGGGACGGTGGGCACGTCGATCGTGGAACTGCTCGACGCCAATGCCGACGATCTCCGTGAGCGCGTGGGTGCCCCGCTGAAGTTGACCGGCGTTGCGGTGCGTGATGCATCGCGCTCGCGCCCAGGCATCCCCGATGCCCTGCTCACCGGCGATGCACTCGAGCTTGCCGGTTCCGGCGCGGACGTGGTGGTCGAGGTAATGGGAGGAATCGAGGCCGCGCGCGAGTGCATCCTGGCGGCGATGGCAGCGGGCTCGAGCGTGGTCACCGCCAACAAGGCGCTGCTCGCCGAAGACGGCGCCGCCTTGTATCGGGCGGCGAAGGAACACGGGGTCGATCTGTACTTCGAGGCCTCTGTTGCCGGCGCGATCCCCCTGTTGCGACCGTTGCGCGAGTCCCTGGCCGGTGACCGCGTGCGCAAGGTGATGGGAATCGTCAACGGGACCACGAACTACATGCTCACCAAGATGGACGAGGAAGGCGTGGAGTACGACGCCGTCTTCGCCGAGGCTGATGCGCTCGGCTATCTGGAAGCCGATCCGTCCCTGGACGTGGATGGCCACGATGCCGCGGCGAAAGCGGCGATCCTCGCCGAACTCGCGTTCCATACCCGGGTGACGATCGACGATGTCTTCGTCGAAGGAATCGCGGATGTCACGGCCGACGACATGGCTGCCGCGCGGGAGATGGGTTTCGTCATCAAGTTGCTCGCGATAGCCGAACTCGTGGAGGCCAGCGAGGAAGGCGAAGCCGGGGTGATCGTGCGTGTGCATCCGACGATGGTCCCCAAGACGCATCCGTTGGCCGCCGTACGCGAATCGTTCAATGCCGTGTTCGTAGAGGCCGAAGCCGCCGGCGAGTTGATGTTCTACGGACGAGGCGCGGGCGGTCATCCCACTGCGAGCGCGGTGCTCGGGGATGTGGTCGCTACCGCACGCAATCGGATCACCGGCGGACTCGGACCGGGGGAGAGCACCTATTCGGCACTGCCGGTCCTTCCGGTCGGGCGGGCGCGCACGGAGTACTACGTGAACATGGATGTCGCGGACAAACCTGGCGTACTCGCGAGTATCGCTTCGGCTTTCGCGGACGAAGGTGTGAGCATCCAGGTGGTGCACCAAGAAGGCCACGGGGGAGATGCGGGTCTAATCGTGCGCACTCATGCGGCAACCGATGCGGCACTGCGGGCCACAGTCGAGCACCTGCGCACGCTCGATTCAGTCCGCAAAGTGGTCGGGGTCATGCGCGTGGAGGGCGAGGAATGAGCTCCGGCGCGCACCAGTGGCGCGGAGTGATCGAGGAGTATCGCGATCGACTCCCGGTCAGCAATGCCACGCCGGTGGTCTCGCTTCGCGAAGGCGGCACTCCACTCGTGTACGGCTGCAGTGTCAGCGAGGTGCTCGGGTGCGAGGTGTGGCTGAAATTCGAAGGAGCCAACCCCACCGGTTCCTTCAAGGATCGCGGCATGACCATGGCGATCAGCAAGGCGGCCGAAGACGGAGCTCGTGCCGTTATCTGCGCCTCCACTGGAAATACCTCGGCTAGCGCCTCGGCATACGCCGTGAAGGCTGGAATGGTCTCGGCGGTACTGGTGCCGCAAGGCAAGATCGCGATGGGCAAGTTGGCTCAGGCAATCGTGCACGGCGCCACCTTGCTGCAGGTCGACGGCAACTTCGACGACTGCCTGACCGTCGCGCGTGAACTGGCCGACGAATACCCCGTCGCCTTGGTCAACAGCGTGAACCCGGTACGGATCGAAGGGCAGAAGACTGCGAGTTTCGAGGTCGTCGACATGCTCGGTCGGGCACCGGACATACATGCCATGCCCGTGGGCAACGCGGGGAACATCACGGCCTACTGGCGTGGGTACACCGAGTACCAGCGCGATGGATTGAGCGATTCGCTGCCACGGATGTGGGGCTTCCAAGCCGCCGGCGCAGCGCCGCTGGTCTCGGGTGAGCCTGTCAAGGCACCGGAGACGATTGCCACCGCCATCCGCATCGGCAACCCTGCGTCCTGGGACGCTGCGATCGCCGCCCGCGACGAGTCCGGCGGATTGATCGACGCGGTGACCGATGAGGAAATCCTCGCGGCCTATCGCCTTCTTGCCGCCAAGGAGGGGCTGTTCTGCGAGCCGTCCAGTGCGGCGGGGTTGGCCGGCTTGATCAAGAAGAAGCAGGCAGGTCTTCTCGATCCGGGTCAGGTTGTCGTCGTCACGCTCACCGGCAATGGTCTGAAGGATCCGCAATGGGCGCTCGAGGGAGCCCCTGAGCCGGTAGTAGTTCCCGTTGATGTGCACGCGGCCGCACGGGCGCTCGGGCTGACCTGATGAGCGGGGTTGTACGCAGCGGGCCAGTCCGCGTCCTGGTTCCGGCCAGCAGCGCCAACATAGGTCCGGGTTTCGATTCACTCGGCTTGTCTTTGGCCGTCTATGACGAACTTATTGCGATGGCCACCGACGACGAAGGTGTGCTCGTGGAGGTGGCCGGGGAGGGCGCTGGCGTGCTGCCGCGCGACGAACGTCACTTGGTGGTCCAGGCCATGCATCGAGCCTTCGACGCCATGGGGGTCCGACCAACCGGGTTCGTCCTCCGTTGCCGCAATGCCATCCCGCAAGGTCGTGGCCTGGGCTCCTCGGCGGCCGCGATCATCGGGGGCATGGTGTTGGCCCGGGCGATGGTGGAAGACGCGGCTGTCGACGATCAGCAGTTGCTCCAGTGGGCGACCGGTATGGAATCGCATCCGGACAATCTTGCGGCCGCCTTGCACGGGGGATTCACCGTTGCCTGGCTAGACGATGCCCAGGTTCCCGGATCGGTCCGCCTGGAGCCTCATCCGGATGTTCGGGTAATCCTTGCGTTGCCTACCGAGGAAGTCCCGACCACCAAAGCACGTGAGGCGTTGCCAGCCGATGTCGACCACGCTGCTGCGAGCCACAACGTTGCACGCTCCGCGCTACTCGTCCACGCGCTGACCAACGATCCGAGCCTGCTGTGGGAGGCGACTTCCGACCGATTGCACCAGCGCGCCCGAGCTGACGTGTACCCACAGGCGCTCCAACTGATGGATGCGCTCCGCGAGGCCGGGTTCGCTGCTGCCATTTCCGGTGCAGGACCGGCCGTACTGGTGCTTTCGGATAATCCCAAGGCCGAAGAATTGGTCGCTTCCATCACTGCGGGCGCTGGGCAGGACCCTTCGGACGAGTGGATGGTGCGCGCCATACCGATCAGCGTCCACGGCGCGCGGGAAGTACCCATCGAGGTCTGATTCCAGGGTCAGTGGTACCTTTGAGGTGCCTCGCAGGTCCTTGTTGGACCAGCAGATGACTCCGAAGTCGGAGTGTTCGTCAGGCGAACATCGGATCTAACTTCCCTGGTCTCCCTGTTCGCGAGGTTGCCCAACAAGCGATCGAGCTTCGACGGGCAGACAACCACTCCCGCGCTCGTGCGCGGGGGTCCGTTAATCGAAGGACACCATGACCGAAACCACCACCTCGCGCGCCGCCGATCGCGGCAGCAGCCTTGCTTCGATGCTGTTGCCCGAGCTCAAGCAACTTGCCCAGCAACTGGGCATCACCGGTTCGAGCGGCATGCGTAAGCAAGACCTCATCGCGGCGATCAGCGAACGGCAAAAGCAAGGTGGTGCACCGCGTCGGGCATCGCGCGCCAGTGCTGCTCCGGCGGAGGCCGAGCAGGCGCGGTCTGACGAAGGGTCCGGTGATGGGGGTGCCGACTCCGGTGGGCAAACAGCCCGGGAGTCCCGCGGGGACGGAGGCAACCGGGATGAGCGCGGCGACCGTGGCAACCGGGATGAGCGCGCCAACGGCGGCGACCGAGGCAACCGGGATGACCGCGGCAACCGTGACGACGGCAATCGTAGGCGTCGGCGCGGCCGAGATCGGTTCCGCGACCGCCGAGATCGCAAAGGTGGCTACAGCGAAGCCGAGCCAGTAGTAACCGAAGACGATGTGCTCTCCCCCGTCGCGGGCATCATCGATGTCCTCGACAACTACGCCTTCGTTCGTACCAGTGGCTACCTCCCCGGACCAAACGATGTCTACGTCTCGCTGTCCCTGGTCCGCAAGTACAACCTGCGCAAGGGTGACGCGATCACCGGGCAGGTGCGTCAGCCGCGCGAAGGTGAGCGGCGAGAGAAGTTCAACCCGCTGGTGAGCGTCGAAACAATCAACGGCGGAGACGTCGATGTCGCGAAGGATCGCCCAGAGTTCGCAAAGCTCACACCGCTCTACCCGCAAGACCGGCTACGGCTGGAGACTTCGCCGCAGAACCTGACCACGCGGGTGATCGATCTGGTTGCGCCCATCGGCAAGGGGCAGCGAGGCCTCATCGTCTCCCCGCCGAAGGCCGGAAAGACCATGGTGCTTCAGTCGATTGCGAACGCGATCTCCGAAAACAATCCGGAAGTCCACCTCATGGTGGTGCTCGTCGACGAGCGTCCGGAGGAAGTCACGGACATGCAGCGCTCGGTTAAAGGTGAGGTGATTGCCTCGACTTTCGATCGTCCGGCCGAAGATCACACGATCATCGCCGAACTATCGATCGAACGCGCCAAGCGATTGGTCGAACTGGGGCACGACGTCGTGGTTTTGCTCGACTCCATGACCCGGCTCGGTCGTGCCTACAACCTGGCGGCGCCGGCGTCCGGTCGCATCCTGTCCGGTGGCGTGGACTCCACTGCTTTGTACCCTCCCAAGCGCTTCTTCGGAGCGGCTCGCAACATCGAAAATGGCGGGTCGCTGACCATCTTGGCCACCGCCTTGGTCGAGACCGGGTCACGGATGGACGAGGTGATCTTCGAGGAGTTCAAGGGCACCGGCAATATGGAACTCAAGCTCGATCGGCGCCTGGCCGACAAGCGCATCTTCCCTGCTGTCGATGTCGATGCCTCCGGCACTCGTAAGGAAGAGCTACTGATGTCGCCTGATGAGCTGAAGATCGTGTGGAAACTGCGTCGCGTGCTGCACGCCCTCGATCAGCAGCAATCGATCGAACTGCTGCTGAGCAAACTGCGGGAGAACGACAACAACTACGACTTCCTCCTACAGGTGCAAAAGACCACACCGGCGGTTCAGGGGTCCTCGGACGAGGACTGACGGCAGGCACCGACCTAGGCCGTGGCATACTTGAGCGGCTCCGGTTCACGGCGGCCCAGGACCTCGTGGTGACTCTCGAGGCCCGCTGGCTGGCGACCCGGACACACCGAGAAATAGTGAGGACGTGACGAACGTGAAGGCCGATATCCACCCCGAGTACGTGGAGACCACGGTGACCTGCACCTGCGGGAGCACCTTCACCACGCGGAGCACCGCGAAGAACGGAAGTATCCACGCGGACGTTTGCTCGCAGTGCCATCCGTTCTATACTGGGAAGCAGAAGATCCTCGATACCGGAGGCCGGGTGGCACGGTTCGAAACCCGCTACGGCAAGGGTTCTGGTTCGGGATCGAAGTAGCAAGACTTCCGGGCGCCGGCCCGGGATCGGCCGCGTGTCTCCCCCGTCGCGCGGTCGGTCCCAGACCGGCGCCCGATTTCTTTTCGTGGGCTACAGGGTGGGGTAAGGGTCGTGAACGATTCGGCGGAAGGAGGGCAAGACCGCGATGTTCGAGAACTGCGAGGACCTCGCCCGTGAATTCACCGACGTCGAAACGGCGCTCGCCGATCCCGCCATACACGCAGATCAAGCCAAGGCGCGCACGCTGGGAAGGCGCTACGCCCAATTGCGACCGGTGGTAGGTGCCTATCGCGAGTGGAGCGCGCTGCACGAGGATCACGCGGCTGCCACCGAACTAGCCGAGATGGGCGACGCCGCCTTCGCCGATGAAGCCGCGAGCCTGGCAGTGCGAGAGAACGAAGCAGCCGAGCGACTGCGCACGCTGCTCATCCCACGTGACCCGCTCGACGACAAGGACGTCATCGTCGAGGTCAAGGCAGGCGAGGGTGGCGAGGAATCCGCTCTGTTCGCCGGTGACCTACTGCGCATGTACTTGCGCTACGCCGAGCGGCGCGGTTGGTCCACGGAAGTCATCGATGCTGTGGAGTCCGACCTCGGTGGCTATAAGGACGTTTCGTTGGCGGTCAAAGCCAAGGGAGTTCCCGAGCCGGGAGAGGCTCCGTACGCACGGCTCAAGTTCGAAGGCGGCGTGCACCGCGTACAGCGGGTGCCGGTCACCGAATCCCAGGGGCGTATCCACACGTCCGCGGCCGGAGTGCTGGTCCTGCCAGAGGCCGAGGAGGTCGATGTCACCATCGATCCGAACGATCTACGGGTCGATGTGTATCGGTCCTCGGGTCCGGGGGGTCAAAGCGTGAACACCACCGACTCCGCCGTACGCATCACGCACATTCCCACAGGTGTCGTGGTGTCCTGCCAGAACGAAAAAAGCCAGTTACAAAACCGCGAGCAGGCGCTTCGGATTCTGCGCGCACGGCTGCTGGCCATCGCCGAAGAGCAAGCAGCGCAGGAAGCCTCCGATGTTCGGCGCAGCCAGGTGCGCACCGTGGATCGCAGCGAACGGATCCGCACCTACAACTTCCCGGAGAATCGCATCAGCGACCATCGCGTGGGCTACAAGGCGCATAACCTCGATCAGGTCCTCGATGGCGATCTCGATCCCATCGTCGAGGCCTGTACCGCGGCCGATGAAGAGACCCGAATGTCCAGCACCGAGTCCGTGAGCTGACGAGATGTCCGGCGGCTTCTTCGATGCACTCGGGCAGGAGGAGCCCACGGCGGGTGGTCGGATCTCAGCACGCGACCTGCTCTACGACGCCGAGCGCCGTCTCGCCGGTGCCGGGGTTCCCTCGCCGCAAGCCGACGCCGCGCTGCTGTTGTCCTGGGTGCTCGAAGTGCCGCGCAATCGATTGTTCCTGCACGATGCCCCGACGGGCAGGCAGAAAGTCGCCTTCGAGAAGGCGGTGGCACGGCGGTTGAATCGCGTGCCCTTGCAGCACATCACCGGACGCGCTCCGTTCCGACGTATCGAGGTCCCGGTCGGCCCCGGGGTGTTCATTCCCCGGCCGGAAACGGAGTTGATAACCGAAGCCGGTGTGCGTGTACTGCGCGAGAGCGAAGCTGGACTTGGTGTGGATCTGTGCTCGGGTAGTGGGGCCGTGGGATTGTCCTTGGCTCTCGAAGCGCCCGGTTCCACGGTGTATCTGGTGGAACTCGACGACACAGCCGTGCAGTGGACCGCCGACAACGCCGCGCACTTCTCCGCGGATGTGGCGCAATGCGGATCGAATGTGCATGTTGTGCACGCCGATGCCGGGGCCGTGGCCGAACCTGGGGCGCTGCTTGCATCCTTGATCGGACGCGTGGATGCGGTTATCGCCAACCCGCCCTACATCCCCGATTCGATGGTGCCGCGGGAAGTGGAAGTCCGCGATCACGATCCCTACCTCGCGCTGTACGGGGGACCCGATGGACTCGATGTGGTCCGGCGCATCGTGCGCACCGCCGCATTGTTGTTGCGCCCTGGTGGACTGCTGGCGATGGAGCACGCTGATACCCAGGGCCCGGATGCTCCCGGTGGGGGAGTAGTGGGCGTGGTGTCGTCCTGGTGCCTCGATGAGCAGACCTCGACTCTCGTTCCCGGCCTCCCGGGTGCGCCGGCTTTCACCGGTGTCACCGATCGCCTCGACCTCGCCGGGCTTCCTCGATTCACCCTTGCTACCCGGGCCCAGCCGTGAGGACCAGCAGGTGAGCGCGAAGATCGTGTGGGAATGCGCGGACGGTGATGATCGAGAGCGGGTGATCACCGGAGCGGTTTCCACCATGCGCGCCGGCGGCTTGGTCATCTTGCCCACCGAGAACTGTTACGTGGTGGCCACCGACGCGTTCTCCCTTCGTGGCACAGCACTTCTGCGGCGAGCGAAGGTGCAAGCCAGCGCGACACCGCTGGGCCTGCTCGTCGCCTCGCCGCAAACCGTCTCTGGAGTGGCCGCTCGAGTACCCGAACGAGCACGGGACTTGATGGATGCGTTCTGGCCTGGGCTGTTGACCTTGCTCCTGCCGGCTCAACCCACGCTGGCCTGGGATCACCCGTCCGGGGCCCCGGTGGCCGTCCGCATGCCCTTGCACCCGCTCACCCTGGAAATCTGTCGTCAACTCGGCCCGATGGCTGCAAGCGCGGCAACCATGACGGGTGGAGATCCGCCCGTCACCGCCCAGGAGGCGATCAATTCACTCGTCGACGACGTCGACGCCGTGTGTGATGCCGGCGAGGTCGGCAGCACAGCGTGGTCGCAGTTCGAGGACCGCGAGTTGTCGAGCACAGTTGTCGATTTGTCCACCTACCCGGCAGCGGTGGTGCGGGAGGGGGCTATCGCCACTGAGCGTGTGGAAGCCGTGCTGCGACCGGGGAGGGCAGATACAGTGGCGCGGTCAGGGCAGTCCACCGACTAGGGCAATCGGTTCGACCTTCAGGGGAGCACAACGGTGAGCGCTATAGAGCACGACACATTCTGGGGCCCGGACTTCGGCGCGCTGCAAAGCGAGGATCCGGAGATCGCCTCGATCATCTTGAGCGAACTCGATCGCTTGCGCGGTGGCCTGCAATTGATCGCCAGTGAGAATCTGACCTCCCCGGCCGTACTAGCGGCCCTGGGTTCGACTTTGAGCAACAAGTACGCCGAGGGGTATCCGCGCCGTCGCTATTACGGCGGGTGCTCGGAAGTAGACAGTGCAGAGGAGATCGGTATCGCCCGAGCCAAGGAGCTCTTCGGTGCCGAGCACGCCAATCTGCAGCCGCACAGTGGCGCGAGCGCCAATATCGCCGCCTACGGCGCCTTCACGTCACCGGGTGACACCGTCCTGGCGATGAGCCTGCCCCACGGCGGGCACCTCACCCACGGCTCGCCGGTGAACTTCTCGGGCAAGTGGTTCAACGTCGTGTCGTACGGAGTTCGTCAAGACACCGAGATGATCGACTACGACCAGGTCCGAGATCTTGCCCGAGAGCATCGGCCCAAGATGATCATCGCCGGGGCTACCGCCTACCCGCGGATCATCGACTTCGCGTTGTTCCGTGAGATCGCCGATGAAGTCGGCGCCATCTTGATGGTCGACGCAGCGCACTTCATCGGTCTGGTAGCCGGCAAGGCGATCCCCAGCCCGGTTCCCTACGCGGACGTCGTCACGTTCACCACGCACAAGGTGCTGCGTGGGCCGCGTGGGGGAATGATGCTCAGCAAGGCCGAGCACGCCAAGGCCGTGGACAAGGCCGTGTTCCCGATGATGCAAGGTGGCCCGCTCATGCACGCGGTGGCGGCCAAGGCCGTTGCCTTGAAGGAGGCGTCCACGCCCGAGTACCAGCAGTACGCCGCCCAGGTGATCCGTAACGCCCAGGCCCTGTGCGAGGGCCTCGCCGAGCACGGGATGCGTCCCACGAGCGGTGGAACCGACACCCATCTGGCCCTTATCGATCTTCAACCGCTGGGCGTCACCGGGGTCGAGGCCGAAGAGCGCTGCGATGCCGCCCGGATCACGCTCAACAAGAACGCCATTCCGTACGACCCGCAGCCGCCGTCGATCGGCTCGGGCATTCGAGTCGGGACTCCCTCGGTCACCACCCAGGGCATGATCGAGACCGATATGCGGGAGATCGCGGACCTGATCAATCGCGCAGTCACCGATGTAGACGGCTCCGCCTCGGCAGACATCGCTGCTCAGGTTGCCAAGTTGGTGGCGCGGCATCCGGCCTACCCGCGAGCGAGTACGGGAACCGAGTAGGCGCGTAGGGCGTGCGGGAATACATCCTGTGCTTGGTGGCCGCTGCGGCGGTCACCTACCTGTTGACCCCGGTAGCACGGGCACTTGCGCTGAAATGGAAGGTCGTCGCGGCGGTTCGCGATCGAGATGTCCACGACACCCCCACGCCGCTGCTCGGCGGCCTAGCAATGGTGGGTGGGCTGTTGGCCGGGCTGGTGCTGGCGAGCAAGTTGCCGATGATGAGCGCGGTATTCGAAGGTGGTCAAACACCGATCGCCCTGCTGTCGGGGGTGGCCGTCATCGTCGCCTTGGGGATCGTCGATGACAAGTGGGGACTGGACGCTCCCACGAAACTCGCCGGTCAGGTGCTCGCCGCGGGCCTCATGGCCTTCCAAGGCATAGCAATCATCTGGCTGCCGATCGGCGGCACATTCGTCCTCGATCCCCTGACCAGCGTGCTGTTCACCGTGCTGATCGTGTTGATCAGCATCAACGCGATCAACTTCGTGGACGGGCTAGACGGACTCGCGGCGGGAATCGTGCTCGTCGCCGCCGGCGCCTTCTTCGGCTACGCCTACCTGCTCAGCGTCGAGGCCGGATTGGATCGCGCCACCTTGGCGACACTCGTCAGTGTGCTGTTGGTCGGCATGTGCCTGGGATTCCTGCCGCACAACTACGCGCCCGCACGCATCTTCATGGGCGATACCGGATCGATGTTGCTGGGACTGCTGTTGGCGGCGGCCACCATCACGCTGTCCGGGCAGATGGATCCCAGTGCCTTGAGCACCGGTGCGATACTGCCGACCTTGCTACCGATCCTGCTGCCGATCGCGGTCATGGCGATCCCGTTGGTGGATTTGCTGCTCGCGGTGGTGCGCCGGACGCGTGCCGGCCGCAACCCCTTCGCCCCTGACAAACAGCACCTGCACCATCGTCTCCTGCAGATGGGACATTCACACCGCCGGGCCGTGACCTTGATGTACGCCTGGACCGCGTTGGTGGCCGGCACAGCGGTGGCTGTGGCGTTCGTGCCCTGGCCCTATGCCCTCGGCGGCTTCGCCGCAGGACTGGCGTTGATGGTGTGGCTGGTGAGGCGGCCGGGAGTCGATTCCGCACACCGAGATGCCGGGCGACAGGACGCGCAGGTGCGTCATCTGCGTGATCTTGGTCGCACCGACGCCGATTCGTCAGCGGGGTGAACGCTCGACTGCGGGGGTTGCGCGTCCAATGCAACTTTCCGGGGATGCCGAGACAACCCGTTCTGCGGTAGCGTCGGCACATCGCTGAGCCGCCAGGTCCGGCGCCCCAATACATATGTCGCAGACGCCGCCTTCCGCCCCGGGAATCGACGGGCTCATGCTCCGTCGCGCCGGAGTGATCACCGCCATCGTCGGGATCATCGGAACCCTCATCGGCTTCGCCGTAGATTCCGTCCCTGGACTGATTGGCGGCATCTTCGCCACGGTCCTCGTGCTCGCCTTCTTCAGCATCGGCCAATTCGCGCTCGGCTCGGTACTACGCAACAACCCGCAGATGGCCATGACCGTGGCTCTCACGATCTACCTTGCAAAGATCGGCGTGCTGTTCATCTTGATCATCGTCTTCGCGCAGACCACGCTGTTCAATACCCAGGTTTTCGCCGCCACCATCGTTGCGTGCACCCTCGCCTGGACCATGGCCGAGGTGTGGATTTTCTCGCGCACGAAGGTCCTCTACGTCGACCCCGAGGCCGGGAAATGAGTACAGAACGTTCCTGGTACCGTGCGCGTCAGCGTTCGACCTCGTCGTTGTCCCAGCCGTCGCGCGGTGCGCAGTCTTCCCCGGCCATGGACAACGCCGCATGGACGATCTCCAGCCGAATGATCGCCGGCATCGTGCTGTACGCCGGACTGGGTTGGTTGATCTCCCTGTGGTGGGGGAACCGAGCGGCGTTGATCGCCATCGGTGCCTTCGTCGGGCTCGGACTCTCGTACTACCTGATCTTCACCGGGCTTGCCCGTGAGGAACGGGCAGCGGCCATGACACGAAGCAGCGATCGGGAAGGCAAGGAGGACCGGGGTTGATCGACACCTCCGCCGGTTACATTTCCGCGGCCGGCAGCCTGGACTGCCGATTCCTTTCCGGGTGCGGTTTCCCCGCACCCGGCGCGGAGATCATCTTCTTCGACAACATCGTCGAGTTCGAGCTGTTCGGCATGGAGATGGGCATCGGCAAGACCGTTGTCCTGCTGTTCTTGGGCGTTGCGATCATCTCGGCGTTCTTCCTCTATGCCTTCCGCAAGCCCACGTTGGTGCCGCGCGGCGCCCAGAACGTCGGTGAGGTCGGCTACCTGTTCATCAGGGACAGCATCGCCAAGGAGACGATCGGCAAGGGTGGAGAGAAGTTCGTCCCCTTCTTGTTCACGTTCTTCTTCCTGGTGTGGATTCTCAATTTCTTCGGGATCTTGCCGGGAGCGCAGTTGCCGGTCACCTCGATCTTCGCGATCCCGGTTGCCTTCGCACTCATCGTCTACTTCACCTGGGTTCCGCTGGGCATGATCAAGCAAGGGCCCATTGGCTTCTTCAAGAACATGCTCTTTCCGCCAGGCATCCCCAAGCCCATGTACATTCTCATGGCCCCGATCGAGCTGATCTCGAACATCCTGGTCCGCCCCTTCACCCACGCGGTACGTCTGTTCGCGAACATGTTCGCCGGCCACCTGCTGCTGGCCACCTTCAGCATCGCGACCTTCTACCTGATCAGCGCCAGTGTCATCGGAATCCTCGGCTCGGTCGCGTCCTTCGCCGTTACCGTCGCCCTAACCGCTTTCGAGGCATTCATCCAGGCACTACAGGCCTACATTTTCACGCTGCTCGCTGCCGTCTACATAGGGAGCGCGCTGCACGCGGAGCACTGATCGCACCGGCATCGGAGCCCCGCAGCATCACAACTGAATACCAACCCAGACCCCAGACCGGCGGAATCGGCCGTCGGCCAGGACAGCAAAGGAAACGACATGTCGCTTCTAGCAGAACTCACCGGTTCCATCGGTTCGATCGGCTACGGTCTCGCAGCCATCGGCCCGGGTATCGGAATCGGCATCATCTTCGGCCAGGGCGTGCAAGCAATCGCGCGTCAGCCCGAGGCCTACGGCGTTATCCGCCAGAACATGCTGCTCGGCTTCGCACTCGCCGAGGCGCTGGCACTGATCGGCTTCGTCGCTCCCTTCGTCTTCGGTGCGTAGTCCCTCGCGCACGCGAGGTCCACGTACCTGCCTGGTCCACAGCAGAAAGGTCTATCGGTGAACGAACTACTCATCCGAGTACTCGCAGCCACGGCTGAAGATGGCGAGCCCATGCCCAGCGTGCTCGCCGTGCCCATCGTGGAGTTGGTGGCCGGCGGACTCGCGTTCCTCATCGTCTTCGGCCTGCTCGGCAAGTTCGCGCTGCCCAAGATCAAGGAGACGCTCGAGGAGCGTGCTGATGCGATCGAGGGCGGTTTGCAGCGAGCCGAAGAGGCTCAGACGCAGGCGCAGCAGTTGCTCGAGGACTACAAGGCGCAACTTGCTCAGGCACGGGAGGAGGCCGCCTCCATCCGCACCCAAGCCCAGGCCGACCGCTCGGCGATAGTCGAGGAGGCGCGTAACGAGGCCCGCCAGGCCGCCGCGCAGGTCACGGCTTCGGCCGAGGCGCAGATGGCTGCCGATCGCGCCCAAGCCATGAGCACTTTGACCCGCCAGGTCGGGGAGCTTTCGGTGGAGTTGGCCAGCAAGGTCGTAGGCGAATCCCTCGCCGACGATGCCCGTGTTCGTGCCACGGTCGATGCCTTCCTCGACGATCTAGAGAGGCAGGCCGCCCGCTGATGCTCGGTTCCAGTCGTGAATCCCTCGCCGCCTGTTCGGCTGCCCTCGACTCCCGGCGCCAGGCGCCCGGCTTCGATGGCCTCGCCGATCAGTTGTTCGCGGTGGCTGCGGTTCTCGACGACAACCCCCAGTTGCGATCCACCCTCGCCGATTCCGGTCAACTCTCCACCGTCCGCCAGTCCCTGGTTCGTGACGTGTTCGCAAATGCAGTCTCGGAGTTGACCGTGGAGGTGGTGGCTGACGCTGTCGACCGGCGTTGGTCGCAGGATGTCGACTTGGTGATCGCCCTCGAGCAGCTTGCAGCCCAGGCTGCTTTCACCGTTGCCGAGGCGAATGGAACCCTCGACGCCACCGAAGAGGAGATCTTCCGCTTCGGCAGGGCCGTGGACGCCTCGGCTTCGTTGCAGATGGCGTTGGGCGATCCGGCGCAAAGTTCGCAGACCAAGGCCGCGATCGTGAGCGACTTACTCGCGGGCCGGGCCACCGAAGCCACTCGGCAGGTGCTCGAAGCCTCGGTCGGCCGTCTCCACGGCCAGCGTCTGGATTCGGCCATCGACACTTTGTGTGATCTAGCAGCGGCCCAGCGCGATCGGGTGGTTGCCGAAGTCCGGGTTGCAGCGCCGCTCAGCGAGGAGCAGTCGCGTCGGCTAGCGGCCGCTCTTTCCACGATCAAGGGCCGCACGGTTCGACTCAACGTAGCTATCGACCCAGCAGTCCTCGGGGGCGTCATGGTGACCATCGGTGACGAAGTCATCGACGGAACCGTGGCCTCCCGACTCGAACAAGCACGCCGAGCGGTTCTCGGCTAAAGACGACAGACCAGAACACCGCCCGTACCGCGGGCCCGATGAAGGAAAGCAGGACACGATGACGGAGCTGACGATCCGGCCGGAGGAGATCCGGGATGCGATTGAGCGGAACGTCGCGGCGTACTCGCCGTCCACCGCCCGCGAGGAAGTTGGGCGCGTGACCGAGATCGGCGATGGCATCGCCCGAGTCGAAGGACTCCACTCGGCTATGACCAACGAACTCCTGGAGTTCGAAGGTGGCCTGCTCGGGGTCGCCCTGAACCTCGACGTTCGCGAGATCGGCGTCGTTCTGCTCGGCGATGGCGCCCACATCGAAGAGGGCCAACCGGTGCGTCGCACCGGTGAGGTGCTCTCGGTTCCCGTGGGCGATGCGTTCTTGGGTCGCGTGGTGGATCCCTTGGGTAACCCGATCGACGGACTCGGCCCGATCGAGGCTGAAGGGCGGCGCGCCTTGGAGGTCCAGGCGCCGACCGTCGTCCAGCGGCAGCCGGTCAAGGAGCCGATGCTCACCGGCATCAAGGCCATCGATGCCATGACCGCAATCGGTCGTGGCCAGCGGCAGTTGATCATCGGCGACCGCCAGACCGGCAAGACCGCCGTGTGCCTGGACACGATCCTCAACCAGCGCGAAGCGTGGAAGAGCGGGGATCCCAGCAAGCAGGTTCGCTGCATCTACGTTGCCATCGGGCAAAAGGGCTCCACGATCGCATCGGTCAAGGGTGCCCTCGAGGAGTACGGCGCGATGGAGTACACCACCATCGTCGCCGCACCCGCCTCGGACCCGGCCGGCTTCAAGTACCTGGCCCCCTACACCGGGTCGGCCATCGGGCAGCACTGGATGTACGGCGGCAAGCATGTGCTGATCGTGTTCGACGATCTGTCCAAGCAGGCTGAGGCTTACCGCGCTGTCTCGCTTCTGCTGCGTCGTCCTCCGGGTCGCGAGGCGTACCCCGGAGATGTCTTCTATCTGCACAGCCGTCTCCTCGAGCGCTGCGCAAAGCTCTCCGATGAGATGGGCGGTGGTTCCATGACCGGTCTGCCGATCATCGAGACGAAGGCAAACGATGTCTCGGCGTTCATCCCCACGAACGTCATCTCCATCACCGATGGGCAGTGCTTCCTGGAGTCCGACCTGTTCAACTCCGGTGTGCGTCCGGCCATCAACGTCGGTATCTCGGTATCGCGCGTCGGTGGTTCTGCGCAGCCCAAGGCCATGAAGAAGGTGGCCGGCCAGTTGCGCTTGAACCTCGCACAGTTCCGTGAGCTCGAGGCTTTTGCCGCGTTCGGTTCGGACCTCGATGCTGCGTCCAAGGCACAACTCGAGCGCGGCTCGCGCCTGGTCGAGTTGCTCAAGCAGTCCCAGTACCAACCGCAGCCGATGGAGCGCGAAGTCGTGTCCGTGTGGGCGGGTACCACGGGGCAGTTGGACGATGTTCCCGTCGAGGACATCCGGCGCTTCGATGCCGAATTCCTCGACTACATCGAGCGCAACAACGCCGAGGTCATGGACGCCATCCGCTCGACCTCGGATCTGTCCGATGACACCGTCTCGGTGTTGCAGGCTGCGATCGCTGAGTTCAAGAAGCAATTCACCACCACAAGTGGCCAGTTGCTCGTGAACGACGAACCGGTCGAGGCACTCGAGGATGAGGAGATCGATCCCACCCAGATCAAGCGGTCGGTGCGGGGCTGATCCATGGGAGCGCAGCTAAGGGTCTTCCGCAGACGGATCAGGTCCGTCCAGGCGACCAAGAAGATCACCAAGGCGATGGAGTTGATTGCGTCGTCGCGGATCGTTAAGGCGCAACAGCGCCTCGATGCCTCGATGCCGTACTTGACCCAACTCGTCGATGCGGTGTCGGCTGCTGCCTCGCATGCTTCGGATGTCTCCAAGCACCCACTTACCGCGAAGGCCGACAAGCAGGAGAGCGCCGCGGTGCTCGTGATCACCGCCGATCGCGGTCTCGCCGGTGCCTACTCGACCAACGCGATCAAGGAAGGCGAGGCCCTCACCCGCAATCTCGGTGAGAAGGGGATGAAGGTGATCCCCTACGTGGTCGGGCGTAAGGGGGTGTCCTACTACCGGTTCCGCGGCCGTGCGATGGGCGGGGAATACACCGGCTTCACGGATCAACCCACCTACGCCGATGCCAAGCGAATCGGTGAGGACCTGCTTGCGGCCTTCCATGGCGACGAGAACGGTGAGGGTGGAGTCGATGAGATCCACGTCGTCTACACCCATTTCGTCAACATGGGAACCCAAGAGACGAGGGTCCGGCGGATCCTGCCCCTCGAGGTAGTAGACGAGGTGGTGGAAACCAGCGAGGGCGGCATGCCCTTCCCGCTGTACGAATTCGAGCCCGGACCCGAGGCGGTTCTCGATGCACTGCTGCCGCGATACATCGAGCAGATGGTCTATCTGTCGCTGCTCACGTCCGCGGCGTCCGAGCATGCGGCCCGGCGACGCGCGATGAAGTCCGCCACGGACAACGCCGAGGAACTCATCCGCTCCTTGACCAGGCAAGCCAACCAAGCCCGGCAGGCAGAGATCACTCAGGAAATCAGTGAGATCGTCGGTGGAGCCGACGCACTCTCCGCGTAAGACCACGACCCACGAAAGAACGAAGGAAGAGGAACGACAATGACCGCAACAACCGAGACCACCACCGGCGTAGGGCGAGTAGCCCGAGTCACCGGACCCGTGGTCGACGTGGAGTTCCCCGTCGAGGCGATGCCGGAGCTGTACAACGCGCTCACCGTCGACGTGTCCTTCGACCAGGGCGATGAGGGTGGAGGTACCCACACCCTGACGCTCGAGGTCGCGCAGCACATCGGAGACAACCTGGTGCGCGCCATCTCCATGCAGCCCACCGACGGTCTGGTGCGCGGTGCTCCGGTGCAAGACTCCGGTAACGCCATCACCGTGCCGGTCGGCGATGTGACCAAGGGCCACGTGTGGAACACCCTCGGCGTGCCGCTGGACGTCGACGAAGCGAGCCTGGACATCAAGGAGCGCTGGAGCATCCACCGCCAGGCCCCGGCATTCGACCAGCTCGAGTCCAAGACCGAGGTCTTCACCACCGGTATCAAGGTCATCGACCTGCTCACCCCGTACGTCAAGGGCGGAAAGATCGGCCTGTTCGGTGGTGCGGGTGTGGGCAAGACCGTTCTGATCCAGGAGATGATCTACCGCGTTGCCGAGAACTTCGGTGGTGTGTCCGTGTTCGCGGGAGTAGGGGAGCGCACCCGTGAGGGCAATGACCTCTTCTTGGAAATGACCGAGTCGGGCGTTATCGAAAAGACCGCTCTTGTCTTCGGTCAGATGGACGAGCCCCCCGGCACCCGCCTTCGCGTCGCCCTCGCCGCGCTGACGATGGCCGAGTACTTCCGCGATGTGCAAAAGCAGGACGTGCTGCTGTTCATCGACAACATCTTCCGCTTCACCCAGGCGGGTTCGGAGGTGTCCACCCTGCTCGGCCGTATGCCGTCGGCCGTGGGTTACCAGCCCACGCTGGCCGACGAGATGGGCCAGCTGCAAGAGCGCATCACCTCCACGCGTGGACACTCGATCACCTCGCTGCAGGCGATCTACGTCCCGGCAGACGACCTCACCGACCCGGCGCCGGCTACTACGTTCGCCCACCTCGACGCCACCACGGTGTTGTCCCGGCCGATCTCCGAGCTTGGTATCTACCCCGCCGTGGATCCGCTGGACTCCACGTCGCGAATCCTCGACCCGCGCTATATCGGCGAGGAGCACTACGCCGTGGCTGCGCGCGTCAAGGAGATCCTGCAGCGCTACAAGGACCTGCAGGACATCATCGCCATCCTCGGCATCGACGAACTTTCCGAGGAGGACAAGATCATCGTGGGTCGCGCCCGGCGTATCCAGCGGTTCTTGTCGCAGAACATGTTCGTTGCCGAGGCATTCACCGGTCAGCCCGGTTCGTTCGTGCCGATCGAGGAGACCATCGCTTCGTTCAGGAAGCTCGCCGAGGGTGAGTACGACCATCTACCCGAGCAGGCCTTCTTCATGTGCGGCGGTATCGAGGACGTCGAGCGTAAGGCTGCCGAGTTGGAGAAGAAGTAGCCGTGGCCGAAGGTTCGGTCCTCGAAGTAGCCGTCGTCTCTGCTGAACGTTTGCTCTGGCAGGGACAGGCCAAGTCCGTCGTTGCCAAGACTCCCGAGGGAGAGATCGGCATTCTGCCCGGCCATGAACCGGTGCTGGCGCTGTTGCTCGAGAGTCCGCTACGTATCGAGCAGACCGACGGCAACAAGATGATGGTTGCGGTGCACGGTGGCTTCTTCTCGGTCGATTCCAACAAGGTGAACGTGATCACCGAGATCGCGGAACTAGCCGAGGATATCGATCTCGAACGTGCTCAGGCTGCTCTCGCTCGCGCCCAAGCGGCCGGAGAGGATGAGGATCCGTCGGCTATCAAGCGAGCGGAGACGCGCTTGACGGTCGCTGGCGCCGCGAAGGGTCTGCGTTAACCGAGACCGTCGGCGTTCGGGAGGCGAACCTCCACGCGCAAACCACCGAGATCGGATCGACCAAGTGATGCCGAGCCGCCGAGTCCCTCGGCGGATTCGCTGACGAGGGCCAACCCGAGACCGCTGCCGCCGATCACTGAATCCGACCCCCGCACAAAGCGCTCGAACACCTTCGTGTGTTCCTCCTCGCGCAAACCCGGGCCGTCGTCCATGACTTCGAGCAGGACCCATGATCCGTGCGAGTCGTTGTGAATCCGGACCCGGAGATGCACTCGGCTGCGGCAATAGGTCAGGGCGTTCCCGATCAGTTCGTCGATGACTTGTTCGATCACACCGGCAGGCGCCTGAACATACGCGGGTGACTGCGGCAACTCGGCATCCAACTGGATTCCGCGGTCGGCCGCGAGGGGTGTGGCCGCTGAGGTGCGCTCGGCAACCGCGGCAACGACATCAGTGCTTCGCAACTCACCGCCTCCGGTATCGCTGCGAGCGAGAGCGAGTATCTGCTCGATTCGGTGCGTGAGTCGGTCCACCTCGGCGATCGCAGCTGATGCTTCGTTGGCGAGATCGGTATCAGGCGCGGTGTCCTCGATGGCCTCAAGGCGCAATCGCACCCCGGTGAGTGGCGTTCGCAAGTGGTGGGAGGCATCTGCGGCAACGCGCTGCGTTCTGCTGAGGATGTTCGACAAGCGCACTGCGGTTTCGTTCAACGCCGAGGCCACCATGCGTACCTCTCGTGGTCCTGAGTTCTCATCGGCGCGTAGTTCCAGGTCCTCCGGGAGCGATTCGGCCACTCCCGCGAGGCGCTGCAGCGGCGCTGCGATCGAACGTGCCAGGAGCCAAGCGATGAGCCCGGCCGCAACGATCACGCTGAGGACGAAGGCCGATAACCACATGAGGGTGCCTTGAATGGCATCGTCGACGTCGTACTCCGGAAGGGAAAGACGCACCGCCGCGACCACCTGATAGTTCTGCACTACGGGGGCGGCTACGTAGCGCAAATCCGTCCCCAATGTCTGGGAGAAGCGCACATCGGATGCCACCACACCGCCGAGAGCATCGTCGATCTCCGGACGGTCGAAGGAACGATCCAGACCCGAATCGTCACTATCGGCCACGAGTGTGCGTTGCTGATCCACGACCACTACTCGACCGCCGGTCCTGGCAGCAACATCCATGACCGTTTGCTGCCAGTCAATGAAGGGTTGGGAAGAAAGTAAGGAGCCTGTGGCCAGTGTGTCGGTCTCGAGATCGGCGACGAATGCCGCACGCTGATCGGTCGCGACCACCACGGCCATCGGGATGGCCAACGCGATTGCTACGAGTGCGACGAGGCTGGTCATCGCGAAGACGAGTCGTTTGCTCACGAAGCGCTCACGCGGGGTTATTCAATCGGTAGCCGACACCGCGAATGGTCTGGATGAGTTCGGGGTCTTCTAGTTTCTTGCGTAAGGAACCGATATGCACATCGAGTGTCTTGCCGGTGCCTACCCACACCGGATCCCACACACGCGTGAACAGTTCCTGGCGGGTGAATGCGCGACCCGGATCCTCGGCGAGAACGGCGAGCAGATCGAATTCCTTCGCGGTCAGTTCGATGGGCTTGCCGTCCATCGTGACGCGGCGTTGATTGCGGTCGACCACGAGTGCGCTGGAACGCAACTCAGGTTCGTTGCGTCGGCGGCGCGCTATCGCACGGATCCGGGCAGCGAGTTCGCGAACGCTGAAGGGTTTGACCACGTAGTCATCCGCACCTAATTCCAGACCGATGATGCGATCGGCTTCCTCGCCCCTCGCGGTTGCGATGATCACCGGAACATCGCTCGTGCGACGGACATCGCGGAGTACATCCAGACCCTCACCATCGGGTAGGCCGAGATCGAGCAGGACGACATCCACTCCGCGAAGGGCATCAAG
>CBFIHB010000013.1:0-25207 GCA_965662415.1 Actinomycetes bacterium | reverse complement strand
CAACCGCTCTCGGTGCAGGTCCATCCCAATGCCCACGATGCCCGAAGGATGTGGGACGATCAGCAGATCGCCGGACCGCAGATCTTGGCCGATCCGTACCAAAAGGACGAGGTGCTCCTCGCCCTCGAACCCTTCGACGCATTCATCGGTTGGCGTCCGACCAAAGATGCCGCGGAGATCATCGAGCGGATCGACGGTCTGGCGTTGGCGGCCGCCGCCTTGCATTCCGGCGACCGAATCACGGCGATCCAAATGATCGAGGAGCGCAAGGCGGATGCAGCAGCATTCGCGCGACAACTGCCCGTTGCGCTCGACCAAGCCCAGCAGGCGGGGACACTGAGTCGACCGCTGACCGGTGCCGAGATCGCCGCCTACCGTCAAGCCGCTACCGACTTCCCCGAGGACATCGGGGTAGCGCTAACCCCGCTGCTCGATTTCCGCACCCTCGAAGTCGGTCAAGCCGTCTACCTCGCACCTGGCATCCCGCACAGCTATGTGCGCGGCATCGGCTTTGAGGTGATGACCTCCTCGGACAACGTCCTGCGATTGGGGTTGACGGGCAAGCCGGTCTACATCGACCACGCACTGAAGATCCTGGACTTCAGTGCTGAGCCCCAGTTCTTGGTGGGGGACACCATCGCCCCGCAGGGGGCGACGTTCGCGTTGCGCGTGATCGACGCCGCCGCTGAACTCCCCGGTGGCAGTTACCGGCTTGTGGTGGCCGTCGGGGGCCCGTGTGAAGTGGCCGTGGGGGATCAGACCCAGGTGGCGGCCCAGGGGCAAGCCGTGGCGATCACCGCCGATGAGGGGCTGGCCCGCGCCACCACCACGGGCCGTGCCATCGCGGTTCTCGCGAACTAGTTGACCGCCACCAGCACGGCCCGCTGGGCGAGAAGCCCGCATCCATGGCAGACTCCTGCCCGTCGCCGATGGTCCGGAGCCCTGGTTCCCGTCGAGACGCTCCCGTCGGCGTGCGTCGTACTTCCTTCGCTGGCGTGAGCCCTACCCACGCAGAACCGAAATCGAAACATGGAGAAGGAATGTCCTTGACCAAGCCCGACGGCACCCCCGACTACAAGGTTGCCGACCTGTCCCTCGCTGAGTTCGGCCGCGACGAGATCCGTCTAGCCGAGCACGAGATGCCCGGCCTGATCGCGATGCGCGAGGAGTACGGCGAGTCCAAGCCGCTCGCTGGTGCGCGCATCACCGGCTCCTTGCACATGACCATCCAGACCGCGGTGCTCATCGAGACCCTCGTTGCGCTTGGCGCCGACGTTCGCTGGGCTTCCTGCAACATCTTCTCCACGCAGGACCATGCCGCCGCGGCCGTCGTCGTCGGCCCGAACGGCACCCCGGAGGACCCCCAGGGCATCCCGGTCTACGCCTGGAAGGGCGAGACCCTCGAGGAGTACTGGTGGTGCACCGAGCAGGTGCTCACCTGGCCCGAGGGTGGACCGAACATGATCCTCGACGACGGTGGCGACGCCACGCTGCTCGTACACAAGGGCGCGGAGTTCGAGAAGGCCGGCGTTGTTCCCTCCGCTGATGAGAACGACTCCGAGGAGTACCGAGTCGTCTTGCAGACGTTGCGGGAGTCCCTCGCGAACTCTTCCGATCGCTTTACCAAGATCGCAGCAGGCATCAAGGGCGTGACCGAGGAGACCACTACCGGCGTGCTTCGCCTATACGAGATGCAGCGCGACGGCTCACTGTTGTTCCCGGCTATCAACGTGAACGACTCGGTCACCAAGAGCAAGTTCGACAACAAGTACGGCTGCCGCCACTCGCTCGTCGATGGCATCAACCGTGCGACCGACACGCTCATCGGCGGCAAGGTTGCTGTGGTCTTCGGCTACGGCGACGTCGGCAAGGGCTCGGCCGATTCACTGCGCGGCCAGGGCGCTCGCGTGATCGTCACCGAGGTCGATCCGATCTGCGCACTGCAGGCCGCGATGGACGGCTATCAGGTCGCTCGCCTCGACGAGGTGATCGATACCGCTGACATCTTCATCACTGCCACCGGCTGCTTCGATGTCATCACGGCCGAAGACATGTCCAAGATGAAGCACCAGGCGATCGTCGGCAACATCGGTCACTTCGATAACGAGATCGATATGGCCGGACTTGCCACCCTGCCGGGTATCAAGCGCAAGACGATCAAGCCCCAGGTCGATGAGTGGACCTTCGAGGACGGTCACTCGATCATCGTCCTGTCAGAGGGCCGCTTGCTGAACCTGGGTAACGCCACCGGTCACCCCTCGTTCGTGATGAGCAACTCCTTCACCAACCAGGTGCTCGCGCAGATCGAACTGTTCACCAAGCGCGATGAGTACCCGATCGGGGTCTACACGCTGCCCAAGCACCTCGACGAAAAGGTCGCTCGCCTGCACCTCGATGCACTCGGCGTGCACCTGACCGAGTTGAACAAGAAGCAGGCCGAGTACCTCGGCGTGGACGTGGCCGGCCCGTACAAGCCCGACCACTACCGCTACTAGATCGCAAGCAGCACGACCAGCTACACCGCCTCCCTCGATGGGGCCGCACCTTCCGGTGCGGCCCCATCGCTTTTGCCGCTCGATGATGATTTGTCTAGGTCAGGGCGTCGGGGCGAACGATCGCGGCGGCTAGACGCTCTTCGCGGGCGGTGAAGTCCTCGGCGGCCGAGGTTGGATCAGTTCGAGTGAAGACGACCTGTTTGGCGGATTCGAGGTCGGCCAGGTGGTCTAGGTGGGCGCTAGCCACGACTGCCACGATCGGATAGCCACCGGTCAATCCGCCGTCTGGTCCGAGAACGATCGCAGTGCCGTCTGGAGTGAGCTGGATCGCGCCGGGTACGACCGGCATGCTCGCGATCGATACTGGCGAGGACAGTCTGGGACCGCTCAGTCGCACGCCGGAGCGGGCGGTGGACTCGACGCGCCATGGTTCTTCGCACAAGGCTGCTGCGAGGTCTTCGTCGGTGGCGATGATCGCGATGCCACCCGTTGCAGGTTGCGTGATTCGTAGGAACGAACCAACGTTGCGGGTCTCGACATCGCGATGCCCGAACAGGGTTTGTCCGTGCGCGATGGGTGTTCCGTTTCCGAAGGGTCCACCGAGTCGGGAGAAGGAATCGGTTGCGGCGGATCGGAGTGTTCGTGCAGGCTGCCAACCGGACAGCGCAAGGTAGGCCGGACCGGGTCCGCGATGGTCGATCTCGAGAACCGAGTTCGCGGCGATGTGCAACGCCACGCCGCTTGCCGCGTTGCTCCCATCGACTCGCACATCCGCCGATCCGACTACCGCGATGACCTGAGGTTCGTGGAAGGCGAGGGACATGCCGTTGCTGAGAATCTCGAATGTCGGGTGCGGCAGGTGCGCGTCCTCAGTGTCGCCATGCACAAGTGCGACAGCCAAGCGGTGTCGCGCGCGGTGCCAAGCGCCGGAGGTCGGAACACCGACATCGGTAAAGCCGAATCTCCCGATGTCCTGCACGGTCACGAGGCCTGCGCTTTCAACCGTAGCGATGGGCACTCCATTCGCGGAATTGCTCATGCTCGGTTTCCGCCTGCATCCTCGATGAAGTGCACTCGCAAACCCGGACGCAAGAGTGTGGGATTTTCGTCATCTGTGGGGTCGAAGAGTTTCGTCGTCGTCGTTCCCAACAGACGCCAACCACCTGGGGAGGAACTTGGGTAGACCGCACTCATGCCAGCGGCCAAGGCCACACTTCCGCTTGGTACCTGCGTGCGTGGGTTGTCTCGGCGGGGGAGCGTTGCCCACGGCAGCTGTGGATCGCCGAGTGGTTCGAGGTAGCCGAAGCCGGGCGCGAACCCCATCATGGCGACGCGCCAGGGCTGGGTGATGTGGGCGCTGATGAGTTGGCTGGGTGTGACATGGAAGAAGGCGGCCGTGTCAATGAGATCGGCGCCGTCGTACTCGACGAGGATGGACACCGCTCCTTGCTCGGCAAGGTCGATGGCTGCTGTGTCATCGCCCGATAGGTGACGCTCCACCGTTGCGAGCAGTCCCGGATCCGGGGTGGGCAGCTCGATGAGTACCGATGCCATTCCGCGGCGGATGAGTGCTTCGGGCATCCGCTGGGCTAACGATGAAGCGATCGATTCGCGTTCGGCGGCGGAATTCACCTGGACTAGAACTGCGCGGTCACCGAACCATCCTGCGGGCTGGGCCATGCCATTACCGATCTAGTGGGTGACCAGAGAGATGGGAGAAATGGTCACTCCATGTTCCGTTAGCTGCTGGTGCACCGCACGAGCCATCGCCACCGCATCAGGGGAATCCCCGTGCACGCACAGTGTCTGGGCGGCTAGGTCGATCACGCTGCCATCGCTTACCCGAACGCAACCTTCGAGCGCGATGCTCGTTGCCTGCTCGAGGGCTACCTGTCGATTGGTGTGGACTGCGTTGGGTTGCGAGCGCGCAGCAAGCGTTCCATCAGGGTTGTAGAGGCGGTCGATGAATGCTTCGGATACGAAGGCGACGCCCCGCGCCAGCGCGGCTGATTGCAGTTGCGAGGTAGGCGAGCCGGTCACGTACAGGTCCGATCCAACGTCAGTGGAGACATCGAGGACTGCCGCAAGGAAGGCAGCTGCGGCCTCGGGATCGCGTGCGATGTCGTGGTAGAGCGCACCGTGGGCTTTGACGTGGGTGAGGGTTGTTCCGGAGGCGGAACATGCCGCCGCGACATCGAGCACCTGGCTGCGAATCAGCGTGGTCAGGGCATGCGCGTCGTACTCACCTCGCCTCGATAGGCGACCGAAGTTATCGCGGTCCGGATAGGACGGGTGCGCTCCAACGGCCACGCCTCGTGCTGCACAACTAGTGACCGTTTCGATAAGGACGTCGCCACCTCCCGCATGACCGCCTGAGGCAACGTTGGCTGTGGTGACGACCTCGAATAGCGCGGCGTCGTCTCCGCACTCTTCGCCGACGTCGGCGTTGAGATCGATGCTCGTCATGCTGATGAGCCTAAGTGAGATCCCGTCTTCAGTCAGCGGGCTAGTGGGGGAGAAGTTCGGCGATCAGGGCCTCGACTTGGCCCCTTATCTCGTCGCGAATGGGGCGCACCGACTCCACACCCTTGCCGGCCGGATCCTCAAGCACCCAGTCCTCGTACCGCTTGCCAGGGAACACCGGGCAGGTGTCACCGCAGCCCATGGTGATCACCACGTCCGATTCCTGGACTGCTTCCGTAGTGAGGACCTTGGGAATCTCGGCGCTTATGTCGATGCCTTCCTCGGCCATCGCTGCTACGGCTGCGGGATTCACGGCGTCACCTGGTGCCGAGCCAGCCGATCGGACTTCGATGCGTCCTTCGGACAGGTGGGTGAGGTAGGCGGCGGCCATTTGGGAGCGGCCGGCGTTGTGGACGCAGACGAAGAGCACGCTCGGCTTGTCTGACATGTCAGCCTCTTTCGTGGACGGGATCGGGAAGGTCGAGCGGTTCGGGGTGCTTGCGGGGATAGAGCAGTTCGGTAAGTAGTGCTCCGACAACGGCACCGATGAGTTGGAAGGCGATGAACGGTGCGACATCACCGGGTGCGATGCCGGTGAAGGTGTCGGTCATCGAGCGCCCGATAGTCACGGCCGGATTGGCAAAGGACGTCGATGAAGTGAAGAAGTACGCAGCGCCGATCCACGCCGGGACGAGGAGCGCTCCGAGGTGTCCGCGACCGGTGCGGGTGAGCGCACCGATGACCAGGATCAGCCCCGCTGTTGCGACGATCTCTCCAATCCAGATCGGCACGCCATTTCGGGCATTCGTCGAGGGATCGAATGCGGGTAGGTCGAACATGACGTTCGCCAGCGCAACGCCGGACAAGCCGCCCAGAATCTGGAAGACGATGTACGTCAGCCCCTCACCGACGTGCATTTCACGCTTGATGAGGGTGACCGACGTGACCGCCGGGTTGAAGTGCGCCCCGGAGATGGGCCCCAGCATCCAGATGAGAACGCCGAGGGCGAGGACGGTGCTCATCATGTTCAGGATCAACACGACTGCGTCGTCGTTGGTCAACAGCGTGCCCATGATCCCGCTACCGACCACAGCGGCGACGAGTAGCGCCGTGCCGAGGTACTCGGCGAATACGCGACGCGCCACGCGATGACCTTGGCATCCATATAGACATATGTCAATATGGATAGGTGCCTACGGCAACGAGTTCGCGAATCCCCGTGCAGATCGGTGGGCCATCGTGTTGCCCTGCGGGCTTGGGCAGCCCGATCGATCGAATGACCGCCGAGGAACTGGCGTCCTTACTCAAGGCGGTGGCTGACCCAGCCAGGTTGCAGATCCTTTCCTTGCTGAAATCGCTGCCGAACTGCGAGGCGGCGGTTACGGATCTGACTGCACCCCTTGGCCTATCCCAGCCGACCGTCAGTCACCACCTGAAAGTGCTGGCGTCGGCCGGGCTCGTGGCATCGGAAAAACGCGGATATTGGACCTGGTACCGGGTCCTGCCCTCGCGCTTGGGAGAACTGTCCGCGGTCCTGGCCTGACCCCCTCGACCCGACCCATTGCCGCGGCACACGTCAGGTCGAGGTTCGAAGAATCGCCCCGAACTTCGACGCTGCATCGGGGGAGCCGGGGGTGTCGCGCACAATGGGGTGATGGCCGCGCCCGTCGATGATCCCGCCCCTGGCTCGTCTGCTGCGGTCATGACCGCCGAGTACCCCGGCTGCCCGGTCACCGTTCTCGAAGCGCAAGCCCGCGGGGTGCAGCTGCGCGCGCCGCGATGGGGGATCGGCTCAGCCGTCATCACCATCCTCGGCGCACTGTTCCTCGGTGTCCTCGCAGCGGTGCCGCTGTTGGTGCTGGAAGCCCCGCTCGCGATCACCGCGATCGTCGGCACGGTGGTGCCGTGGATAGCGCTGGCCGGCTGGCCCATATTCGTCACGTGGTGGAAGGGCAACGGCCCGCGCATCGATCTGGGCCTTCGGTTGACCTGGAGTGATGTCGGTTGGGGTGCCCTAGCTGGGTTCGTCGGCTTGATCTTCGCGGGTCTCGTCGCCGTCATTACTCAGGCGATCGCGGGTGACTTTTCTTCAGCAGCTGGTGACGTAGCCCTGGAATTGCGTGACGAAGGACCCTTCTGGGCGCTGCTCATCTTCGCGGTGATGATCATGGTCGGTGCGCCGATCGTCGAGGAGATCGCCTTTCGCGGGATGCTCTTCAACGCACTTCGCAAGAAGGGCTTGGGTGCGGTCTGGACGATTGTCGTGACCGCGATCGTGTTCTCCGCCTTCCACTTCGAACCGATTCGCTTCTTCTTGCTCCTGCCCATCGGTCTGGTCTACGGGTGGGTGCGTTGGAAGACCGGATCCTTGGGGGCCGCGATGGTGGCCCACGGGGTCAATAACGCCCCGGCTGCGCTTCTTGTGCTCGTCGGGCTCCCCGAAGTGACACCATAGGCACATGAGCACTTCACCGGCGGCGCCTCGCACCCGCGGCCGCGTCCTCGTGGTCGACGACGACGCCGCCCTTGCCGAAATGCTCGGAATCGTCCTGCGCGGCGAGGGATTCGACCCGGTGTTCTGCGGAGACGGCAGCACTGCGCTCGACGCATTCCGATCCGCCAAGCCCGATGTCGTGCTGTTGGACCTGATGCTTCCTGGACTCGACGGCATCGATGTGTGCCGAGCGATCCGCGCCGAATCTGGCACTCCCATCGTGATGCTCACTGCGAAGTCGGACACCATCGACGTGGTGGTTGGTTTGGAGTCCGGCGCCGATGACTACATCGTCAAGCCCTTCAAGCCCAAGGAGCTCGTCGCACGCATTCGCGCGCGCATCCGCCGAACCGACGACATCGGATCCCAGGTCCTGTCGATCGGGGATCTTGTGATCGATGTGAACGGCCACACCGTGCGCCGCGGCAGCGAGGTCCTCGCCCTGACTCCTCTTGAGTTCGACTTGCTCGCTTGCTTGGCCAAGAAACCTGGCCAGGTATTCACGCGGGAAGCACTACTGCAGGAAGTGTGGGGCTATCGGCACGCGGCCGACACCCGTTTGGTCAACGTGCACGTCCAAAGGCTGCGCGCCAAGATCGAGCGGGACCCCGAGGCCCCCGAAATCGTGCTAACCGTCCGCGGAGTCGGGTACAAGGCCGGTCCCGCCTAACGGCGCAGCGATGTCCCGCGTCCTGCTCTTCCTTCCCCGGGCTCTGCGCCGCACTTGGCGCCGCTCCCTGTTCATCCGTGTTACGAGCACCACGTTGGTGTTGTCGATCGTCGTGGTTGCCGCGCTCGGCTTGTTGCTGCTGTCCAATGTGACCACCGGCTTGCTCGAAGCCAAGGAGCGAAGCGCGGTGGGTGAGGCCTCAGCCGGTCTCGGGGAAGCGCAGCGGCTGCTCGACGCTGCAGACACCGGTCCGTCTACTCCCTCGCCATCGCGACTCGTCGACAGCGTGGTGACCTCCCTGGCAACGCGTGCCGGATCTCCGGCCACCTTCGATGTCCTGCTCCTGTCAGCACGCCCGGACGTGGGCGCTCCCGAGCGCGGCACGAACTTGGTGGCCGTGTCGAGTATCCCGCCGGACCTGCGGACTGCGGTCACCAGCACCCAGCGCCAATCGTGGACGTTCACCGAGATCCGTTTCCTCGATGGCCGCTCCGTACCCGGCTTCGTAGTCGGTGCGCCCCTGACCATTCCGACCGTGGGCCCCTACGAGCTCTACTACCTCTTCCCGCTGACCCAAGAGCAACAGACCCTCGACCTCGTCCGCAGTTCGATCGTGGCTGCAGGGGTGGTTCTCGTCGCTTTGCTCGGCGGCGTCGCTTTCGTAGTGACCCGCCAAGTGGTGGTGCCGGTTCGGGCGGCTGCGCAGACGGCTGAACGGCTTTCCTCGGGAAATCTCGACGAACGTTTGCCGATCAAGCGCGAAGACGATCTTGCGCAACTAGCGCGCTCGTTCAATGAGATGGCCGAGAGCATCGACACTCAGATCACCCAGCTCGAGGAACTCTCACGGGTCCAGCAACGTTTCGTCTCCGACGTATCGCACGAGTTGCGCACACCGCTAACAACCATCCGAATGGCGGCCGATGTGCTGTTCGAGTCCCGTACTTCCCTCGACGCTGCCACGGCCCGCTCTACGGAACTTCTGCAAAACCAACTCGATCGCTTCGAGGCGTTGCTTTCGGATCTTTTGGAGATATCCCGGTTCGACGCCGGTGCCGCGAAACTCGACAGTGAGGCGGTCGATCTGGCGCAGTTGACCCAGCGGGTAATCGACGCCAGTGAGCCGTTGGCCGAAAGGCATGGTCTACGGGTGCGATTCGCTGCCTATGAGCGGCCGTGCTCGGTTGTCTGCGATGCGCGCCGTATCGACCGAATCATCCGCAATCTCGTGGATAACGCGGTAGAGCACGGGGATTCCGCCGGGGTGCTCGTGGAACTCGCGGGCGACGACGACGTCGCCACACTCACCGTCCGCGATTTCGGCGTGGGGCTGCGACCCGGGGAAGCTGCGTTGGTCTTCAACCGATTTTGGCGCGCCGATCCGGCTCGAGCGCGTACCACCGGCGGAACCGGTCTGGGCCTCGCGATCGCTCTCGAGGATGCCCGCTTGCACGGCGGCTGGCTAGAAGCCTGGGGCGAGCCCGGCGCTGGTGCTTGCTTTCGACTCACGCTGCCGCGGTCGGCCGGAGGTCCGGTGACCCACGCTGTTCTGCCGCTCGGTGACGAGGCCGTCGAATTCGACCCTGGTGAGGATCGCGACGGCTCCGACGGGGCATTCGCCCGTCAACGGCCGAGCGTTCGCGCCGATGACCGCACTCCGGATCCGGGCACCGATCCAGACCAGATGGTCGTCACGGTGAATATGCCTCCCGGAGAGCAGGACCTGCGATGAAGACCACTTCGGCTCCCATCGGGGCGATGCTCGCGGCCCTAGGTCTGCTACTTGCCGGCTGCGGCAATGTGCCGCAGGCGTTCACCGCCCAGGTACCCACGAGTGGGCCGATACAGCAAGGTGAACAGGTCACCGGGAGCAGCGTCGATCAATTCATCCGAGTCATCGCTAGGCCCCCGCGCGAGGGAATGACCGCAGCGGAGATCGTCCAAGGCTTCCTCGATGCAAGCGCCTCTTTCGATGGCGACCACTCGGTGGCGCGGGAGTACCTGACCGACCAGGCGAGCCTTCGCTGGGATCCGGATGTAGGCGTTGTCGTCTACGAGGGCGTGCCGACGCTGACCGAGAGCGGGCCGAGCGTTCAGTTCTTCGCCACCCAGGCCGGCACCATTTCCGAGAACGGTCGGTTCCAGGTGAGCGAGCCCGGTGCCGAGGCGACTGCGACTTTTCGGTTGGTGGAGACCGATGAAGGGCTTCGCATCGACGGCCTGCCCAATGGGTTGCTGTTATCCCAAACCGATGTGGACCGGGCATTCCGCTCGTACGCGCTGTATTTCTTCGATCCCGATTTCCAGATCCTTGTTCCCGATTCACGGATGATCCCAGTGGTCGGCCCTGGTCTGGCTACCACTCTCGTGCGCCGGTTGCTCGCAGGACCCAATGAGTGGCTGCAGCCCGCAGTTCGTACCGGTTTCCCCGATGGTGTCGGCTTGAATATCGATGCGGTCCTCATCGATGGCGGAATCGCGCGCGTGGATCTCGATACTGCGGCCCAGGTGGCAGACGACGCCGCTCGGCAGGCTTTGTCACAGCAACTCGTGTGGACGTTGCGGCAGTTGCCCGATGTCCAGTCTGTGGACATCACAGCTGCCGGTCAGCCGTTCTTCGTCCCCGGGGTTTTGAACCCACAACCACGAGATGCTTGGCCGGAAGTCGATCCGAGTGGCTTGGCGCCGGGTGCTTCTGCCTATGTGGCCTCTTCCATCGGGGTGCGACGTATCACCGACGACGGCACCGCTCCGGTTGACGGTCAAGCCGGTACCCGGGATCCGTTGTTCACCAGCATCGCCATCTCGGTGGATTCTTCGCGGATCGCCGGTCTTGACGCGGAGCAACAAGTCTGGTCCGGGAGTTTGACGCCGAATGCCACGCTGTTCGCATTCTCAGGCGCAGCCTCGCCAGTGTCGATCGCTTTCGATGGTCCCGACAATCTGTGGGTAGTTGACGAATTCGGTGAGGTGCTTTTGTACTCACCTTCCGGTCGGCCCTTCCCCATCGCTGTCACCGGTCTGGCCAACGGCGATGTCCTACGAGCTGCCGTCCCATCGAGGGATGGAACTCGTGCGGCGCTGCTGGTCCAAAGTGGCCCACGCACCAACTTGCTCGAGGCTCGGATCGTGCGTCCTTCGCCGACCGGGCGAGTGGGCATCGAGTTGCAGGACCCGATTCGCGTGGAATCCAAGCTCGTCGAAGTCCTAGATGTCGCGTGGTCGAGTGCGGACTCACTCGCCGTGCTCGGCAGCGAGAGTGCAGGGGCGGTGCAGGTGTACGAGGTGAACATCGGCCGCGGGTCGCTTGTCGCGCAGGGAGCGCCGGAGAACCCGGTTTCTCTCGCCGCCGCGCCGGGTCTGCCTACGTTGGCTGCCGGAGCCGACGGGGTGGTCTACGACAACACCACGGGAAGTTGGTCCGGTCGAGTCAACGCCACGGCTCCTACCTATCCGGGCTAGCGCTAGGGCGTTCCAGCGACCGCGGCCACACCAATCACGTGTGCGCCGGCGAGCATCAAGGTGGCCGCGGCCTCGCGTGCGGTTGCCCCGGTAGTGACGATGTCGTCGACGATCATGACCGGGCCGCGCGGGATCGAGCCACGCAGCCGGAAGGCGCCTGCGACATGATGCTGGCGCTCCCAGACACCTAGAGTCTTGGCCTGACCCGCGGTTCTGATGTCGACAAGCGGAGTACATACCGATTTCACCGGTTGCTGCGAGATCGCGACCTTGGTGATCGCGGCCAGTGAGTCGAAGCCGCGACGCTTGGCAGTGGCTGCTCGGGTAGGCAAGACCGCAAGTGCCAGCTCCTGCGGATGCACGCCTGACTGCCGAGCAACGAACTCGACACTCGCGGCTAACGACGGACCAAGAACGCGGGCTAACTGCGGGATGCGGTGATCCTTGTATCGGTACAGGATCTGGCGCACTTCACCGCGGTAATCGAGGGAGCATGCGATCGGTAGATGCAGCCCTTGGGCGATCTCGTCCATGTCCAGGCTGCGCCGCAGCCGGGGTCTTGGTGCGAGTTCGGCTGCACACGTCTGACACAGGGCGATACCTGGCGCGTCGCAACCGGCGCAGCACCGACCGAGGATGACATCCGCGATGGCGCTGATCGTGCCCCCGAAATCGGGCAGGAGTCCTGTTCGCAAGCCCATAGGCCCACCGTGCACTTATCGATGTCCATGCGCGCCTCTCGGCGATCGACTGTGGATTGTGTGTTCGCAGCCTGTGGGTAATCAGCCTTCGAGTGAGACCAGCCCATTTCGCAAGGCCAACACGACAGCCGCGGTGCGCGACGGCGCGTGCAGGGTCTCCAGTATCGAGCGGACGTGGTTCTTCACGGTGTTCTCTGAGATTGCAAGCTGATCGGCGATCTGCGCATTGGACCGGCCGCGAGCCATGAGCGCGAGAACGTGCTGTTCTCGAGCGGTCAGCGATTCACCTACCGTCTCGGTCGGATCCTGTGGGGTGATGTCAGCGAACCAGGCGTCCTGCGCTCCATCGGAGTCCCCTAGGGCGCCACGCTGCGGGAACGGGTGCACGCGGAAACCGGCCTGGTGCACGACGGCCCGGGTGGTCGGGGATGTGGCTCCGAGCCACGCAATGGCTGGAAGGTCCATCGCTACGAAGGCCCACTGACACACCAACCGCACTCCCTGGGCCATCGACTGCAGATCCGATCCGGGAGCCGATTCGGCGATCTCGATCGAGAGCAAGCCACGCGGCGACCCGACATCCGGTCGCAGTGTCACTGAACCCACGATGGAGCCGCTGCGCGGACTCAGGACGTTCCACCTGCGGATGGCGGGGTCATTCGTATCTTCGGTCGGCTCGAGGTGTATGTGCCCGTCACTAAGGGCGACGGGAGCGGTAGGCGGCGTGGGTGCCATGCGGCCCAGTGTTCCAGCGCCGTCTACGATGAGCGTGCTAGGTCGGCGGATTGGCCGACACGTCCTGGCGGTCGGTCCCATACGGGCTTGCCCGCTATCCGGTCCGCTTATACGCGGCATCGTCGAAAGGTCGCATGGTGGGAGTTCTCGACAAGGTTCTGCGCGCGGGTGAAGGCAAGACTCTGCGTAAGTTGGAATCCATCACCAAGGCCGTCAATGCGATCGAAGACGACTACACCTCACTCACCGACGACGAGCTTCGTGGTTTGACGGACGAGTTCAAGGAACGCTTCGCCGGAGGCGAGAGCCTCGATGACCTCATGCCCGAAGCTTTCGCGACGGTTCGCGAGGCTGCTCGTCGCACCCTCGGCCAGCGACACTACGACGTCCAGATCATGGGCGGGGCCGCCTTGCACCTTGGAAACATCGCGGAGATGCGCACGGGTGAGGGAAAGACATTGGTGGCCACCTTGCCGGCCTATTTGAATGCGCTCTCGGGAAAAGGTGTTCACGTCGTCACGGTCAACGACTACCTGGCCGAACGCGACTCGGAATGGATGGGCCGCATCCACCGTTTCCTCGGCCTCGAAGTGGGTGTGATCGTCTCGCAGATGAGCCCGGCCCAGCGACGGGTCGCGTACAACGCCGACATCACCTACGGCACGAATAATGAGTTCGGTTTCGACTACTTGCGCGACAACATGGCGTGGTCTCAGGCTGAAATGGTGCAGCGCGGCCACAACTTCGCCGTCGTCGACGAGGTCGACTCGATTTTGGTCGACGAAGCCCGGACTCCGCTGATCATCTCCGGCCCGGCCGATCAGCCGACCGCCTGGTACTCGGAATTCTCGCGCATCGCGAAGATCCTGGAAAAGGACACCGACTACGAGGTCGATGAGAAGAAGCGCACAATCGGCGTCCTGGAAAGCGCCATCGACAAGGTCGAGGACCAACTCGGTATCGACAATCTGTACGACACCGTCAACACCCCCCTCGTCGGATTCTTGAATAACGCCATTCGCGCCAAGGAGCTATTCAAGAAGGATCGCGACTACGTAATCCTCGATGGTGGCGTTGTGATCGTCGATGAGCACACCGGTCGCATCCTGAAGGGCCGGAGATACAACGAGGGTCTGCATCAGGCGATCGAAGCCAAGGAAGGCGTAGAGATCAAGGCTGAGAACCAGACGCTTGCCACCGTCACTTTGCAGAACTTCTTCCGGCTCTACAACAAGCTTTCGGGAATGACCGGCACCGCAATGACTGAGGCTGCGGAGTTCAACCAGATCTACAACCTCGGTGTCGTACCTATTCCCACGAATCGACCGATGGTGCGCATCGACCAACCTGACCTCGTGTACCGAACCGGATCTGCGAAGTTCGACGCGGTTGTCGAAGATGTCGTCGAACGTCACGAGAAGGGGCAGCCGGTCCTGATCGGTACGACGAGCGTCGAGAAGTCGGAGTACCTCTCAGCGCAGTTGAAGAAGAACGGCGTTCCGCACGAGGTACTCAACGCCAAGAATCACGAGCGGGAGGCGGCGATCGTCGCGCAGGCTGGTCGTCGCGGTGCGGTAACGGTCGCTACGAATATGGCCGGCCGCGGCACCGACATCATGCTCGGCGGTAACCCCGAATTCATGGCCGCGGCGGCGTTGACGCAAAAGGGCCTTTCACCCATTGAGGACCCGGAAGCTTACGAAGCCGCGTGGCCGGCTGCGCTGATGGACGCTCAGGATGCGGTGAAGGCCGAGCACGATGAGGTCGTGGCACTCGGCGGCCTCTATGTGCTTGCGACTGAGCGACACGAGTCACGCCGTATCGACAACCAGCTGCGCGGACGGTCCGGACGCCAGGGCGATCCGGGTGAGTCCCAGTTCTATCTGTCACTCGAAGACGATCTGATGCGCTTATTCAAATCCGAAATGGTCGATTCATTCCTTCGGCGCTTCAACGTCCCTGACGACGTCCCGATCGAAGCGAAGATGGTCACCAACGCCATCCGCTCGGCGCAAACGCAGGTGGAGGCGCAAAACTTCGAGATCCGCAAGGACGTCTTGAAGTACGACGACGTCCTCAATCGGCAGCGCCTGGTCATCTACGACGAGCGTCGCCGAGTACTCAAGGGCGAGGACATCGAAGAGCAATTGCGTTCCTTCATCACCGAGACGATCGAAAGCTACGTCAACCAGGCAACCGCGGAGGGTTATCCAGAGGACTGGGACTTGGAGACCCTTTGGACGGCTCTAGAGCAGCTCTATCCGGTTTCACTGACGATCGAGGAGGTGGAAGACGAGTCAGGTGGGGGTCGTGCCGGGCTGACTTCGGACTTCCTCGCTGAATCGCTCATCGAGGATGCTCAGCGAGCCTACGACCGACGCGAAGAAGAACTCGGGGATGAGGTTACGCGCGAACTCGAGCGCAAAGTGATCTTGACGGTGCTAGATCGCAAGTGGCGCGAACACCTTTACGAGATGGACTACCTCAGGGACGGCATCGGTTTGCGGGCTATGGCCCAACGTGATCCGCTGGTGGAGTACCAGCGCGAGGGCTTCGATCTGTTCACCGCGATGATGGATGCCATCAAGGAGGAGACGGTCGGCTACGCGTTCAACGTCGAGGTCGAGGTCAAGCAACGAGTGGCCCCCGAGGTGGCCGAGGAGATAGACGAACTCGAAGACCTATCGCAGAGCCCGATCGGAGCTTCCATCGCGGCCGCCGTGAGTTCCGGTGCGGATTCCGAGCAGCCGGCGCTTGCGGACGAGGCTCCGCGGATCGAGGCGAAGGGCCTCGGGCCCAGCCGGCCTGAGCACATGGAGTACTCCGCCCCCGATGAGGCTGGCGGCGTGATGCACGGGGAAATGGAGTCCGAGGAAGACGGGATCGTCGAGGTCGACCCGAACGCCCCTAGGGCCCAACGCCGTCGTGCGGAGCGTTCGAACCGCAAGAGCAAGAACGCATCCAAGAAGAAGAAGCGACGCTGAGCCTTCAGCGGAACTCAACAGCGGTCACCAGCCACGCTCCTGGCTGGGCCTCCAGGCGCAGCGCCACCGCGTGCGAGCGAGCCGCTCCGACGATCACCGCGGATGCTTCCACGATGCCCGGGGCGACCAGGCAGCAGCGCACCGCGCGTACCTGACGCAACCGGGACATTCCTCGAGCATGGCGCGCTGCTGGATGCCGCGCATAGGACGTTCCTCGAATGGCCAAGGTGGCGAGCTGCTCGCGGGCCACATGCCGCCGTAGTTGCGCTGCCGGGCGCTCACCTTGGGCTACCTCGTAGATCGCCCGAGCCACCTGTGCGGTCCAGGCGATCGGGTGTGGCCGATCACCTGCGGAGGCCGCGAGTTCGGCTTGCTCGTCGGCATCGCGCACTACCCGCAGGTATCCCGGCGCTGGTGGTGTAGCCGGAACCCCATCCACCTGCCAGCTCAGCGGCAGAGCCATCTGCTGGGGCACTGACGAAGACCGCTGCCCGTCGATTACCCGAAGTTGTGGCCGAGTCCGATCCTGGCGGGGAGTCGCGGCGCTCGATGTCGGCTCGTCCCCGGGTGTCGGCTCAGCTGATTGGTCGTCCGTGTGGATTGCGGTGGTCATCATCGGCCCCTCTCGCGATCGCGGCAATTCCTTCGTTTGCCTTTGTTTGATGTTGTTTGACTGCATTTGACGCGTCATTATCGCCTCAGGCGATAGCACCGTGTCAAGGTCCGAGCTGGGGGCCGTGCACTCGACCGTCGGACAGGAGTGTTCTTCCCGGCCGCGGCACGCGGCAAACGCCAGGCGTCCAGTGATGTGAATCACACGAATCCTGATCCCGATCGGGTGTCACCGCTCATGGCTGAGGGAATAACGCGAACATGGACCGCGATTTCGAGGATGCGATGTGGAGCGAGGCCGCGGCTGTGGTGCGCTCCGAAGAAGATTCGCTCATTCAGGTCCAGGCCCGGGGCCTGGTAGTTGCAGAGATGTCCTCGGTCACCCTCGCCGATCGCCTACAAGCCCTTGGCCCCGGAGAAGCCCTGCAGGTACGTACTGTCCGCGGCGCGCTCGTTTGCGGGACGGCGGAAGCGTCAGCCGCCGATCATGTGCTGATCGCCGGTGAACGGTGCCTTCATCTCATTCCGACACAAGCCATCGCAACGATCTCGTCTTTGCCCCGGGTGCTCCATCCGGAGACCACGTCACCCCAATCGACGTTCGTCCATGCATCGACCTCGTGGCGTCGGGTCCTGCGGGGGTTCTTCGGTCACCGAATAACGATTGACGTTGCAACCACGGTCGGTGATGGCGAAGGGCTGGCCGGGACCTTGACCTGGGTGGGTCAAGATCACCTGACCGTGCTTGTCCTCCAGCGCGAGGTGACCGTCCCCTGGCGTTCGGTGGTGGATGTTCGGCTGCCACGGCTGGCGCACGATCAGGATTCGGATATCGACTGATCGGCTACCTCAGGGTTGGACTCGATGAAGGTGCGAGTCTGTTCGTACATCCGTGCGATGTACTCCTCCAACACCGCGGATTCGACTCGCCACTGGCCACGTCCTCCTACCTTGATCGCAGGTAGTTCACCGGAGCGCACGAGCGCGTAGGCCTGGGAGGCCGAGACGTTGAGGACCTCGGCCACGTCGGCAAGGGTCAGGAAGCGCGAACTCACCTGCGCATAGTGCCAAAAGGTTCCGACGAGTGCTGGGCCGCACACCGATTGTGGATAACTGACCGCCCATCAGTGAGCCTGTGGATGGACGTTCGCCTCCGGGGCCGGACTCAGTCAACCTAGGTTGCGCGCAACTGCCCATGGCACGCGTGCACCCGAATGCAATCGTTCGAATCGTCTCGAGGAGTAGCTGATGGGTAGGTCGATATTCGCCAAGCTCACCCGCAGAGGAACCCATACGCACAACGCTGCGTTAGCCCGAGGTCCCGGGATCGGTGCCGCTCCTCGGGCCCAACGTCTGCGTTCTCCACGATGGGGTGATCTGCGGCTATGGCTCGGTGTCGGACTGCTGATCGTCTCGATGTTCGCAGGTGCCCGATTACTCTCGCAAGGCTCCGAGACCATCGCGGTGTGGCAGGCCGAGCGGGACCTGTCTGTCGGCTCGCAGGAGTGGGATCTGCGCCCGATCACGGTATCCCTCGGTGCTGCGGGGGCCGACTACGTACCGGTAACGGAACGACCAGCTGGGGTTTTGCGGGTTCCCGTCGCTGCTGGCGATCTGATTCCCCGATCGGCATTTGGGGACTCTTCCGATGGTCCAAGGCGCACGGTCACGGTGGGTGTGGATCCGCTGCATGCACCGGTGGGACTTGTGTCTGGGGATGTCGTCGACGTCTGGTCTACGCCCGCCGCCGATTCGATGGTCGGAGTCGACAGTGGATCCATTGAACCGGTGTTGGTTCTCGCGGATGTGAGCGTCGAGCATGTCTCGTCGGATTCGCTCGGGGTAGGTGGGCAGATGGCGGTTGTGCTGAGCGTTGGCCCCGAGCAGGTGCCGCAGGTGGTTCGCGCAGGTCGGATCGGAGCAGTGGATCTGGTGCGTGTGCCCGTCGACAGTCAGTCGCTCGTTACCGCGACGGATGTCCTTGCGCAGGCGAAGCAGTGACTCGCGTCATCTGGTGCACGCCCGGCCGCAACGACGAGGCGGATCTGATCTCGGCGATCACGGCTGCCGGGTGCACGGTGGTTCGTCGGTGCCTGGAGGCCGTCGATCTGTTGGCCGCGGCGGAGGTCGAGCCGCGGGCCCAGATCGTGGTGGATATCGCGGTACCCGGATTGGGGGCGGACCTAGTGGCGAGCATCCAAGAACACGCGATCGGGCGAGTTGTCGGGCTGGTCGATGGAGATCCGGGTACGTCCCAAGCCCGCGCCTGGGGCATCGAGCGGATCGTGGACATGCGAAATGCCGATGCCACCGAAAGTGTGATTGGTTCGCTGCGCGAGGGACAGTCGGCCTCGCAAGCCGGCGCAACCACGCCAGCGGCGCTCGATCGCACGGCTGCCGATCGCCGCCAGCGGGGCAAGATCGTTGCGGTCACCGGACCGCCGGGAGCGCCAGGTCGATCCACCGTCGCTCTCGGGCTCGCAGAGGCATGGGCGACTAGCGGAGAACGGGTGTGTGTGGTCGACGCGGACACCTGTGCACCAGCTCTTGCCTACCTCGCGGGAATCACCGAGAACGTCAGTGGCCTGCTGGTTGCCGCCCGATATGCCGATCAAGGAGCCTTGGATGCTCGATCGCTCGGTTCGGCCTGCCGTCAGTTGACCGATCGACTTTGGATACTCACCGGTATCGGTTCGCCGGACCGATGGTCGGGGGCAACTCCGGCGGTGCTGGATCGGATCTTGGCTGCCTGCGCGGAGCATTTCGACAAAGTCGTCATCGACGCCGGCACGCTGCTCGACACAACACCGATCGACGACCCATTCGCCGCGCGACACGAACGTGATGGGGCCACCATCAGTGCGCTGCGCGCCAGCGATAGCGCGGTGGTGGTGTGTCGGCCGGATCCGATTGGCATCGTGCGCCTGATCCATCAACTGCCGCTCATCGCCGAGCATGCGGAGACGGCAGAGGTACGCGTGCTCGTGAATCGGCCATCAGGGTCCGAGCGCAAGACGGGTGCCAGGGTGGCCGATGCTCTCCTGGAGGCCGGGATCGCCCTGCCTGTCCACACGCTGCGTGAGGATTCGAGCGTCGCGACGTGTGTCGCCCGAGGCGCGCTCCTAGGTGAAGTGACGACAACCATGCGACTGCGAAAATCCCTGTCGCGAATCAGCCGCGAATTGGCCGCATGAGCCTCGGGAAGCGAGAACGAGTTCGGTACGGGTCAGGGAGAAGCGAGGACGACCACTGTGTCGCCGATCTTCGCCCACTCGTACAGCGCCTCGGCGTCGTCTTCGTGCATCCTTATGCAGCCACCGGTAGCGATCGGAAGGCCTAGCTGGTCGACTCCGTGCATCATCGAACCGTCGTAGTACAGCGGAATGCTGTGAAAGCCGATGGGGGTCTTGCCATCATTGCCATAGGCAAAGCGCGTCATGTGATCGAAAGTGACCCTGGAGTTCGGATTGCCGCTGCGCTCGGACATCGAGTAGACCTCGTACTCACCCGCGACGGGACGATCCCAACGGCCGACGATCGGGAACCGGTAGACCACCTCGTTCTTGCCGTTCATCACCCACACGGTCATCAAGGACTTGTCGTAAACGATGCGCCGACCGGTTCCGCCGTCCATCGGCATCTCGGGAACGTTCTTCGCCTTGGTGGACCGGGTTGCCGCGCGCGGTTTCTTCACCTTGCGCGGCGGCACCGGCACCGCGCGCTTGACGGTAGGCACCGAGGCATCCGGACCGGAAGCGGTGGAGGTAGAAACGGACGTGAGATTCGTGCGCTGGGAGGGAACATCCCCATAGGCGAGGGCCGATGGCGCGGTGAGACCCGCCGCCGCGACGCCCGCGGCGAGGGCAGCTACGACGGAAGTGGGGAAGCGCACGCGAAAAGAGTACGCGTAAGCGGCTATTGCCGCCTGAATGGGGCGGGCGTGTCAGACTAGGAAGCACTCGGGAAGGGGTGTCATGGATCGACTCGATGCGGTCGACTCCGCCCTGTGGTTCGCCGAAGACACCCAAACACCACGCAATGTCGGCGGGGTCGCGATTTTCCAGCCCCCGGCAGATGGCTTCGACCACGAGCGTCTAGTTCGCCTGATCCGCAACCGCATCGCGCATGTCCCGCGCTATCGCCAGCGCCTGCGTGAAGTTCCCGGGGGATTGTCGCGGCCGGTGTGGGTTGACGACCCCGGCTTCGATGTCGCGTATCACGTACGCCGATCGGCGTTGCCCCAGCCTGGTACCCGTGCCCAGCTCGAGGAGTTGGTCGGCCGCCTGATGGCGCGCCCGCTCGACCGAGCCCGGCCGCTGTGGGAGATGTACCTGATCGAGGGGCTCGAGGACGGTTGTTTCGCGGTAGTGACCAAGAGCCACCAGGTGCTCGTCGGTGGCAATGGGGCGATCGACATCGCCCAGGTCATGCTCGACAGTTCGCCCGATGTTCCCGAGGACACCCCGGATGCGTGGAATCCGCGTCCCGAGCCCAGCGATGTCGAGCTGATCTCCTCGGCAATCACATCCGCCCTCACCAGGCCCACCGTGGCCTGGGACACCGCCACGGGTGCGGTCCGCGATGTCGGTGCCACGATCGAGGCGGTAACCGGCTGGGTCAAAGACACCGGGGTCGGCATCATCCGATCGCTCGCCTCGCTCGCCCGAGCGCCGATGGACACCCCACTCAACACTCGCATCGGTGCGCAACGACGCTTCGCGACAACGCAGTTGTCCCTCGCGGATCTGCGCGAGGTTCGCGGCTCGAGCGTGGGGACCGTCAACGATGTCGTCTTGACGGTCGTCACCGGAGCCCTGCGGGATTGGCTGATGAATCGCGGGCGAGTACTGGAATCCTCGGCGACCATACGCGCGTTGGTCCCGGTCAGCACCCAGACCGAGAGCGCATCCCGTCACGAACGTACGGGGGCTGGCGAGGTAGGAGCCTTCCTGATCGACCTACCGGTGGGTGAGTCCGACCCGATCGTGCGACTGCACCAGATTGCCTTCCATATGCGCGACCTTCGTTCCACCGAGCGGTTCGTGGGAGCGGAGGCGCTTTCGGGTATGGCCGGTTTCGGTCCCTCCACCTTGCACGCTTTGGGATCGCGCGTAGGTTCCACCTTGTCCCGCCGCGCTTACAACATTTCCGTCATCAATGTCCCGGGTCCACAGCGTGCCTTGTACGCCGCCGATTGCGAATTGATCGCCGCGTATCCCTTCTCTTCGCTGGTGCAAGGACAGGCTCTGAGCATCGGCTTGATGTCCTACCGGGGCAACGTCTTCGTCGGCCTAACGGCCGATCACGACGCCCTTGCCGATGTCAGCGTCATCATCGATGGCCTAGCGGACTCCCTCACCGAACTCAAGGAGGCGGCCGCGAAGGAGACAGGGCTGCGGATCATCCCCGGGCGCGCGGAGACCGGATGACCAACGCATCTCGACCCAAGCGCCGTGGACTGGTCTTCGGGGGTGGGGGAGTGCTGGGCGGCACCTGGGCCGTTGGCGCACTTTCGGCCTGGAGTGAGGCGACCGGACTCGATCCCAAGGATGTCGACGTCATCGTCGGCACTAGTGCCGGATCCGTCCTCGGGGCACTGGTCGCGTGCGGGGTCAGCACCGATGAACTCATTACCCACTACCGCGACGAACACGTGGAGTCCGGTCCGCTGGCCGGGTACGAGTGGGACCCCGAGCGAGCCACGGGCGGCCATCGCCCCGGAGTGCCCAAACTGCGCGGTCCTGGTTCGCCCGCGCTCATCCGATCAGGGCTGCGCAACATCCGCGGGCTCCCGGCCACCGCGCTGCTTTCAGCATTCCTGCCCGAGGGAGGTCGTTCGCTCGAACGCGTCGGCCATCTCATCGACGCGGTAACGCCCTTCGGCGAATGGTCCGCGCACGCGAATTTGTGGGTCGTCGCGATGGACTATGCCGACGGCCACCGGGTCGTCTTCGGCCGGCCCGGTGCACCCATCGCCCCGCTGGCTAGTGCGGTGATGGCTTCATGCGCGATCCCCGGCTGGTTCCAGCCGGTCGAGATCGACGGACGGATGTATGTCGACGGCGGCGCGGTTTCCGCGACATCGGTGGACGTGGTTGCGCACGCCGGCCTCGACGAGGTCTACGTGATTGCACCGATGGTTTCGTTCACGATGGACAGCCCCTCCACCATCTCCGCGCGCCTCGAGCGCCAATGGCGTCGGCAGGTCACCAAGACGTGCCGGGAGGAGATGGCCGTAGTCCGCTCCACCGGAACCACTGTCTATTCCCTCGGTCCTGGACCTGAAGACCTCGAAGCCATCGGTTCGAACTTGATGGACGCCTCGCGTCGCCGGCTCGTGCTCGACACTTCGCTGCGCACTAGCGCTGCGGCGTGGGAGCGTGAGTTCAGCGAGCAACTTGCCGTCTAGTTTCCCGCGCCCCAGTCTTCGGCAACGCGCTCCACTGCGCCAAGGTACCGCTCGGTCTGCTTGGCCGCTTCGGACTCGATCGTTCCGCCGACGAAGGGCACCGAGGCCTTGAACTTGCCTTCGGTTACCACCTCGGTTCCCTGACCGGCCGGTCGCAGGCTCAAAGTGCCGGTGAAACCGAGGGGGCCACTGAATTCCACCTCCACCGTCGCCGTGCGCGAGCCGTCGGGGGCGGCCGCTGACCACACTTGGGTCTCGGTCGCGGAGATGGTGTCTCCGACGAATTTGCGTGCAACATCGGGCACTTGAGCCGGAAGGACCCGGGTCGAGACGATCGTGACGGTCCCGTCGCGAGCGTCGCTCACCTCCGCGGTCGTCTCGAGTGAGCCGGTGGCGTCGCATTTGGCTTGAACATATTCCGGGTCACGCAGCATGGCGAAAACCGTGAGCGGATCGCCATCGAAAGATTGACGGTAGGTGAATTCCTTGGCCATCGGTGACCTTCTTTCCCGAAGTGGACGCAGCCGGGGTGTGCGGGTCTACCGTAGGCGACGAGCGCGGATGAAGAGCGAGAGGCGATAGTCGTGAGTGACGCGGCAGGCTCTATGTGGCGCGATGCCCTCGCGCGGATTCCGGACAAGCAACAGGTCGCACTTGCTTCCCGTTTCTACCGATACCTGTCCGACGAGGAGATGTCCGGCCACGAAGTACCGACCATGGTGGCCGACCTGGAGGCGATGCGGGCTTGGGCGACCAACAGGGCGCCCGGACAGGCGCTCGTACGAGGCTGGACACCAGACATTCCCGGAGTTGGCTATTCGGTCATCGAGATCGTCACCGACGATATGCCCTTCCTCGTCGATTCGGTCACCGCGAACCTCGTGCACAGCGGACGCAACGTCCACCTGATCGTGCACCCTCAACTAGCTGTCAGGAGAAAAGACGACGTCACACTCGAAGACGTTCTGGATATCGATGTCGATCAAGCGCCGCCCGATGTGCTCATCGAGTCCTGGATGCGCATCGAGGTCGAGCGCGATTTCGTGTCCGATGATCTCGAGCCGTTGATTTCCTCCACTCGACGTGTGTTGAGCGATGTACGTAAGGCCACAGCGGACTGGCATCCGATGCGCGCACAAGCAGAGCGCATTGCCCATGAACTCAACCAACACCCTCCGGTCGGTATCGATTCTCATGATGTTCACGAGGCGCGGGCACTGCTCCAGTGGTTGGCGGACAACAACTTGACGTTCCTTGGATACCGGGAATACGACCTGATAACCGTCGAGGGCGAGGATGCGCTGCGCCCGGTGCCGGCAAGCGGACTGGGCATCTTGCGTCAAGAGACGGTGAATGGCCACGAAGACGATGCCGTCTCGCTGTCCTTCGCCCTCTTGCCCACCGCCGTCCGATCCAAGGCTCGCGAGCCGCACCTGCTCATCTTGAGCAAGGCGAACTCGAGATCCACCGTGCACCGCGCCGCCTACATGGACTACATCGGCGTCAAGAAGTTCGACGCTGAAGGCAACGTGATCGGCGAGCGCCGGTTCCTTGGCCTGTATGCCGCCTCGGCCTATAACCACTCGGTGGCCGATATCCCGATCCTGCGCGACAAACTCGATTACGTAATGCGCGCGCTGGACTATGTCCCCGGATCGCACAGCGCGAAGGATTTGCTGCAGTTCTTGGAGACCTATCCGCGCGATGAACTGTTCCAAATCGACGACGATCTCCTTGCCGAGTTCGCCGAGTCCGTGATGCACCTGCAAGAGCGCAGGCAAACCAGGCTGTATGTCCGCCCCGATGATTACGGCCGCTTCCTGTCTTGCCTGGTCTACCTGCCGCGCGATCGCTACACGACCGCTGTGCGGTTGAAGATCGAGTCGATGCTGCGGGAAACCTTCGGCGGCACCTCGGTGGAATTCACGACCCGGGTCACCGAGTCCGTGCTCGCGCGGCTGCACTTCGTGGTTCATGTGCCTGTTGGCCAGGGCATCCCGGCGTACGACGAAGCCGACCTGCAAGAACGCGTCGCTGCGGCTACTCGCTCGTGGACCGATGAGTACGCGCGGATCCTCATCGAACGGGTGGGGGAGGCCCAGGCGATCGCTTTGCTGAAAATCTACGACGACGCCTTCCCCGAGTCGTATAAGGAGGACTTCGAGCCGGTCACGGGAGTCGA
>CBFIHB010000012.1:0-27726 GCA_965662415.1 Actinomycetes bacterium | reverse complement strand
CCATGTTGCGACAACTAGGTCAGCAACGCGACCGGTAGGCCGCTCGCTTCCCGAAGTTGGTGTTCACATTCTGATCGGTGAGAATCGTGAATCCAGTGGTGATCTTGCTCTTCGTCTTCTTGCCGTCCAGCGCACGAAGTGCCTGCTCAACGCCCTGAGTTCCGATGTTGTACGGCTTTTGCGCGATCAGCGCCTGAACAGTGCCGTCCTTCAGCGCCTTGATCTGGTCAGGTCCAGCGTCGAAGCCGATGACGACGATCTCGCCTTCCTTACCCGCCTGCTTGATACCAGTCGCTGCACCCTGGGCTGAGAACAGGTTGCTTGCGAAGATCGCCTTCAGATCCGGGTTGGCAGCGATAGCAGCCGTCGTGATCTGAGCAGCGATGGCTGGCTCGTTTTGCGAGTATTCCTGACCGATGAATTCGAAGTTGCTGTTCTTAGCAACAGCATCCTGGAAGCCCTTGTCACGAGCATCGGTGGTGCTGATGCCCGGCTTCACGCCGATACCCATGACCTTGCCGCCCGACACACCGGCGCGCTGAACCGCACGAAGCGCAGCCGCGCCACCTGCATAGTTGTTCGAGCTGATTTCCGAAACAGCCACACGCTTGGGGTTGTTGACCGTGGTATCCACTAAAACAACTTCGATACCCGCTTTTCTGGCCTTCTCAAGCGGCTTTTGCATCGCCTTGACATCGTTCGGCGCAATCAAGATTGCATCCGGCCTGGAGGCAATTACCGCATCCAGGATCGGCTTTTGCAGCGTAGCGTCGAACTTCTCCGGACCAACAACCTGCACGTTGGCACCGTTCTTCTTCGCCTCAGCTTCGATACCACACGCCATCGTGATGTAGAAGCCGTCACCCTTAACACCCTGAATGAAGGTGATGTCTTCTCCTGCCGCAACGGCTCCGGGCGCTACACCCAAACCGAGGCCACCGAGAAGACCGACGCTCAGCGCGCCAGCAAGGGCCCTCTTAGTTGATTTCCTACTCACTATTTCCCTCTTTCTCTGTAGACCCAATCTTCAGACCTCCAATGGCCTTCTGTTTGGGTTGACTACCTGATCCTCGGCTCGCGCGTGCTCGCCTAACACCGTCCACGTACACGGCGCCGATCAGGAATATTCCGACAACAACTTCTTGCCAGAAAGCTTGGACTCCGCTGATCACGAATCCTTGACGGAGGGTCACCGGGATCAGGAGACCGATCACGGTGCCGAACATGGTTCCAACACCGCCGAACAGACTCGTACCGCCAATCACCACACCAGCGATGACTGCAAGATTGGTTAGCGAATTACCGGCGATCGTTGTCTGTTGGTATAGCGCAAGACTCAGATACCCACCGATCCCGGCGCAAATCCCGGAAACGATGTAAACCCATGTCAAGTTGAAGTCAACCTTGATTCCTACCCGTCGACACGCCTCTAAATTCGATCCAAGTGCGTAGGTGTAGAGGCCAAATTTGGTCCGATGCAGGACGATGCCGCCGATAATGACGACCACTAGCGCGATTACCGCCAAAGTTGGCACTTCCCATGCAATGTTCCCGAACCCAACCGTGTCGACCAACACCTCCGGCACGTTGTAAAGGTCGATACCCCCGGTGATTACCTGCGAAATGCCCAGGGCCATACCCATCGTGCCCAAAGTCACGATGAAGGCAGGGACCTTGGCTTTGGTCACTAAGAGCCCGTTGATAAGACCCCAGGACGCTCCGGCGAGGACTGCAACCACGGCGCCAACGGCAGCTATAGCCCAGCCCTCGGTTCCCAAGGTCTCCATGACCAACGCTGACATCACACTCGAGAAAACCAAGACTGACCCGATAGACAGATCAATGCCCGCGGTGATGATCACGAAGGTGACGCCCACGCCAAGCACGATGAAAATCGACGCATTGACGATGATCGAACGGAAATTAAATACGCTCAGGAAGGCTTCGGGATTGATGATCGAGAACAGCACAAATAACCCGATGAGGACGAGAACAATCTGAGTAGCCTGCGCACGAGTTATCGTCTTGACCAAGCCCGGATTCGATTCAGCCACAATTTCCTGCGCAGCTGCTTCGCGCTGAGTTGCTGTCATCGAACCTCCTCGTCCAGGGCACCGGTCATGGCTCCGACCAGTTCCTCCAGTGTGGAAGCTGCCGCGTCTAGCGTCGCGACACGTCTTCCACGTCGCAGTACTTGAACGCGATCCGCCACGCTCAGCACTTCCGGCATCGAATGCGAGATGAAGACAACGCCGATGCCCTTGTCCCTCACACGCTTGATGAGCTCAAGGACGTTGTGCGTCTGCACGACACCCAGGGCCGCCGTGGGCTCGTCGAGGAAAATGATCTTGTTGGCCCAGGAGGCCGCTCGCGCGACGGCGACACTTTGCTTTTGCCCACCGGACATGTCACCGACTGGAACCGTCAGAGCCTTAACCGTTGCACCTAAATCCGCAAACGCCTCTTGGGATCCGGTCTTCATCACCTTGTTATCCATGAAGCCAAGCAAGCCCAGGAGTCCGCGTTTGCGTACCTCTCGACCGAGGTACAGATTGCGAACTGGATCAAGATGCGGGCACAAGGCCAGGTCCTGGAACACCGTTTCAATGCCAAGATCACGCGCCACAGCGGGACTGGTCATGGAGACTTTCTCCCCCAAGAACCGAATCTCTCCAGATTCCATCTGCTCGGTCCCCGACAGGATCTTGATCAATGTGCTCTTGCCTGCTCCGTTATCACCGATAAGCGCGGTGACCTCACCCGCCTCGACGTCGAAGTCGCACTCATCGAGGGCAACGACCTGACCATAGGTACGGACGATCCCTCGAGCTTCGAGAATCGACATCGCTACTCCACCTCCTGCCACTGCGATGCGGCCGCTTCAGTCCAAGGACGGGCACGCCCGTCGATGGCCGACCGACACGCTTGGAGTCGCGGAACGGAAACTTCGCTGAAAAAGGTCTCGCGCTGGCTTGGAGTCATTCCGATCGACTCCTTCCACAGTGCGCGACCAGCAATGAACCCGGATGCTCCACCGTCATCACACGATACCCGCAGCACGTCAGTGAACTCTTCAAAGTCGACACCAGCACTCAGGACTGCCCAGGGAACATCGATCCGATCCGCAAGACGTCTGCATGCCTCCGGACTGCCCGGGTACTCGAGCTTCAACAGATCCATGCCGATGTCGGACAGAAGCGCTGCAGACTCAATGATCGCTTCGGCCTTACGCTCACCCGCGAGTTTCTCCTCTCCCGGCAGCGAGTACACGAGGTTCTCGATCACACTGGGGATGCCGGCATCACGGCAGTCATCGACGACGGCCCGCACTACGTCGAGAACCTCTTCCACTAGATCGGGCTCGCCGTCTTTCCGGCTTCGCAAGGCGTTGACTTGCACCAGGAACTTCACGGCATCACCGCCCAGGTCAAGCACCCACTGACCGTTCTGCTCCTCAATACGACTAGCTCGGGGCTCGCCGTTGAAGGATCCACGGTCTGAGGGCTCCGCTGCCACCAACAGCCCGCATGTGTCGGCCAGGGCGCCGGAGTCCCGGACGGCCGGTACGCCGAACTCCGGATCGAGCAGAAGTCCGGTGGCGTTCGGAGACAGGTATCTGGCCACGTCGATCTTCGCTTGTCTCATGTCCTCCGCGGTCGCTGTCTCGCCCACCGCCTCGAACATTCGTCGCAGCGTGTTTCGCTGGTCCATAGCGATAATCGCGAATGTCCCATTGGAGTCGGCAATGTCAGCAAGCGTCTTCACTAGTGAATCTCCCTGTGTGTGGATGGTGCGAGTTGGTCTGCCACCTCGCGGGTCAACTCATAGTCGGTCAGCCCTGCGCCCACTCCGGCGAGGATTGCTGCACCCTTGATGCCGGGCTGGTCGGTGCCACTCAAGTTCAGTTGGGGCATCAAGGTCTCCTTGGCACGGCGCACGCCATCGAGTTTCGACCAACCGCCCCCGGCGAGCGCATGATCAAATGGACCGACAACCTCTTCCATGCGCTCCAGCAGCGGGGCCATCGCCCTTATTCCGTAATCGATGGCCGCGGACACAACCTGCTCAGGGCTGCATGCATCGCGCAGCGCGATGGTCACTTCATTAACCCAGTTGGCGGGCTCCGAGACCGCCACGACATCGCTCGCAGACCCCGAATCGGTCCACTTGTGGACGAGAGCGGCCCGGTCGTCTGCGGTCACCGCTCCGAGCATCGTGAGGACTCGTTCCAGAACCAGACCGAAACGTGTTGCGCCCAAGATGGCACTACGTCCAGGCAACGCATGGCGTCCCACAGACAACCCTCCGGACACCAGCACCTTCCGCTGCTCGTCGTCCATCAGCCACGGGACACTCCGCACGAGGACGTCGGCAGTGCCGCAGGAATTGAACACCTGGTTACTGCCTAAGGCACCCGATCCGACCGCCGCAACCAGGTGATCGTGTCCAGCAACACAAACACAAGCACCCCGGAGTACCGCGGGTGCCTCGTTGGTCACAGTCCCGAAGGAAGTGTCGGCAGGTCGGAGTTCGGGGACGAAGCCCTCACCCACCCCTATCAATTCCAATACCGCTCCCCATGGCTGTCCGGTCCGCTGCTCCAACAGTCCCGTCCGGGAAGCAAGCGAGGGCTCAGAAGCGATCGCTCCCGTAAGGCGCATCGCGACGAACTCTTGCGCGTTCAGCCACCTGTCCGCGGGTTCGAAAGCCAAACCCATCGCACGCAGCCACAGCAGCTTCGACAAAGAACATTCAGCCTTCAACGCGAGTCCGGTTACGCCGGAGAAGGAATCCTGGATCGCCTGAGGAAGCAGCAGTAGCTCGTCAGCGCCGCGCTCATCGAACCACGCCATCGCAGCATGCTTGGGGAGTCCCTTGGCATCGATCACCACACCGGTCTCAGCAAGCCCGGTGATTCCGATCGCCGCTACCGAGACATCGTGATCACACTTGCGGGCCAACCGCGCGAGAAGTTCGATGACGTCTTTCGCTAACGCCTCGACATCCATTTCAGCCTCGCCGTAGCGACCGACTACCCACGACGTAGCCGTGCTGGCCTGTGCCACAGACCTTCCTTCCAACGTGAAGGCTTCCGCTTTCGTGGAAGTCGTGCCTATGTCAACTCCAAGGACAACGCGGACAGTCACTACGCACCTCCCCCCGACCTCGAGGAGACCTCTACGAGAGCAGGTCCCGGGATCTCTCCGGAGCCGCGCCGGATCAGACCCATTTCCATGATGTCGTCGACTCCGCTCTCACCTGCCCCGTTCATTCGGCGTTGCAGTCGGGCCAAAGCAAGCCTCGCGAGCCCCACCGGACTGTGGTCGATAGCCGTCACCGCGGGCGCCAGCAGTTCGGCGGTCGAGAAGTCGCCGAACGAAAGCAGCGCTATATCCGTCCGCCCCAACTCATGAAGCGCTTGGACCACCCCGACCGTAGTTTCAGAGCGCGCACTGAAGATGGCAGTCGGTTGCTCGTCGAAGTTCAGCAAAGCAACCGTCGCTCGATAGGCATCCTCGGATCTAGCGCAACCCAGGATCTCCCACTCAGAGCGTGTCTCCAGTGCGCGCTCATGATGGGCCCGGCGGTAGCCATCCAGTCTGAATTGGGAAGTGCTGATGGATAACTCATCGGCGATTATCGCGATGTCCCGGTGACCGTGATCCAACAGGTGGACAACCCCCTGGTGGGCCCAACCCTCGTCATCGACCCGCACAGCTCCCGCCTGTCGCCCATGCGGTCGCCGATCCAGGAACACAACGGGTGTGCGTACAGAGTCGAGGAACGAGTAGTCGGCGGTGTAGGGAGTCACGATGATCCCCGCCACCCGACGCGCCAGGAGTCCGTTGATGACCCGCTGTTCCTCCTCAGCGTCCCTGGAGTTGGTAGCCACCAGCAACTTCACACCCTGGGTGTAGACCTCTCTCTCTATCTCCTCGATCATGCTCGCGAAGAAAGGATCGCCGATCGTCGGCACCACAACTGCGATGGTCTCGTCCACTCCGGTTCGCAAGGATCGTGCAACGACGTCAACCTGGTACCCCAAGTCGACTATCGCGGCGCGGACTTTCTCACGAGTACCGGGTGCTACTCGCGGATCACCGTTCAAGACACGCGATGCGGTCTTGGTGCTGGTGCCAGCCGCCTTGGCCACATCAGCAAGCCGAACCTGCTTGGCTTTGGTCATGACTGACTACAGCCGGGCTCGACGTAGTCGGCCCTTGCGACGGAGTGCGCGTAAATCGATCCTTCGAGTTCGCGGACACGATCTGCATGTGCTCCACCTGCCCGGACCACCTCGCACGATGCCGCTGCGCAGGCAACGCCGAACCGAACTGCCTGTGTCCACGTAATCGGCCGTCCCGAAATCCGATCGTCGTGCCAGCGCACAGCAAGTCCCGCCACGAAAGAGTCACCAGCCCCGACGGCACTTACGACTGAAACGTGAGGTGCCGGAATCCACGCTGCCGACTCGCCGTCATCCACCGCAACACCCGCTGCCCCCGCAGTGACCAAGGCAACGCGCGATGTCTGCTCTTGCACATGACGCGCCAGGTCGATCGCCATTGCGCGGTGCTCTGCCTGCGTCATGGCGTTGTCATCGAAAACAGTCGCGCGCGATTCGCTCAGGGAGGCCATCGCTTCATGGACATTCGGCGCAACCACTTCAGGTGCACTCTTCCACGCGCCCGCCAACCAAGCGGGCGCGGTATCAAGCAGCACCTCAGCTCCCCGTCGATGGCACGCCTCGACGAGTAGGGCCGCTGAATCGATTGGGAGATCGGCCGGCAATGACCCCATGATCAGCACAAGATCGTCGGCTGTTACGTGACAGGTCACGAAGTCGATGAACGCGTACCACTCCGACGCGGGCAATGGGTAACCCGCGTCGTTAACCACGGTGACTCGGCCGCCGGACTCTTCACGGTAGATGCTTGCAATCCGCACCGATCCGCTCACGTCAAACGGAACCGACCGAACGCCTTCTTGGTCCAGCAGTCGTGAGTACTGAACGTGGTCGGCTCGACCCACCGGCAGGACCAGTGTCGCCTCCACACCAAGGGACCGCAGGACTCGGGCGACGTTGACACCTTTGCCGCCCGCCGTCACCTCGACGTGCTGGGTGCGCATCACGGAGCCAGGCACCAAGCGGTCGAGCAGGATGGTCCGGTCGAAGACCGGATTCGGGTTCACGACGACGATTGCCATGACCCTGCCCTCCCTTACTGTCCCAACGACTCATTCGCCGCACATCCAACGAACCCCGGAAGGTAATCGTTGTCACGGTCTAGGTAATCGTTGTCACGCCTCGCAATGAGTGCGAAGGTATGGCCTCGGGGTAGGCAGGCTCGCGGCTTCTTCAGTTTCCGTTATCGAACCGTGACTTAATCACCGCTATCTGCCGATCCGTGTCCAGCCGACCGTCGATCGCTCTGTGCGGCACGCGTGGGGCTTGGAATATCCGCTCCAAATCCGTGCGATCCCGATCCCGTACGGCTCCACGCTGCTCGATCCGAGTCGCCCGCTCGAGTGGATCGAGGAAGAGCCACACCAAGAGGACTTGACCTCCTCCGATCGCATTCGTGAAGCCAGCCCAAGCCGCGGCAGACGCGATCTCCTCGGTGAAGGGGGCGATGGCGATGACCGGTCGCGGCTGCGAAATGCGTTGTCGGCTGACTCCTGACCGGAGGACCTCATACCGCCGATCCCGAGCGCCGGCGAGTGTCGCTGTCACATCCGGACTTTCTGCCAGGGCCAGCTCATCGATATCGCGGTCCTCGTCGTCGAGGTCGACAAGGACACCAGCGAGGGCTTCCGCACAGGCGATTCCGAGAGTGGTCTTCCCTGTGCCGGCTGCACCGCTGATAACGATGACATTTGCTGGATCGAACGGATTCATTGCCAAGGCAAGTATGGCAAGAGCGGATAGAGTCTTTCGTCAATTGCCCACAACCCGCCGGAAAGAGCACAGATGCACCTGCATGTCGTCCATGGGGCGCCCTCAGTCCGTATCGAGAGTGACCTAGTGCAATTCGACATCGCCTTGGACGGTGCGCACATCGCACCTGGTCGATTCCGTTTGGGTAACCGCTGGGTTTCGCCGTACTCCTTGCCACCATGGCACCCTGACGAAGCCTCCGACCAAGAACCGGTCCTAGCCCACCTGCGTGGCGACTTCTTCTGTCTGCCCTTCGGGCCGCAAACCCACGGGCCACTTCACGGACAGGTCAGCAATGCGCTCTGGAAGGTCACCGCTGCGGATGACAACCGCATTGCGTTGTCGATTGACACTGATGACTCGTGCGCCCACTTCGACAAACTCGTATTCCTGGAACCAATGCAGCGAGCGCTGTATCAGCGGATAACCTCGCGCGGACTCGAGGGGGATTGGAATTACGGGACACACCCCACTCTTGACTTGTCCAAACTCGCGAGTCAACAAGGCCGCATCAGCACTAGTCCCACAGTTCACCGAGCCGTGAACCCGTCACTCTTTTCGGATCCATCCCGAGGGGAAAACCAGATCTTGGACATAGGTGCGGAGTTTGAGGACCTGTCGAGCATCCCGCGACTCGATGGCCAGACACTCGACCTAAGTCGGTATCCGACCCCGGAAGCGCATGAAGACTTGGTTCTGCTGGTGAACGATCCGGATTCCAATTCGTTGGGGTGGTCATCAGTCGTCTTCGATGGGTACGTCTGGCTCGCACTCAAGGACATACGCACGCTGCCGATGACCTTGCTGTGGCAGTCGAACGGTGGCCGATCGCAATCACCGTGGAATGGCCGACATGTAGGACGGCTAGGTGTAGAGGAGGTCTGTTCGTTTTTCGCGGCTGGCAATGCGGCATCGCGCGACAACTACTTGGTCGACGCAGGGTTTCCGACATATCGATCTTTCGACGAGACCCACCAACTCGCCTTCTCGACTATCCATGTGGTCACCGAAGTGCCGGTAGATTTCGACATCGTCGAGTCAGTCGTACCAGTTGGTGACCATCAACTGGAAGTCCGATCACAATCCAACATCTCAGTGATTGTGGACGTTAATTGGAACTACGTCCTCGAGCCGTCGGACTCGCAGTAGTCGATCAGCCCACCGCGTTGAAGGTGTGCGTTTCGTCGAAGGGTCCAATCGCGGCCAGCGTGAATCGTCCGGTGAGCAGTTCCCCGGCGACTTGATGCACCGATTCGTGATCGACCGAATCCACCCGAGCCAACACCGTGTCCAAGCTCTCCACGGATTCATCGCTGAGCTCGGCCTTCGCCAAGCGGGACATCCGCGAACCTGGGTCCTCCTGGCCGAGACCCATCGAACCCTTGACCTGACCCTTGGCACGCTGGAGTTCAGCCTGATCCAACCCGTTGCGGGCCACCTGTTCCAATTCGCTCAAGCACACATCCAAGACGGTGTCGGCCTTGCTTGGTAGGCATCCGGCGTACAACCCGAAGACTCCGGCATCGGCGAAGGCCTGCGCGTAGGTGAAAACCGAGTACGCCAGCCCGCGCTTCTCGCGCACCTCTTGGAACAGCCGCGAGGACATGCCGCCGCCTAGCGCGGTGCTCAACACTGCTGCCGCGTAACGCCGATCGTCTCCGCGCACGAAGCCCGGAGTGCCGAGCATCAAGTGCGCCTGCTCGGTAGGTCGACTGATGATGCGAACCGGATCACCCTTCCAACGACGCCGCTTCGCCTCGCGCGCGGGTGCGGCCTCCACCCCCGGATCAAGACGATCATCGAAGATTCCCCGCACCTGCTGGACCACGGCACCGTGATCGACGTTTCCGGCGACCGAGATGATCATGCGGTCGGGTGTGTAGGCCCGCCGGTAGAAACGCCGAATCGAGCCCTGCGGCAGCGCGGTTATGGTCTCGACGGTCCCCAGGATCGGCCGGCCAAGCGGTGAATCCCCGAACATGGCACGAGCAAATTCATCGTGGACGAGCTCGCCGGGTTCGTCGTCGTACATGGCTATCTCTTCGAAGATCACGCCACGCTCGGATTCGATGTCGTGTGGAAGCAACGTGGCATTGAGCACCACATCGCACACCACATCGAGCGCCATCGAGAGATCCTCATCGAGCACCCGCGCGTGGTAGCACGTGTGCTCCTTGGTGGTGAAGGCGTTGAGATCGCCACCCACCGATTCGATCTGCGCCGAGATAGTCATCGCATCCCGGGTAGTGGTGCCCTTGAACAGCAAATGCTCCAGGAAGTGCGCCGAGCCCATCTGCGAAGGCGGCTCGTCCCGCGAGCCGGCCGCCACCCACACGCCCAGCGCCGCCGAGCGGACTCCGGGCACGTACTCGGTTATTACCCGCAGGCCGCCGGGCAGCGTGGTCCGTTTGACCACGCCGCCATCGGCGCTGGTGATCAGCGTGGCGGTCTGAGCGCGGGTAGGCACAGGTACTAGGACTCGCTGCCGCTATCGGAATTGCCCGAGCCTTCGAGGACCGGAGTCAGCGAGAGCTTGCCGCGCTGGTCGATCTCCTTGATCTCGACCTGCACCTTGTCGCCCACGTTGAGCACTTCCTCGACCGTCTCGATGCGCTTCTTGTCGGTCAGCTTCTTGACCTCCGAGATGTGCAGCAGGCCGTCCTTGCCCGGGACCAGCGAGACGAAGGCGCCGAAGTTGGTCGTCTTGACCACGGTGCCCAGGTACCGCTCGCCCACCTCGGGCATCGTCGGGTTCGCGATGTTGTTGATCGCCGTGCGCGCTGCTTCGGCCGAAGGACCGTCGGTGGCACCGATGTAGATGGTGCCGTCGTCCTCGATGGTGATGTCGGCCCCGGTGTCCTCTTGGATCTGATTGATGATCTTGCCCTTCGGCCCGATCACCTCGCCGATCTTGTCCACCGGCACCTTGACGGAGATCACCCGCGGGGCGGTCTCGGCCATTTCGTCGGGGGCGTCGATCGCCTCGTTCATCACATCCAGGATCGTCATCCGGGCGTCGCGCGCCTGGGTGAGCGCGCCGGCGAGGACATCGGCTGGGATGCCATCGAGCTTGGTGTCCAACTGCAAGGCGGTAACGAAGTCCCGCGTTCCGGCGACCTTGAAGTCCATATCGCCGTAGGCGTCCTCCGCGCCGAGGATGTCGGTCAAGGTGACGTACTCGGTCGAGCCGTTCACCTCACCGGAGATCAGACCCATCGCGATGCCCGCGACCGGCGCCTTCAGCGGTACACCCGCGTTGAGCATCGACATCGTCGATGCGCAGACCGAGCCCATCGAGGTGGATCCGTTGGAGCCGAGGGCTTCGGACACCTGCCGGATCGCATACGGGAACTCCTCGCGAGTGGGCAGCACGGGGATGAGTGCACGCTCGGCGAGTGCGCCGTGGCCGATCTCGCGGCGCTTGGGCGATCCCACGCGTCCGGTCTCTCCGGTGCTGTACGGCGGGAAGTTGTAGTTGTGCATGTAGCGCTTGCGATTGTCTGGATTCAAGGTGTCCAGCATCTGCTCCATGCGCAGCATGTTCAAGGTGGTGACACCGAGGATCTGGGTCTCGCCACGCTCGAACAGGGCCGAGCCGTGGGTGCGCGGCAGGATGTCGACCTCGGCACTCAGTGCGCGGATGTCCGCCAAGCCACGGCCGTCGATGCGGACCTTGTCGCTTAGCACGCGGTCGCGCACGGCTTTCTTGGTAACCGCTCGGAATGCTGCGGACAGTTCCTTCTCGCGGCCTTCGAAGTTCGGTACCAGTTCGGCGACAACGGTGGTTTTGATGTCGTCGAGGCGTGCTTCGCGTGGCGCCTTCTCCACGATCGCGAGCGCGTCGCGGACGTCGACCATCGCCAAGCGCTCCACGGCCTCGTAGGCGTCGTCTTGGTATTCCAAGAAGACCGGGAAGTCCGCGACGGGCTTGGCGGCCGCGTCCGCGAGCTGCTGCTGGGCTTCACAGAGCGCGCGGATGAACGGCTTGGCAGCTTCCAGCCCCGCGCCGACGATCCCTTCGGTCGGAGCCTGCGCTCCACCGGCGACCAGATCGATCGTCTTGTCGGTGGCTTCTGCCTCGACCATCATGATCGCGACGTCATCACCGGCTATCCGACCTGCGACGACCATGTCGAAGACAGCTCCTTCGAGCTGCTCGTGCGTGGGGAACGCGACCCATTGGCCGTCGATCAGGGCGATGCGAACTCCACCGATCGGGCCGCTGAACGGCAGGCCGGACAACTGGGTGGATGCCGACGCACCATTGATGGCGACAACGTCGTAGAGATCGTTGGGGTTGAGCGACATAACCGTCACGACCACCTGGACCTCGTTACGCAGACCCTTCTTGAAGGTCGGGCGCAGCGGGCGGTCGATCAGCCGGCAGGTGAGGATGGCGTCTTCGGTGGGACGGCCTTCGCGGCGGAAGAACGATCCGGGGATGCGTCCCACGGAGTACATCCGCTCCTCGACGTCCACCGTCAACGGGAAGAAATCGAACTGATCCTTGGGGTTCTTCGACGCCGTTGTCGCGCTCAGCAGCATGGTGCCGCCATCGAGGTAAATGGCAACGGAACCAGCAGCCTGACGAGCAAGACGTCCGGTCTCGAAAGTAATGGTGCGTTTTCCATATGCACCGTTGTCAATGACGGCCTCGGCCGTCGCGATCTGGGAACCCTCCACGGGTGCCTCCTGTTTCCTTCATGCAGGCAGGGGCAACCACGGCTGACGTCCGGTGGCGGTCTTCGATCGAGGTCCCCGGGCTCTCGCGCTTCGCGCAACTTCCTACGGGGGCCACTACCGAGGACCGACGACGGCGCTCCGTGGCGCCCCGGATCCTTGCGGTTTGGTTGTCTCTATTCGGTTGTAGTGGTGAAAGCCTGGTGTCTAGCGGCGGATGCCGACACGCTCGATGATCGAGCGATAGCGGTTGATATCCGTCTTGGTCAGGTACTTCAGCAACCGACGACGCTGGCCTACCAGGCTCAACAGTCCACGTCGGCTGTGATGGTCGTGCGGGTGAGTCTTCAGGTGCTCGGTGAGTTCGGTGATGCGCTTGGTGAGCAGCGCAATTTGAACCTCAGGGCTTCCGGTGTCTCCGGGGTTGATCGCGTACTCCGCGATGATCTCGGACTTCGACATTGTGGCGAGCGACATTCACATTCCCTTCGGGCGCGCCGGGCGAACCGGCGATGGTCGCACTGTGCGACCTGGTCACGTATCACCAAGCGCCCGCTTGGCAACCGTCATCCGCGAGAGTATCAGGTGGTACTTGCCACTCCGGCAGCCAGCGTCCGGGACCGATCGATGTCCGCGCGCATCTGCGCCACGAAAGCTTCCTGCGACTCGAACACCTCCTGCCCCCGCAGCCGATGGGTGAAGCCCACTTCGATCTGCGCTCCGTAGAGGTCCAGATCGTCCCGATCGATCACGTGCGCCTCGATACGGCGCCGCGTCCCGGCGTACTGCGGGTTATCCCCCACCGAGATCGCCGCAGGCATCCGCGGACACTCGCCGTCGATCACCCGCACCCAACCGGCGTAGACACCATCGGCGGGGGCAGCCCGGTCGGTCGGAACCTCGAGATTCGCGGTGGGCACCCCGAGCGTGCGTCCGCGATGGTCGCCGTGCACCACTTCGCCGCGATAGGTGAACGGACGACCGAGGATCAACGCCACATTCGCCAGTTCACCCGCGGCGAGCGCCTCGCGCACCCGCGTGGAGGAGAACCGTTGACCATCCCCGCGCAGGTCCAATCCGTGTACGCGAAATCCCATCTCGGTACCGAGTTCGCGCAGTTGATCGACATCGCCAGTAGCCCGATGCCCGAACCGGAAGTTCTCCCCCACCACCACATCGCTGGCTCCTGCACGCCCCACGATGAAGTCGGCCGCGAATTCCCGCGGACTCAAGTGGCTCAATTCGGCAGTGAACTCCACGACAACGACGTCATCCACTCCAGCATCCAAAAGCGCATCGATGCGTTCGTCGATGGAAACCAGCATGACCGGAGCGCTCTCGGGTGCCACCACTCGACGCGGGTGTGGATCGAAGGTGATGGCAACCACTTCACCATCGCCCACTAGCGCGCGCGCTTGGGCGATCACCGCCTGATGCCCGCGGTGCACACCATCGAACACACCGATGATGGCTGCTCGCCGGGCAGCGCTTCCGTCATCCACGGCCGGCAGCCTATTGGCCGAGCCAGCCCTCCCCGTGCCAGCACGGGGGACCGGCCGATGACCGGCGAAACATCTGCTGGGCACACTAGGTTCGAGCCGTGAGTAAGTGGCTGCCAATCATCGTCTTGGGGCTCGCGCAGTTCGTGATGGTGATCGATGGCACCGTCATGAATGTCTCGATTACGACCGTGGTTGCCGATCTGGACACCACGGTCAGTTCGATGCAACTGGCCATCGCGACCTTCACCTTGACGATGGCGGCCTTGATGCTCGCCGGCGCCGGCATCGGTGCTCGAATCGGGCGCCGACGTGCATTCGTGCTCGGAACCATCATCTACGCGGTCGGCTCACTCACCACGGCCCTGGCCAGCGGCTTCGGGATGCTCTTCATCGGATGGTCGATCATCGAAGGAATCGGTGCGGCCTTGGTGATTCCGGCCATCGCTGCTCTTGCCGCCATCAACTACACGGGCAAGGACCGCGCGATCGCCTACGCGCTCCTCGGTGGCATCGCCGGTGCCGCCGCCGCAGCCGGACCGCTCATCGGTGGATGGGTCACCAGCACTTTCAGTTGGCGATGGGTTTTCGCCGCCGAGACGATCATGATCATCATCGCGATCTTGCCGCTCACCGGGAAGATCAAGGACCTACCCGTCAAGCCGAGCGTCGGTCGCTTCGACTTTGCCGGCGTGGTGCTGTCCGCACTCGCCATGGGCGTGGTGGTGCTCGCCCTGGTCTCGGCCAGCACCTGGGGCTTCATCGAACCGATGAACCCGCCATTCGAGATCTTCGGGTTCTCCCCCACGATCCCGGTGGTGCTCATCGGCTTGCTGCTTGGCTGGGCCTTCATCGCCTGGGAGCGGCGGGTGTCGCATGCAGGACGTGAGCCGCTGCTGGGCACCGATCTGCTGGGAATTCCCACCCTGCGCGCCGGGCTGGCTGCCCAGTTGACCTTGTACTTCATCATCGCCGGTTCGTTCTTCGTCTTACCGCTCTACCTGCAAACGGTGCTGAACCTCGACGCCCTCGAATCGGGCATCCGCATGCTGCCACTGTCGGTCGCGCTGTTCTTGATGGCGCTCGCCGGATCCCGACTGGCCACGCGCTTCTCCCCGCGCGCGATGATCCGCGTCGGTCTGCTCACCGCCTGCTTCGGGCTGCTATTGCTGATCGGTGCCATCACCCCCGAGGCGCGGGGCTCCCTGTTCGCTCTTGCCATGGCGGTCATCGGTGTTGGCGTGGGTCTCGCGATCTCCCAGATAGGCAACGTGAACTTGTCGTCCGCAGACGAGTCGCGAAGCAACGAGGTCGGCGGACTGCAGGGAACCGCCCAGAACCTGGGATCCTCACTCGGCGTAGCCCTCGCGGGAACGGCGGTGTTCATCGGTCTGGCCGCAAGCTTCACCACCTCGGTCTCCCAAAACGAGGACATCGATTCGGCCTTGCAGGCGGGCGTGGTCGAAGCCACCGCCTCGGGAGTTCAGGTGATCACCGTCGAACAGGCCGAGCAACTGCTCGAAGAAGCAGGCGTGCCCGCTGATCAAGCTCAATTGGTGGTCGACGACTACGCCGCAAGCAAGTTGCAGGCGCTGCGCGCCGGGCTCGGGATCGTGTTCATCGTCGGGTTGATCGGTGTTCCGCTCACTCGCGGTCTGCCGAACCGACCACTGGTGGGAGCACCGCAAGATAACTGAGCTGTTCGCCCTGCACGGTTGCCACCGCCACGAGATCGTGATCGGGACCGATTACGGCAATCGGTGATTCATCCTTCGTCGGTGGATCCATCGCAGAAATGTCGAGCTGGATGCCGTTTCGCACCTTCGCCACCATCTGCCGGTCGATCGCAACGCTTGGTAGCTCACGCTGAGCGAAATCCGCCGGGGTCATCAGCGCTTCGAGGCCTACCTCGTCGATCGACCGGCACTGCGCGACCCGCACGCCCCCGGATCGGGTACGTCGCAGGGCGGTCAGGTGACCGCCAACTCGCAGCGCGGCGCCGAGGTCGCGCGCCAAGGCACGGATGTAGGTCCCAGCCGAGCACTCCACGCGCACCTGGACGTCCACGAATCCGGGCACGCGGTCGATCCCGAGCACCTCAAACGCGGTGACGGTCACGGTCCGCTCGGGCAGTTGCACGTCCTGCCCCTCACGAACTCGCTCGTAGGCGCGCTTACCGTCGATCTTCACTGCACTCACCGCACTGGGCCGCTGCGCAATCGTGCCGATGAATCCACCCGCTGCAGTTTCGATCGCGGAATCGCTAATGGATGCCAGCGTGTCCGGATCGGCAACGCCGATCACCTCGCCTTCGCTGTCATCGGTCGTGGTCGCAGCACCGAGTCGGATAGTTGCCGTGTACTCCTTATCGTGGGCACCCACGATGCCCAACAGTCGAGTGGTCGGGCCTACGCCGATCACCAGCACACCGGTGGCCATCGGATCCAAGGTCCCCGCATGCCCCACCCTGCGCACCCCGAGTACGCGCCGGACGCGGGCAACCACATCGTGACTGGTCATCCCGGCTGGCTTGTCAATGAACAGCGCCCCGACGATCGACGGGTCGTCTGATCGTCGGGCCTTTCGGCTACCCACCGGGGACTACTCCTCGAGCTCGCCATCCCGAGGATGGCGGTACGGGTCGGCCTCCCCGGCGTAGGTCGCCTTCGCTGCCTGCTCGTGCACCTCGGCATCGGCCTGGGCTGCCTGGGCCAGCAGTTCCTCGACGTGGCGAGCGTTCTCCGGGATCGCATCGGGAATGAACTCGATCGTCGGCGTGAACTTGATACCGGTTTGCTTGCCAACCTCGCTACGAATCACCCCGGTCGCCGAAGCCAGTGCCGCTGCCGTTGCCTGCTGCTCCTCGACGTCGCCGTAGACGGTGTAGAAGATGGATGCTTCGCGCAAATCCGGACTGACCCGCACATCGGTGACCGTGATGAAACCCAACCGCGGATCCTTGATCCGCAGTTCGAGCATCTCGGCCACGATGTGCTGGATGCGGTCGGCCAATCGCCGCTGCCGGGCAACGTTCGCCATCGTTCCTCCCTCACCGAATCACGTAGCTAGCGCGAATCCACTAGCGGCACCCTTACGACGGACGCGGCTTCTCACGCATCTCGAAGGTCTCGATGACATCGTCGACCTTGACATCTTGATAGTTGCCGAGGTTGATGCCGCACTCGAAGCCCTCACGCACCTCGGTGACATCGTCCTTGAACCGTCGCAGCGTGGCCAGGGTCAGGTTGTCGGCGACCACTGCACCGTCGCGGATGAGGCGTGCCTTGGCGTTGCGCTTCACCTCACCTGATTGCACGAGGCAACCGGCAATGGTTCCGAACTTCGAGGACTTGAACACCTCGCGCACCTCCGCGGTGCCGAGCTGCACCTCCTCGTATTCCGGCTTGAGCATGCCCTTCAGTGCGGACTCGATTTCATCGATGGCCTGGTAGATAACGCTGTAGTAGCGCACATCCACACCCTCGGCTGTGGCGAACTCAGCCACCTTGCCTTCGGGCCGCACGTTGAAGCCGATGATGATCGCCTTCGATGCACTCGCCAGGGTGACGTCGTTCTTGGTGATCGCGCCCACACCACGGTGGATGACTCGCAGGTTGACGTCGTCACCAACCTCGATCTTGGTGAGTGCATCCTCGAGTGCCTCGACCGAACCGGAGACGTCGCCCTTGATGATGAGCGTGAGTTCTTGCACCTCGCCCTTTTCCAAGGACTCCAGGAAGTCCTCGAGGGAGCGCTTGACACGGTTCTTGGCCAACAGCGCGTTGCGCTCGCGCGCCTGACGTGTTTGCGCGATGTGTCGAGCGGTGCGGTCCTCGTCGACCACCAAGAAGGTGTCGCCAGCGCCGGGTACCGACGTCAGGCCGAGCACCTGAACCGGGGTGGACGGGCCGGCTTCCTCCACCGCATTGCCCGCATCGTCGAGCATGGCGCGTACGCGACCGAAGGCATCGCCGGCCACGATCGAATCGCCCTGCCGCAGGGTTCCGCGCTGCACCAGAACTGTGGCCACCGGGCCGCGACCGCGGTCCAGGTGCGCCTCGATCGCCACACCCTGCGCGTCCTGGTGCGGATTGGCCCGCAGTTCCAAGGCTGCATCGGCGGTGAGCAAGACGGCCTCGAGGAGGTTCTCGATACCCATGCCCTGGAGCGCGGAGACGTCCACGAACATGGTGTCGCCACCGAAGTCCTCGGCCACCAGCCCGTACTCGGTCAGTTGGGAACGGACCTTCATCGGATCCGCACCTTCCTTATCGACCTTGTTCACCGCTACGACGATCGGCACCTGCGCTGCTTGCGCGTGGTTCAAGGCTTCGATGGTCTGCGGCTTCACACCATCATCGGCCGCCACGACCAAGATCGCGATGTCAGTGACCTCGGCGCCGCGAGCACGCATGGCGGTGAACGCCTCGTGACCGGGGGTGTCGATTATGGTCAGCTTCCGCTCGCCATCAGGAGTGTGCGCCACCGCTTGGTAGGCACCGATGTGCTGGGTGATTCCGCCCGCCTCCCCGCTGACCACGTTGGTCTTGCGGATCGCATCGAGCAGTTTGGTCTTGCCGTGATCGACGTGGCCCATGACGGTCACCACCGGCGAGCGAGCCTCGAGATCCCCGGTATCGCCCTCGTCCTCGCCGAACTCCAGGTCGAAGGACTCCAGTAGTTCGCGGTCCTCGTCCTCAGGTGAGACGACCTGGACATCGAAATTCAATTCGGTGCCCAGGAGCATCAGGGTTTCATCGTCGATCGACTGCGTGGCCGTGACCATCTCGCCCAAACCGATCAACACCTTGACCAGGTCTGCCGGCGCCGCATCGATCTTCTCGGCGAAATCGGTCAACGATGCACCGCGTGGCAACCGAACGGTCTCCCCCGCTCCCCGGGGCAGTCGCACGCCGCCGAGCGTGGGGGCTTCCATGTTGTCGAATTCCTGGCGCTTGGCGCGCTTGGACTTGCGTCCGCGCGAAGGCCGTCCTCCGGGCTTGCCGAACGCACCCGCCGCGTTGCCGCGGCCACCGGTCCGCCCGAATCCACCCCGGCCACCGCCGCGACCGCCGCCGGGACCTCCAGGGCCTCCCGGTCCACCGGGTCCGCCGGGTCCACCGGGTCCGCCGGGACCACGCCCACCGAAGCCGCCGCCGGGACCACCCGGGCCGCCGGGACCACGAGTCGGCGCACCGGTACGTCCGCCGGGACCACCGGGACGACCTCCGGGACCACCGGGACGACCACCGGGGCCTCCAGGACCACCGGGGCCACCGGGACCACCGGGACCTCGCCGCTGTTGTGGCATGGAACCGGGATTCGGCCGCGGTGCTCCGGGAACACCCGCGCCGCGACCCATACCCGAACCACCGAAGGGGTTATTGCCCGGACGCGGACCGGCAGGACGCGGACCGGCCGCACCGCCGGTACCGAAGGGGTTATTGCCCGGACGCGGTCCGGCCGGCCGACCAGCTGGTCCGGCTGCCGGAGCTTGCGGGGGCGCAACCGGAGGAGCAGACGGCGCTTCCGGTGCCGCTTGTGCAGGGGGCGCAGGGGGTGCTGGCACCTCGGCCGCGGGTTCTTGCGCCGGTACGTTCTCGGGCTCTGCCGGCTGCTCGGCCGACTTCGCGGGCTCTGCCGGCTTCTCGGCCGGCTTCTCAGCCTTCTTCGTGGTCTTCTTCGCTGCCTTCTTGGCCGGCTTCTCAGCGGCCGCGGGCATGGCTTCGACGAGACGCCGGGCTACCGGCGGCTCGATGGTGGATGAGGCGGAGCGGACGAATTCGCCCATCTCCTGCAATTTGGCAAGGACTACCTTGCTTTCGACTCCGAGCTCCCTAGCGAGCTCGTACACCCGAACCTTGGACACAACTCTCCTGTCTGGGTCCGGGCGCAGCCCGGACGGCTAGAACGAACGCTGCATGTTCATGCTCGCGCACTCATGGGGTGTTCATCTCCGAGCCACTCCTTCGTGGTCATCTAACGATGCTGACGGTGTTTCCTGTGCTGGTCGCGCCGGCGAAGCCGGTGCTACCAACCGTGCGCACGCTACAACCTCGAGCCGAGGATGTGCGAACTCACCTGTCCGATATCGACCTGTGTGGCGGGAATCCGTAGCGCCCGGGCCAGAGCCCGACGACGCCTCGCCTCCTCCACACACTCGGCGCGGGGGTGGATGTGGGCTCCACGCCCGACCTGCGTGCGGTCCGCATCCACGACACACCCACCGGGGGCCGATGGGTCGGCGACGATGCGAACCAGGGCCGACATCGGTTCCCGGGCTCGACATCCGATACACATCCGGATGGGCTCCCCCGAGAAGCCGACCCCCAAGTCTACCCGCCTCCGGGAGTGGGAACGCCGGGCCCGCCGTCGGGACGGATATCGATCCGCCAGCCGGTGAGTCGCGCCGCCAACCGAGCATTTTGTCCCTCTCGCCCGATAGCCAGCGAGAGTTGGTAGTCGGGAACGAGTACCCGAGCCGCTTTCGCCCCCGCGTCCACCACCTCGACCGAGGTCACGCGCGCTGGCGAGAGCGCATGGGCGATCATCTCGGCCGGATCGTCACTGTGGTCGACGATGTCGATCTTCTCCCCACCCAACTCGCTCATCACGTGCCGCACGCGCTGGCCCTGAGGCCCGATGCACGAGCCCTTCGCGTTGACTCCTTCAGCGTTGGACCGCACGGCGATCTTGGTGCGATGACCGGCTTCACGGGCGATGGCGGTGATGTCGACGGTGCCATCGGCGATCTCGGGCACTTCTAGTTTGAATAGCTCTTTGACCAGGTTCGGGTGGGTGCGGGAAATGGTGACGATCGCACCCTTGAATCCGCGACGCACGCCCGTGACCAGTGCCTTGATCCGTTCACCGTGTTCGTATTTCTCGCCGGGCACCTGTTCTTCGGGTGGCAGGTTCGCTTCCACCTTGCCTAGATCCACCCGCACCATCCGCGGGTTGTGCGATTGCTGGATCACTCCGGAGACGAGGTCCCCTTCCTTCCCGGTGAACTCGTTCATGGTCGCATCGCCCTCGGCTTCGCGAAGCCGTGCCAACAGCACCTGCCGTGCGGTTGTGGCCGCTATCCGTCCGAAGCCCTCGGGGGTGTCGTCGAACTCTCCGACCGCCTCGCCGTCCTCATCGATCTCCGCAGCCCACACGGTCACGTGCCCGCTCTTACGGTCCACTTGAACGCGTGCGTTCTCCTGCGAGCCCTCTGTTCGCTGGTAAGCGACGAGCAACGCAGCCTCGATGCTCTCGACCACCAGATCCAAGGACAGGTCCTTTTCCCGCACCAGGCCTTTCAAGGCATTGACGTCGATATCCATCACGAGTCCTTCCGATCGAATTCGACTTGCACGATCGCGCGATCGATATCGGCGAACGCCACATCGCGGTGAGCGCCATCCACCTCGAGAACCACCGAAGCCTCATCGCTTGAAACCACTCGTCCGGTCACAGAACTTCCGTCGGTCAGATCGACGGTCACAAGACGATCCTTCGCACGCCGCCAGTGACGCGGATCGGTCAACGGACGATCCACTCCCGGGCTGGTCACCTCGAGCACGTACGGCGACGACGCCACATCCTCACGAGCATCGAGTTCAGCCGACAACGCGCTCGACACTTCGGCGATCGCATCGAGATCGACGCCACCATCGGCATCGACGATGACCGTGAGCTTCTCGCGCTTGCCGACTTTGGCCACCTGGACGTCTTCGAGATCGAGACCGGCGGCACTGACAACGGGCGCGGCGAGTGCCTTGATGTCATCGACGGAAATACCCATCACGCCACCGCCCTTCGGGCCAGATCCTGTTGTCGAGCACTAGTTGTGGGGATGAGTGTAACGAGCGCCACAGTCGGCATGGGATCCTTGCGCCGTGCTCGCCCCCGATCGCCGTGCCTTCCTGCTTGGTGGGATCGCCACCGGGGCGCTATTCGTGGCCGGCTGCTCGAGCGATGATCCCGAGCCCGAGGCCATCGAGATCGAGCCGACCGCCCCCGCCGAGCCGGACCCGAACCTGGTGGACGAGTTCACGCTGATTGCGGCCTACACCGGGGCTATCGCGGCTTTTCCCGAATTGCGCGGCACGCTGACGACTATCGCCGATCAGCACCGCGCCCACGCCCGTGAGCTCGGCGCATCCGATGCGGATCTCGCACAGATCGAACCGATCCCACCCGATGGCGCGAGGGTCCGCCCGACCGTCACGGAGTTGATCAAGCGCGAACGCGCAGCAGCGCGGCTACGCAGTGAGTCCACGATCGGTGACGTCGATGCGCAGATGGTCCGCTCGCTGACCTTCATCGCGGCATCGGAGGCCTCGCATGTTCCCGAGCTTCAGGACGTTCGTCGCAGCCTCGGGGGTGGCTCGTGACCTACACCGATCCGGCTGCGATCGCCGCGATCCGCGATGCCATCCGCTCCGAGCAAAACTACGTCTTCGCCTGCGGCCTCGCCGGCGCACAACTCAAAGGTGGCGCCCGCCGGCGTGCGGTCAACCAACTCGCTGATCGTCGCCAGCGCATCGAAGTGCTCGCGGCGATGATCGACCAGACACAAGTCCCTTCCACTCCCCCGGGTTTCCAACCGCCCGCACCCATCGACAACGCCCGCAGTGCCCGCCGAGCCCTGGTGGATCTCAATAACTCCCTGGTGGGCGTCTACGCGCAGGTGGCTGCCACTACCGACGGTGACGATCGCGCACTCGCGGTGGCCAGCGCTCAGGACTGCGCGCGTACCGCAGTGCAGTGGGGTGGTGCCTCGCAGGCCTTCCCCACCGCCGAATAGCGCTCACCAGGCGAATACCAGCCGCACGATCAAGATCGCCACGACCGCCAAGAACACCGCCCGCACGAAGCCGCTGCCTCGGGTCAGCGCCATCCGCGCGCCGACCACCGCTCCGATCACGTTGAAGGCCGCCATCACTAGACCGACCTGCCACCAGATGTAACCACCGAAGCCGAAGATGATGATCGCGGCGATGTTCGTGCCGAGGTTCACGATTTTCGCGGTGACCGAAGCCGACAGGAACGAATAGCCGAGCAACCCGACGAGCACGATCAGCAAGAACGAGCCCGTACCGGGCCCGAGCAATCCGTCATAGAAGCCGATCACCAGCCCGGCGATACCCGCAATCGCCACATGCCGGCGCCCGGAAAAGCGCAGTCGATCCACCGAACCCATCGACGGGCTCACCGCCACCCAGATCCACGCTGCGATCAGCAAGGCCACGATCACTGGACGAAATACGTTCTCAGGCAACGAGGATGCGGTCGCCGCTCCACCGAGCGAGCCCACGAACGCCAAGCCGGCCATCGGCAGTGCCGCGCGTAGATCCGGACGGACCTTGCGCAGGTAGGTTCCCGTCGCCGCCGCCGTGCCGAACACGCTGGCCACTTTGTTGGTGCCGAGGGCCTGTACCCCCGGACCAGGCAATCCCAAGAGCAGCGCGGGCACCTGCAACAGGCCGCCTCCGCCGGCTACCGCATCGACCCACCCGGCCACGAGTGCAGCCAGTGCCAGCCACACCAGGACATCGAGATCGACCACCGGTCGGCGCGCCCGCTAGGAGGAGACCAGGGCCACCAGGTGCGCGACGGCTTCGTCGACGGCCACGTCGACCCGTTCGCCACTCGCCCGGTCCTTGACCTCCACCACGCCATCGGCGAGTCCACGTCCAACCACGACGATCGTGGGAACGCCGATCAACTCCGAATCATTGAACTTCACCCCGGGTGAAACCCCGCGACGATCGTCGAACAACACCCGCACGCCCGCATCGGACAACGACGACGCGAACTTCTCGGCGAACTCGAAGACCGAATCGTCCTTGCCAGTGGCCACGAGGTGGATATCGGCCGGCGCGATCTCGCGCGGCCAGATCAGGCCCTTGTCATCGTGATGCTGCTCGGCGATCGCCGCGACAGCACGGGAGACACCGATGCCGTAGGAGCCCATGGTGACCGTCACCAGTTCCCCGGATTCGTCTTGCACCTGTAGGCCCAGCGCCTGCGCGTACTTGCGGCCCAACTGGAAGATGTGACCGATCTCGATACCCCGGGCGATTTCCACCGCAGCTCCGCACGATGGGCACGCATCCCCGGCACGCACCTCGGCCACATCGATCACGCCATCGGCTTCGAAGTCGCGTCCGTAGACGAGGTCGTAGACGTGGCGGCCGGGTTCGTTAGCACCGGTGATCCACGCCGAACCCCGTGCGATGCGGGGATCGAGCAGGTACTCGATACCCGAACTGCCCGCTGACCCGAGGGTTCCCGGTCCGATGTAACCCTTCACCAGCGAGGGATTGGCTTCGAAATCCTTCTCCTCGAACGCCCGTATCTCCGCCGGGTAGACCGCCGCTTCCAATCGCCGCTCGTCCACTTCGCGGTCCCCGGGCACCCCGATCGCCAGTGGCCGCTCGGTGCCATCGGCATCGACGCGCATCACGATCACGTTTTTCAAGGTGTCCGATGCGGTCCAGATGTCACCATCGGCCCGTCGCAGTTCCGGTCGAGAGTTGGAGACCTCTACGAGGGTGTCGATCGTGGGGGTATCGGGGGTGTTCTCGACGTGCGCCGCGGCGACGGCCACCGGTTGCTCCGCCGCCGAAGGAACCGATATCGCCTCGACGTTCGCCGCGAATCCGCACTCCGGGCAGCGCACGAAGGTGTCTTCGCCCACCGGCGTGGGTGCCAAGAACTCTTCGCTCGCCGATCCGCCCATCGCTCCGGACATCGCCGAGACGATCACGTAATCCAGCTCGAGGCGATCGAAGGTCGAGATGTAGGCATCACGGTGCCGCTCGTAGGAGCGCTCGAGGCCGGCATCGTCCACGTCGAAGGAGTAGGAGTCCTTCATGACGAACTCCCGGCCGCGCAAGATGCCCGCCCGCGGGCGTGCTTCATCCCGGTACTTCGTTTGAATTTGATAGATGACCAGCGGCAGATCCTTGTACGAGGAGTACTCGCCCTTCACCATCAAGGTGAACAGCTCCTCGTGTGTGGGGCCGAGCAGGTAGTCCCCACCGCGGCGGTCTTGTAGGCGAAACAGATTGTCGCCGTATTCGGTCCAACGCCCGGTGGCCTCGTAGGGCTCCTTGGGGATCAGCGCGGGGAAGTGCACTTCCTGGAATCCCGCGGCATCCATCTCTTCGCGCACCACGTTCTCCACGTTGCGAAACGTCAGGAACCCCAAAGGCAGCCACGAGAAGATGCCCGGTGCTATGCGACGCACGTACCCCGCGCGCACCAGGAGTCGGTGGCTGGGCACCTCAGCATCGGCGGGATCATCACGCAAGGTGCGCAACAACAGCGTGGACATGCGCAAGATCACAGACGGCATCCTTCCAGGAGCCTCGCAGGATAGTTGCCACCGCAACGGTCAGAACAACACGGTCGCGAAGTGCCCGTGCGTACGGAAGCCCACGGCCGCATAGGTCTTCATCGCAGCGTGGTTGAAGGAGTTCACGTACAAGGACACCACCGGTGAGATCGATTCACGTGCCATGGACACCACCGATGCCATCGCAGGCTCCGACAGCCCCCGCCCGCGAAGTTCCGGCGCGACCCACACCCCTTGCACCTGGCAGGCCTCCGGAGTGGCGGCACCTACCTCCGCTTTGAACTCGACTCGACCATCGACGATCCGAACGAAGGCCCGACCGGAATCGACAAGTTCCGCGATACGCCCGCGGTAGGCGCTGCCTGCGCCCCCGCGCACCGGAGAGACGCCCACCTCTTCGGTGAACATCGCGATGCACGCGGGGATCAACACGTCGAGATCCGCAGAACGTGCCAAGCGCACCTGCGGATCGATTGGTACCACCGGATCGCTATCCATCACCAGCAGCGGTTGGTCATCGCGCACCTCACGCGCCGGCCCCCACGCCGGTTCGAGGAGCCGCCACAGGTCCAGCACTTCGGCGGAGGATCCAACGAAGGACGAGCATCGCCGTGGCATCGCCCGCAACCTGTCGGCGAACGCCGCGCGAGAAGCCGGGGTGGTGCTCACTGGCACCAGGTTCGCCCCGACATAGATCAAGGAGACCAAGAGGTCATCATCGAAGTACCCCCACGCATCCCCGCCCAGCCGCCAGGGATCCAATCCGGCCCATCGCACCCGAGCATCGATGAAGCAATTCGCGATGGGGTCCGCGCGCAGGAGATCCTCGGCGTCGGCAAGATCAGCGGAGTTCAGTTGGCGCACATAGCCGACGACGGACTTGCCTTCGTTGGCGAACGTCGTCACACGAGGAAATCTAGACGGTTTCTACGACCGGCTGGCCGGTTTCGCCTTCCATCTGCTCGGCCAAGCGCATGGCTTCCTCGATCAAGGTCTCCACGATCTGGGACTCGGGCACGGTCTTGATGACCTCTCCCTTGACGAAGATCTGGCCCTTGCCGTTACCCGAGGCCACCCCGAGATCGGCGTCGCGCGCCTCACCGGGTCCGTTGACAACGCAGCCCATGACCGCCACGCGCAATGGCACCTCCATGCCCTCCAGGCCGGCGGTCACCTGCTCGGCGAGGGTGTAGACGTCCACTTGGGCCCGTCCGCACGACGGGCAGGACACGATTTCCAGCCCGCGCTCGCGCAAGTTCAAGGACTCCAGTATCTGCAAGCCCACCCGCACCTCTTCGATCGGTGGCGCGGACAGCGAGACCCGGATGGTGTCTCCGATTCCGCGGGAGAGCAGCCCGCCGAAGGCCACCGAAGATTTGATCGTCCCCTGGAAGGTCGGCCCGGCCTCGGTCACCCCGAGGTGGAGCGGGTAGTCGCACTGCTCGGCCAATTGCATGTAGGCCTGCATCATCACCACCGGATCGTGGTGCTTGACCGAGATCTTGATATCGCGGAAATCGTGCTCCTCGAACAACGACGCCTCCCATAGCGCCGATTCCACGAGCGCCTCCGGCGTGGCTTTGCCGTACTTCTCCATCAGGCGCTTGTCCAAGGATCCGGCATTCACGCCGATCCGAATCGGAGTCCCGCAATCCGCGGCTGCCCGCGCGATCTCGCCCACCCGATCATCGAACGCCTTGATGTTGCCCGGGTTCACCCGTACGCCCGCGCACCCGGCATCGAGCGCAGCGAACACGTACTTCGGCTGGAAGTGAATATCGGCCACCACCGGGATACCGGACTTCTTAGCGATGGCCGGTAGCGCTTCGGCGTCATCTTGGCTAGGAACCGCCACCCGCACTATCTGGCACCCGGACGCGGTCAGCTCCGCGATCTGCTGCAAGGTGGCGTTGATATCGGCGGTGACCGTGGTGGTCATCGACTGCACGCTCACCGGAGCATCCCCGCCCACGTACACCGGGTGCGTGTCATGCCGCAGCAGGATTTGGCGCGACTTGCGTCGGGGGGCCACCACGGGAGGCGGGGCGGAGGGCATTCCTAGGCCGATACTCACGCCTTCATTATGGCTTGCGGACCTCCGCCGGGCCTCTCGGCAGCCCGACCGCCCGCTCGCCCAGAGATACGGTTGGGGCATCTGATCCCCACCCGAAGGTCTCCCATGAAGCGTTTGGCACTGCCCGCCGTCCTTGCCGCCTCCGCGCTCGCACTCACCGCATGCCTGGACGTCGATGCCGACA
>CBFIHB010000011.1:0-28053 GCA_965662415.1 Actinomycetes bacterium | reverse complement strand
ACTTCTTCGACGGCTACAAGCACGACTCCGACTATGGCGTTCGACTGCTCGTGGCGGCCGCCGAGTCCGGTGCGGATGTCGGAGTGCTCTGTGACACCAACGGCGGCATGCTGCCGCTCGGGATGATGGAGATCGTCGCCGATGTGGCCGAGCGGTCGGGTGTTCGGCTGGGCATCCACTGTCAGGACGACACCGGCTGCGCGGTGGCTAACACCGTCTCGGCGGTCTCGGCCGGCGTTACCCATGTGCAGTGCACTGCCAACGGTTACGGCGAGCGGACCGGTAACGCCGATCTCTTCCCGGTGGTGGCCAACCTGCAGTTGAAGATGGGCATCGAGTGCTTACCCGAGGGCAAACTCGCTGAGACGCGACGCATCTCGCATGCGATCGCAGAGATCGCCAACATCGCGCCCGATACCCACCAGGCCTACGCGGGTGTTTCCTCCTTCGCGCATAAGGCCGGTCTGCACGCATCGGCGCTGAAGGTCAACCCCGAGTTGTACAACCACATCGATCCGGCGTTGGTCGGTGGTGACCAGCGGGTGCTCGTTACGGAGATGGCGGGGCGTGCTTCAGTCGAGATGAAGGGCAAGGAACTCGGTTACGACCTCACCGGGGACAACGAGCGCATCTCACGCGTGGTGGAGACGGTGAAGGATCTCGAGGCCAAGGGCTGGACCTTCGAGGCGGCCGATGCCTCCTTCGAACTCATCTTGATGGGTGCACGGGAGCAAGAAGCCCGCTTCGAGGTCGAGTCTTGGCGCACGATCGTCGAGCAGGATGCGAGCGGTGACGTGCGAACCGAAGCGACCGTGAAGGTGCGCTCGAAGGGTGAGCGGATGATCAGCACGGCCGAGGGAAACGGTCCGGTCAACGCACTCGACAAGGCACTGCGCTCGGCGGTGACGTCTCTCTATCCGGAACTCGATCCCCTGGAACTCGTGGACTACAAGGTGCGCCTGTTGGATAACAGCGATGCCGAGACGTCCGGCACCGCGAGTGTTACCCGCGTCCTCGTGTCGACTTCCGACGGCAACAGCGAGTGGACCACGCTGGGAGTGCACGAGAACGTGATCGCAGCGTCTTGGCGGGCGCTCGAGGACGCGCTCACCTACGGGTTGCTGCGCGAAGGGGCGTCGTCGTAGTCGTTGCGTCGAGTGCGAGTCATTAGGGTGGCCCGGTGCTGATCTGCCGATTCGCTGCAGGCGATGACATTTGGTACGGGGCCATCGACGGCCTCGACGACAACGACGACATCACCGAGGATTCGATCGTCGCTCCGATCGAGGGGCATCCCTTCGTGGACATCCGACCGGAGGGCAGCGTGTTGAAGCTCGCCGATGTCCGCCTGCTCGCACCCGTGATCCCGACCAAGGTGGTCTGCGTGGGGAAGAACTACCGGGCGCACGCCGCCGAAATGGGCGGGGAGGTGCCCGCGGAGCCGCTGTTGTTCTTGAAACCCAGCACGAGTGTGATCGGTGCGGGGGATCCGATCGACCTGCCGTGGCAATCCGAGCGCATCGAGCATGAGGGTGAGTTGGCGGTAGTAATCGGCCGCATGTGCAAGGACGTGCCGGCCGATCGAGTGGACGATGTCATCTTCGGATATGCCTGCGCCAACGACATCACCGCGCGTGACCTGCAAAAGGCCGACGGTCAGTGGACACGGGCGAAAGGATTCGACACCTTCTGCCCGATCGGGCCATGGATCCAAACCGAGTTGACTCCCGCCGATGCGGACATCACGGTGACCGTGAACGGCGCGCAACGTCAGCATTCGGGCCTGGATGCGATGGTCCACGACATACCCGCCCTGGTCTCCTACATCAGTTCCTGCATGACCTTGCTGCCCGGCGATGTGATCTTGACCGGAACGCCCGACGGAGTCGGACCGCTGGTGGCCGGTGATTCGGTCAGCGTGTCCATCACCGGCATCGGAACCTTGACCAACCCCGTGAGGAGTGCCGCGCCGTGAGCGAGGTTCGAGTTCGCTTCTGCCCGTCACCCACGGGCAACCCGCATGTGGGGATGATTCGCACGGCACTGTTCAACTGGGCCTATGCCCGCCATACCGGAGGCACATTCGTCTTCCGGATCGAAGACACCGATTCGGCCCGCGATAGCGAGGAGTCCTACGAGGCGCTGCTGGCATCGCTGCGCTGGCTCGGCCTGGATTGGGACGAGGGTCCGGAAGTGGGCGGTCCCTACGGGCCGTATCGGCAATCCGAGCGCCGGGCGAGCTATAGCGAGATGGTGCAGAGGCTGCTCGAGGGCGGATATGCCTACGAGTGCTACTGCTCCCAGGATGAACTCGAGGAGCGGCGCAAGCAGGCAATGGCCGAGAAGCGGGCGCCCGGCTACGACGGGCACTGCCGCGAGCTGTCGGCTGAACAGCGGCAGACCTACATCGACGAGGGTCGCCCGGCCGTGGTGCGCTTTCGCATGCCCGACCGAGACTTCACCTGGGATGACCTCATCCGCGGGGAGATCACCTTCGCAGCCGGCCAAGTGCCCGACTACGTCCTTCAACGGGCAAACGGCGAGCCGCTCTACACGCTGGTCAATCCGACCGACGACGCCGCCATGAAGATCACGCACGTCCTGCGCGGAGAGGACCTGCTCTCGTCCACCCCCCGGCAGATTGCGCTATACGAGGCGATGATCGCCGTTGGTGCCTTCGATGGACCCGTGCCGCAATTCGGTCACCTGCCCTACGTGATGGGCGAAGGCAACAAGAAGTTGTCCAAACGCGATCCTGAGTCATCACTGCAGATGTATCGCGATGAGGGCTACCTACCCGAGGGACTACTCAATTACCTCGCCTTGCTCGGTTGGTCGCCGGGGGGAGACGTCGAGTTCTTCAGTAAGCAGCAGATGGCTGAGGCATTCACCTTGGATCGGGTGAATCCCAACCCGGCCCGCTTCGATCTGAAGAAGTGCACCGCCATCAACGGCGATTGGATCCGTCATCTTGGCTTGGACGAACTGGTCGACCGGCTGCTGCCCTACCTGATCCGCGATGGTGTGGTGAGTGATCCGCCCTCACCGGCCGAGGTGGACGTGGTGCGAGCGGTGGTGCCGCTGATCTCCGAGCGGATGGAGACCCTAGGCCAGGCCAGCGGCATGGTCGGCTTCCTGTTCGCTGAGGAGGTCTCGGTGGATGAGAACGACGCCGCCAAGATCATGGGCGACCAGGCGGCCGAGGTGCTGGCCGCAGCGTTCGAAGCGTTGACTGGCCTGTCGCAGTGGGACACCGAATCGATCGAAGGCGCCTTGCGAGCCGCGCTGATCGATGAGTTGGGCTTGAAGCCGAAGGTGGCCTTCGGGCCGGTGCGGTTGGCGATCACCGGCCGCCGGGTGTCGCCCCCGCTGTTCGAGTCGATGGAGTTGCTCGGCCGCGAACGCTCACTCGCCCGGATCGCAGCGTTGAAAGGTGCATGACTACACTTATCCGGTCTCGTGGGGTATGGGGTAATTGGCAGCCCGACTGGTTCTGGCCCAGTTAGTCTAGGTTCGAGTCCTGGTACCCCAGCGACGAGCGAGTGCTCGGCACGGCCCCGTTGTGTAGCGGCCTAGCACGCCGCCCTCTCAAGGCGGTAGCGCGGGTTCGAATCCCGTCGGGGCTACAGGTGAGGGCCCTCCCGACTGGGAGGGCCCTCATGCTTGCTCCTTAGACTTGGTTTCCCGCTTCGGGTTAGTCGGTGATACGTGGAGGGTTTCGTGGGACGCACTTTGGCCGAGAAGGTCTGGCAAGACCACATCGTCCGGTCCGCCGAGGGTGAGCCGGACCTGCTGTACATCGACCTGCACCTTGTCCATGAGGTCACCAGCCCGCAGGCGTTCGACGGGCTTCGGGCAGCTGGGCGTCCGGTGCGTCGCCCGGACCTGACCTTGGCCACCGAGGACCACAACATCCCCACGATCGATGTCGACAAGCCGATCGCCGATCCTGTCTCCCGAGCCCAGGTCGAGGCGCTTCGCAAGAACTGCGCGGATTTCGGGGTGCCGCTTTACTCCCTGGGGAATGTCGAGCAGGGGATCGTCCATGTGGTGGGCCCGCAACTCGGCCTTACCCAGCCGGGTATGACCATCGTGTGCGGCGACTCCCACACCAGCACCCATGGAGCATTCGGGGCCCTGGCCTTCGGCATCGGCACCAGCGAGGTCGAGCACGTTCTCGCGACCCAGACCCTGCCGCTCAAGCCCTTCAAGACAATGGCCATCAACGTAGATGGCGAATTACCCGAGGGTGTCTCCGCGACGGACATCATCCTCGCGGTCATTGCCAAGATCGGGACCGGAGGCGGACAGGGGTACGTCCTGGAGTACCGCGGCTCGGCGATCCGCAGCCTGTCGATGGAAGGCCGCATGACCATCTGCAACATGTCGATCGAAGCTGGCGCGCGGGCCGGCATGGTGGCCCCCGATCAGACAACCTTCGATTACGTGGAAGGCCGCGAGCACGCCCCGAAGGGCGAGCAGTGGGATGAGGCCCTGGCCTACTGGGAGACGCTATTCACCGACGACAACGCTGTCTTCGACGCTGAGGTGCACATCGATGCCGCAACGCTCTCACCATTCGTTACCTGGGGCACCAACCCGGGTCAGGGGCTCCCGCTCTCGGCTTCGGTCCCCTCGCCGGATGACGCGAAGGACGACGTCGATCGCGTGGCGATCGAGCGCGCGCTCGAATACATGGATTTGACCCCGGGCACACCACTGCGGGACGTCGCGATCGACACCGTGTTCATCGGATCGTGCACCAACGGTCGCATCGAAGACCTACGGGTAGCCGCGGAGATCTTGCGTGGCAAGAAGATCAAGGACGGCTTGCGGCTGATGGTTGTCCCGGGCTCGGCTCGTGTGCGTTTGCAGGCCGAGTCCGAGGGCCTCAACGAAGTCTTCGTAGAGGCAGGAGGCGAGTGGAGAGGCGCCGGCTGCTCGATGTGCCTGGGCATGAATCCGGACAAGCTCACCCCCGGCGAGCGCAGTGCTTCTACGTCGAATCGCAACTTCGAAGGTAGGCAGGGTCCCGGCGGACGAACCCACCTGGTGTCCCCAGCCGTCGCTGCGGCCACCGCGGTGACCGGACACCTGGCCGCACCCGCCGACCTGGCCTGATCGCCGGCGACCAAGGAACGAGGAGCATTCGATGGAACCGTTCATCCGCCACACGGGGACCGCGGCGCCGCTACGGCGCAGCAATGTAGATACCGACCAGATCATCCCGGCTGAATACCTCAAGCGGATCACCCGCGATGGTTTCGAGGACGGGCTGTTCTCTGCTTGGCGCAAGGACCCGGAATTCGTGCTGAACAAGCCGGAGTATCAGGGCGTCAGCGTGCTTATCGCCGGACCCGATTTCGGGACCGGCTCCTCGCGCGAACACGCGGTGTGGGCGTTGCAGAACTACGGCTTCGCAGTGGTGCTTTCCTCGCGATTCGCCGATATCTTCCGCGGCAATTCCGGCAAAGGCGGTCTGTTGACCGCGCAGGTTGACCAAGACGTGATCGAGCGGCTCTGGGAGATGGTGGAAGCCGATTCGACCACTGAAATCACTGTCGACCTCGATGCCCGGACCGTCTCCGCTGGTGACCTGAGCGCCCTTTTCGAGGTCGATGACTACGTGCGGTGGCGCTTGATGGAGGGCCTGGACGACATCGGGATCACTTTGCAACACGCCGATACGATCGGCGAATTCGAAGCCGATAGACCGGATTTCAAGCCCGTCACCCAGTAACTACGTGTGACGAAAATCCCTTGCAACATAAGGTGAATTCCCGGCGTGCCGAGTCGCACCGGCAGGTGGGAAGCACTAGGTTCATGACGTCGGCCAACCGGTCGATTTCCTGAACCCTCCGGAGGGGTACCACTCGTGAACAAAGCAGATCTGATCGACAACGTGTCCGCGCGCCTAGGTCACAGCAAGAAGGACGTCACCGACATCGTTGATGCGTTCTTGCATGAGACCAAGAAGGCTGTCGCCAAAGGCAACAAGGTGGCGGTGAGCGGTTTCGGGGTCTTCGAATCCACCGCGCGCAAGGCGCGCATCGGGCGCAACCCGCGCACCGGTGAGGCTGTGAAGATCAAGGCCACCAAGCTTCCGAAGTTCCGACCGGGTGCGGAGTTCAAGGGCGTCGTCTCCGGCGCCAAGAAGATCGCGGAGCCTGCCAAGCCCGCCAAGCCCGCCAAGACCGCTGCCAAGAAGGCCGCGAAGAAGGCTCCGGCGAAGAAAGCCGCTGCCAAGAAGGCTCCGGCGAAGAAGGCTCCGGCCAAGAAGGCCGCCGCCAAGAAGACCGCGAAGAAGGCTCCGGCCAAGAAGCGCTAGGCGCCGACATCGCCCCTTCCCCTCTTGTCGTGTGGGTCGCCCCGTTGGGGCGACCCGCACGTTTTTGTCAGGGCGGGTTGCGCTATCGGGCCGTACTGTGGTTTAACCGGGTTGCACTATCGCTCGGGTGGCGGGCCCGAGTCCTAGGCGGCCGGCGTCCCATAGGTCGATTTCGGTATCGACATCGCGGCGGGCTCGCGCCCACTGCAACGAGGTTTGGTCCACCCCGAGTTCGATAGCTCCGTCGGCTCGATGCTCGGCGCGCGAGTGGTGGCCGAAATGCGAGAGCGCAGAGGGGTTACTGCTACACCAGATCGTTGTACCGGTGCCGGCGGTATCGGACACGAAAGATGTCTCGTGCTCCTGCGCAGCGCTCAGGACGGTCGAAAGCGACGGGCCATCGATGCACGGGAGATCACCAAGGATCGCTACGACGTTTTCGGCATCGCTGAGTTCTTGTCGCGCCTGAGAGATTGCGCCGTTGATCCCACCCGAATCCGAATCCGAATCCGATTCCGCTATCCCGATGCAGCCGGAAGCGATCGCGAGATCAAGCACCCTGGGGTCGGGGGAGACAAGCGCAATGTGTCCGATCTCGGGACAAGCCATGCACGCGGCGATGACGTCCCTGGCAAACGTCTCGGTCAATACGGACGCCCCCGGGTAGCCGGCCAACCGTGTCTTGCCATCGGTCAGGGATCGGATGGGCACGATTGCCGTCCACGTGGTCACTGGCACATTCAACGCCATCGAGGACAGAGATACTTCGGTCACTACTCAGCGTCTGCGGTCACCGAGGGGATAGCCTGCCCGGGTGAGTCGGGCGTCTGTGGGGCGGGTGCGTCGTCGCTGGCGCCTTGGCCCCGGCTATCGGATAGCGGTGTTCTTGCTCTGGCCGTTGATGACTGCCTTGACCAAGCGCGATTGGCAGGGCACGCAGCGACTCAATACCGACGAGGGTGGAATCATCGTCGTGGCCAATCACATTTCCTGGTTCGACCCCCTTGTCATCGCCCATGCGTTGTGGGACAACGATCGTCCCCCGCGGTTTTTAGCGAAGGAATCGGTCTTCCGCGTGCCAATCATCGGCTCGATCATCGACAGTGCAGGCCAAATACGCGTCTATCGCGAATCCAAGGAGGCTGTTGCGGCAGTGCGTGATGCCATCACCGCTGTGCAGCGCGGGGAGTGCGTCGTCGTCTATCCAGAAGGCACGATCACCAAGGATCCGACTGGTTGGCCGATGGCAGGCAAGACTGGTGCGGCGCGTATCGCACTCGCGACCGGGCGCCCGGTTCTGCCGATGGCGCAATGGGGTGCCACCGATGTCATGCGCGCCTACCGCAAGGAGTTGCGCTTGCTGCCCCGCAAGACCATGCACGTTCGCATCGGACCGCCGGTCGATCTCTCGGAATTCGCTGATGAACCGCTTGATCATGACGTACTGGAAGCGGCAACCGACAAAATCCTCGATGCGCTGACCGCAGAGTTGGCGCAGATCCGCGGAGAGGATCCGCCGCGCGAGAGGTTCGTCCCGGAGCATGTCGGTGTGGGCATCGAGGCGGACGCGGGGGATGGCTCATGAATCGGGTAGCGATGATGGGCTCGGGTTCGTGGGGGACAGCGTTTGCGATGGTGCTCGCCCATGCGGGTCGCGACGTGACTATTTGGTCGCGTGATGAACGAACCGTCGAGCAGATCACCACCATTCGGCAGAACCGCACGTACCACCCCGGAGTCGAGTTGCCGGAGAACCTCACGGCCACCTTGTCGGCACCCGAAGCGCTATCGGAAGCCGATCTGGTGGTGCTAGCCATACCGGCGCAGGCGGTCCGCGCGAACCTGATGCAGTGGAAGGCCTACGTGCCGGCAGATGCGGTGGTGGTCTCGCTGATCAAGGGCATCGAGATCGGCACCACAGCGCGGATGAGTCAAGTGATCGCCGAGACACTCGGCACCCCGGCAAATCAGATCGCGGTGGTCTCCGGGCCGAACCTGGCTCGCGAGATCGTCCAGCGTCAGCCGACCGCGAGTACCGTTGCCTGTGTCGATCCGCAGATGGCACAGTCCGTGCAGGCGGCCTGCACCACGAACTACTTCCGTCCGTATTGGACGACCGACGTGGTTGGTACCGAGATCGGTGGTTCGGTCAAGAACGTGATCGCTGTCGCCAACGGCATGGCCGTTGGGATGGGGCTGGGGGAGAACTCCCAGGCCTCTTTGATCACTCGCGGTCTTGCGGAGATGGCGCGGCTCGGGGTGGCGCTCGGAGCCGATCCACTCACGTTCCAAGGTCTTGCCGGTGTCGGTGACCTTGTGGCTACGTGTCAATCGTCGTTATCCCGAAATCGCACATTCGGAGAGAACATCGGTTCCGGTCTCACCGTCGAGGAAACGATCGAGATCACCCGGCAGACCTGTGAGGCATACAAGAGTTGTACGCCGATCTTGGAGTTAGCGCGCGCACACGGGGTGGAGATGCCGATCACCGAGCAGGTGGTGAACGTGCTCCATCACGGTCATTCGCCGACGGTCATGGCAGCAGCTTTCATGTCTCGTGACACCAAGGCTGAGACCGATCTGCGTCTGTGAGTATCTAGCTGTTATGAATGGCACGCGCGAGATCCCGCCACAGGTCCTCAGCGTCTTCGATACCTACGGAGGCTCGCACTAGGTCCTCGGGAACATGATCGGCTTCCAGTGGCCAACGTCGCCGCCGCTCGAGCGAAGACTCCACGCCCCCCAGGCTCGTAGCGTGCACCCAGATACTGGTTGCTTCGCAAACCCGCTGGGCGCGGTCTGCGTCGCCGCCGAATTCCATGGTGATCATCGATCCGAAGGCTCGGACTCGACTGACTTTCGGTTCGGTCGAGAGTTGGTCGGCGAGGTAGGCGGCGCGCGCGTGCGCCTTGGTCATGCGCACGGCGAGCGTTCGCATCCCCCGGGTGGCGAGGAATGCATCGAATGCGCTCGGCGAGGCACCGAGAAGTATCCGGCGGGTACGCAAGGTTTCCGCGAGTTGGTCATCGGTTGTCACCAATGCACCGAGCAGCAGGTCTGAATGTCCCGACAGTCCCTTCGTGGCGCTGTGCAACACGACGTCCGCACCGAGGTGTAGGGGCTGTTGCAGGATCGGGGTGGCGAAGGTGTTGTCGACAACTGTGCGGATGTCGGCGTCGCGGGCGTGTGCCAACAAGGTAGCCAGATCGGCCTGCTCGAGTAGCGGGTTCGTGGGGGACTCAAGCCACAGCAGATCAGCGCCGGATGCGGTTGCTGCAGTTACGGCATCGGTGTTCGTGATGTCAACGAGTTGCAGGTCGATAGCGCCACGGTCGCGAAGTTCGCGCAGACGTACCGCCACACCGGTATATGTGGTGGTGGGTGCGATCACCCGACCCCCGATCGGAACGGTGTCGAGAACAGCATCGGCTGCCGCCATTCCCGAGGAGAACGCAACCGCGATCGCCGGTGCGGACTCGGGAGTTCCCTCGAGAGCGGCGAGAAGTGCCTCGAACGCCGCGATGGTGGGGCCACCTTCGCGGGCGTATTCCGTTGGTCCGCCGGCAACGAAGGCCGAGGCGGGCACGATCGGAGTGTTCAAGGGGGCATCGGGTATGCGCTCCGGGCGCCCAGCGGTGACGGCGATGGTCGCCTGGTCGCGCGGCGATTCGGCCGAGTTCATGGCCCGACCGTAGTGGTGCGCAGCCTGTTGGCGCCCTACGGCCGCTAGCGTGCGCACCATGCCTCCTGCTTCGCCTGCCTCTCCAGAAGGGCTGACGGTGGCGTTGGTCTTCGGCGGCCGCAGCAGCGAGCACTCCATCTCATGCATCAGCGCCGCAGCCGTGTGGGAAGCCCTCGAGGAGGCCGGGCATCGGGTGGTTCCCATCGCGATGACGCCTAGCGCTGGCCTCGTGGCCTATGACTTCAGTCCTGCGGACCTGCGTGCCGATCAACTTCCGGTGGTGGAGCACGGTGAGCGCACAGTGCACCTGCCGATGGATCCGAGTGTGCATGGCGTTCTTATCGACGGTGATCCGATTCGTGTTGACGTTGTCTTCCCGGTGCTGCACGGGCCGTGGGGCGAAGACGGCACGATCCAAGGGGTCTGCGAACTCGCAGGCGTTCCCTACGTCGGATCAGGTGTGCTCGCCTCAGCACTGTGCATGGACAAGATCACCATGAAGCAGGTCTTGCAAGCAACCGGAGTGCCGGTCATGCCGTGGGTTGCCGTGAGCGAGAGTGCCTGGGAGTCCGCCCGTGAGGATCTGATCGCGCGTATAGCCGACCTCGGTCCGATCGTGTTCGTCAAGCCCTCCCGAGCGGGCTCGTCGATGGGTATCACCCGAGTGGATCTGGGCTCGGGTGGGAAAGCCCCATTGATCGACGCGATCGAGACAGCGCGTGGCCACGATCCACGGGTGATCGTGGAGCAGGCAGCGGCTGGTGCTCGCGAGATCGAATGCGGGGTACGCCAACTACCGGGCGGTGGCGTGCAAGCCAGCCGTTGCGCGCAGATCGTGGTTCGTCCGGGTTTCGACTTCTACGATTTCGACGCAAAGTACCTCGCCGATGGCGCTGAGTTGTTGGTCCCTGCACCAATGTCCGATGAGTTGCACGAGCGCGCCGGGGAATTGGCAAACCGGGCTTTCGCGGCCACCGGGTGCGAGGGGTTGGCGCGGGTGGACTTCTTCGTCATGGACGACTCTCACATCGTGGTAAACGAAGTGAACACCATGCCCGGCTTCACGCCCATCTCCATGTTCCCGCGGATGTGGGAGGAGTCAGGTGTCCCGTATTCAGAACTGGTCGATTGCCTCGTGCGCGAGGCGCACGCCCGCCGCGCGGGATTGCGTTAGCGGATTACGACGACGCTAGCGCCGAAACTCCCGCGATAGCGAAAGCCGTGGCGGCTTCGATCTCGGCCGAAGCGTCTTGGCCGGGTTCGATGCGGCGCGCTGCCGCCTCGACGAGTCCTTGGACGTACCTGGTGGCGCGATCCACATCCGCGATGCCGAGGTCTCGCATCGCCGAACTCAAGGGAGCGGCGAGTGTCGCGTGCAGGGCCCCGAGGGTGCGGCGCACGTCAGGGGGCAATGTCTCGCTGCTCAGTAGCACCAACAGCCCGTGGCTTCCATCGCTGATGAGTTCGAGCGAGACCCGCACGTACGTGCCCACCTTTTCCTCAGGTGTATTCCTCCCCGCAAGCGCTTTACCCACCTCTGCGGTCCAGATCTCCATCCGTTCGCTGAGGACGTTCGACAGCAAGTCCTGGGTGGAGGAGAAGTACTCGTACACCGCAGGACGGGACAGTCCGGCGCGGGCCGCAACTGCAGTCATCGTCACTGCGGTGGGACCGCCGCTTAGGACGAGTTCGTGACCAGCTTCGAGTAAAGCGGCGCGGCGCTGGTCTCGGTGCTCGGTGATGGTGGGGGCGTCGATGCGGGGCACCCAAGGATCATGACATACCGATGGCGTCCACGCTGTTTGCGATGACGTCGCCCAACTCGGACAGCACATCGATTTCGGGCCGGTAATCCACCGGAACCCGCACCTGCAAGGCCGGAGCACCATTGAGGGTGGTGAAGACGGTGCCTGCGTCTGTGCTTTGAGCGACCCACGCAACGCCGTCCACTTCCACTACCTGGGCATCGGCGGGCACCTCAGTGGAAATGCCACACACCAGGACGATCGGCGGATCCCCCCAGGCGATGGCAGCCGCATCGGCGGGAGTCGTTTCGCGCTGGAGTTCGCCCAGGATGTTGATCGGTGCGGCGGCCAAGATCGGTTCGCATGACTCGTCGATCGGTGGTGCTTGCACATCGACGGGTCGTGAACAGCCGATCAGCAGCAGCGAGAGGGAAGCGATCGCTGCGGACCGGACGACGTAGGCTGACGCGACCACAACGGCAGGTTACTTCGGGCGAAGGTGGATAGATGAGCGGCGAGAACACCCTGGGCGATGTCGGGGAATTCGCGATCATCGACCGCATCGTGGAATCGGTGCACGTGCCCGCGACGATCGCGGAGCTAGGACCGGGAGATGACGCCGCGGTGGTGATGGCACCCGATGGTCGAGTGGTCGCCTGCGTCGACGTCCTCGTCGAAGGGCGGCACTTTCGGCGTGATTGGTCGTCGGCGATCGACGTAGGTCGTCGCGCAGCGGCGGCGAGTTTGTCCGATGTGAACGCCATGGGTGCGGCGCCCACGGGCCTGCTGGTCGGATTGGTCGCACCGACCGACCTGCCCACCGTGTGGGTGAGCGAGATGGCCGCCGGGTTGACTCAGGAAGCGGCGCTTGCCGGTGCGGTACTAGTCGGTGGGGACACGACCGAAGGTGATGCCATCGTGATCTCGGTGACGGCTCTCGGAACGCTCGAGGGGCGCGACGCGCTCACGCGCGGTGGCGCTCAGGTGGGGGACCGTATCGCGGTGTGTGGGCGGCTGGGCTGGGCGGCCGCTGGACTTGCGGTCCTGGGACGGGGCTTTCGTTCCCCCAAGGCTCTGGTGGATGCTCACCGGTTCCCGGAGATCGACTACACGGCGGGAAAGCGAGCTGCCGCTGCCGGCGCCCACGCGATGATCGACGTCAGCGATGGATTGATCGCCGATCTCGGCCATATCGCAGCGGCGTCGGGCGTCGATATAGATATCTCTACGCACGACACGAGCGCTTTCGAGGTGCCTGAACCGATGCAAGCTGCAGCCTCCGCGTACAACGTCGACGCGAAAGGGTGGATGCTCACCGGGGGTGATGACCATGCGCTTGTCGGGGCTTTTCCGGCAAAGGGCAAACTGCCGGTGGGATTCGTGGTAATTGGGTCAGTTACCGAATCGCGCGACGACGAGCCTCAGGTGCTTGTCGACGGCGAGGTATGGCCAGAGCCCGGGGGCTACTCCCACTTCCGATGAGGCGGCGATTGGTTCCGGTGCGCTCAGGCGCGGGTGACCTTGCCGGCCTTGATGCACGAGGTGCACACGTTCAGGCGCTTGGGCGTGGAACCGACGACTGCACGAACGCGCTGGATGTTGGGGTTCCAACGGCGCTTGGTGCGTCGGTGCGAGTGGGAAATGTTGTGCCCGAAGCCCGGACCCTTGCCGCAGACGTCGCAGTTAGCAGCCACGGTGCACTCCTTGTTGTTCGTCAATTCTTTCGTGGGACCGAGCCGGGCGTTTGCGTCATCGCATCCCGGCCGGGCGCCGATCACTAGCCGCATAAGGGTAGCCGACCCTGGGGCCTCGAGCATCCACGACCCCCGTGGCGTGGGTCCAGGCAGGTAGCGTCCGACACGTGGTGGTGGCTATGGACACCAAGTTGCGCGGCGTGCTGGGCGGGCGGACCGCCGGGGCATTGGAGCGTGGCTTGGGCTTGGTGACCGTGGGAGACCTCGTGCGCCACTACCCACGCCGCTACGCCGAACGTGGGGAACTGACCGCCATCGCCGGCCTTTCCGATGGTGACCACGTGACGATCGTGGCCGATGTCGCCTCGGTAACCACCCGCCGCATGCGAAGCAAGAAGGGATCGATCCTGGAGGTCCTGGTCACCGATGGAACCGATTCCTTGGTGATCACCTTCTTCAATCAGGCCTGGCGTGAGCGCGAGTTGAAGGTGGGTCAGCGCGGACTGTTCGCCGGGACGATCAGCACCTACCGGAATCAGCGCCAACTCGCCCATCCGCAGTACCTGTTGCTCGACCAAACAGGACAACAGGAAAGCGACGCCGTGGCAGCGGGTTTCGCCGGCGCGATCATCCCGGTCTATCGATCCTGCAAATCGGTCACCAGCTGGCAGATCCAGACGTCGGTGGGCATCGCACTGGATGCTCTCGGGGATCGAGTTGGCGACCTAGACCCGATGCCGGAGGCGATCCGAATGGAAGCCGGCCTGATCGAGATGAGCGCAGCGGTTGAGGCCATCCATCGACCGCAGACGTGGGAGCAGATCGAACAGGCGCGCAGGCGGCTCGCGTTCGACGAGGCTTTCGTCCTGCAGTCTGCGCTGGTTGAGCGGCGGATGATTGCGCAAGGTCACCGCGCGACCCCGCGAACCGTCGAGGGATCCCCCTTGCGCGAGGCGTTCGATGCGGCTTTGCCGTTCGCGCTGACCGATGGGCAGATCGAGGTCGGTAAGCAGATTAGTGAGGACATCGCGCGCGATGTCCCGATGCAACGCTTACTGCAGGGTGATGTGGGCAGCGGCAAGACCGTGGTAGCCCTTCGCGCGATGCTCGATGTGGTGGCCGATGGCGGACAGGCGGTCTTGCTCGCTCCGACCGAAGTGCTCGCAACCCAGCATGCAGCAGGCATCCGTCGGCTCCTTGGAACCCTGGCCGAGGCGGGCACGCTGTTCGCGGAGGCGGGCGATTCACGTCATGCCTCACTGGACGTCAATATCGAGGGGACGTCGGTGGTGTTGCTTACCGGCTCAGCTCGGTCGCGACAGCGCCGCGAGGCGCTCGAGGCGATCGCAAGTGGCCGTGCTGGACTGATCGTGGGCACCCACGCCCTGTTGGAGGACACGGTCGATTTCGCCGATCTGGGCCTGGTGGTTATCGACGAGCAGCACCGCTTCGGTGTCGAGCAACGTGCTGCGCTGACTCGACGAGCCCCGGAAGGAACCCACCCGCACGTGCTCGTCATGACCGCCACACCTATCCCGCGGACGGTTGCCATGACGGTGTTCGGAGATCTGGACGTCTCGACTTTGGCCGAGGTGCCCGCCGGCCGCGCAGAGGTCCAAACGTTCGTGGTCGACCCCATCAGCCAGCCGACACATATGCAGCGGCTCTGGCAGCGCGCTGGCGAGGAGATCGAGGCGGGTCATCGGGTGTTCATCGTGTGTCCGCGTATCGACGCCAGCCACAGTGATGAGGAAAGTGATGATCCGGCCGACACTACGGCGACAGTCGAAGACGTCTACGAGCAAGCAGTCCAACGGCTGCCGCAGGCACGTATCGCTGCGCTGCATGGACGCATGTCCGCCGAGGAGAAGGACGCCGTCATGTCCGGCCTGAGCGATGGCACAGTGGATCTCGCGGTCTCGACCACCGTGATCGAAGTCGGAGTCGATGTGCCCGATGCCACCATGATGATCGTGTTGGACGCCGATCGCTTCGGCATATCGCAGTTGCACCAACTGCGCGGACGCATCGGCCGCGGATCGTTGCCGGGGGTTTGCCTGTTGGTGAGTTCCGCTCCACCGGGCTCACCGGCACGCGAACGTCTCGATGCCGTGGCGGCAACCCGGGACGGCTTCGAACTAGCCCAACGCGATCTTGAGATTCGCCGCGAGGGGGATGTCCTGGGTGGTTCCCAATCCGGTGCGCGCTCCTCGCTTCGCCTGTTGCGTGTGGTCGAAGACGCCGACGTGATCGCGCAGGCGCGGTCGGCAGCCGAAAAGGTCTTGACGGGGGATCGGACTCTCGCCAGCCACCCGGCCCTGCGTGCCGCCATCGATCATCTCGATGCCGAACAAGCCGAGTTCTTGGACAAGTCGTGACCAGGATCATCGCGGGACGCGCGAAAGGGCGCAGGCTCGCGGTACCCGCGCGCGGAACCCGACCCACCTCCGATCGTGTGCGCGAGGCACTATTCGCGAGCATCGAAGCGACGCTGCTGGCGCAGGGACGTTCGTGGAACGAGGTTTCGCTGTGCGATGCGTGGTCGGGGTCCGGCGCGATTGCCCTGGAAGCGTGGAGCCGAGGCGCGCGGCGGGTGCTCGCCATCGATAGCGCGCGCGCCGCGGTCAGCACGATCGAGGGCAACATCGCAACACTCGATGCCAGTGGCGTGCGGGCTCAGCGGGCGACGATGTCACGCGCGGTCGCAGCGCCGCCCGCCGGTGGGGCCTTCGATGTGCTGATCGGCGATCCGCCGTACGACGACGACAACCTCAGCGTGCGGATGATCCTCGATGCTGCCCTCGAGAACGGCTGGCTGGCCCCTGGTGCCCTCGTGGTGATCGAACGGCGATCCCGCAGCGCTGGATCAACGAGCGCCCGATCGCAAGAAGGGCGATCGCCCTTCCCCGAGGGCATCGAGCCCGACAGCGAACGCACCTACGGCGATACCGTGCTTTGGTACGGTCGCGCCACGAATATTCGGGGCGATCGAGGCGATCGAGGCGATCGGGAGGAACAGCCGCTATGAGGGCGATCTGCCCGGGGTCCTTCGACCCCGTAACCAACGGCCACCTCGATGTATTCACGCGCGCCGCGCGTATCGCCGAAGAGGTCACCGTGGCAGTCCTCGTCAACCCCAACAAGGCGGGAATGTTCAGCGTCGAGGAGCGAATGGAGATCCTGCGCCAGGTGACCGCGGATCTGCCGAATGTTCGGATCGATTCCTTCCACGGTCTGCTAGTCGACTACTGCCGCGAGCACGGCATCGAGGCGATCGTGAAGGGATTGCGAGCAATTAGCGATTTCGACTACGAACTCCAGATGGCGCAGATGAATCACCGACTCGCCGAGATTGAGACCTTGTTCGTGTCGACTAACCCCCAGTACAGCTACCTGTCTTCGAGCCTGATCAAGGAAGTGGCCCGCTATGGCGGCGATGTGACCGGGTTGGTTCCCCAGGCCGTGTTGGACCGCTTCCCGGAGAAGTTGTCCGACAGAATGTGAAGGGCGCCCGCAGGCAGCGGGGCCCAGCGAACGGGAGGCCCAGGAGTGGACATCCAAGAACGCCTCGACGAGCTCACGGTGCTCGTCGAAGACGCCAAGTCGATGCCGTTGTCGGCGTCGTGTGTGATCAACCGCTCCCAGGTGCTGGACCTCATCGAGGAGATTCGTCAGCTACTGCCGGATTCGGTGCAACGCGCGGATGAACTGCTCGCCGATAGGGAAGCTGTTGTGCAAGACGGGCGCCGGGAAGCCGACCGCATCTTGGAGCGGGCGCGCACCGAAGCCGACAAGATGGTGTCCGAGCATGAGGTGTACCTCGCTGCTGTCGCCGAGGCCGAGGCCCTGAGGGGTGAGACGGTTGTGGAGACCTCTCGGATGCGCCAGGAAACAGACGATTACATCGATGCCAAGCTCGCGAGCTTCGAGATAACGCTGCAAAAGACCCTGCAGACGGTCGACCGTGGCCGCGAGCGCATCCGCAGCCAGATGTACGAGGATCTCGCCCCGGTCGAAGACGGTGGCGAGTTCTTCGACGCCGAGGCGCGCGAGGAGTACTGACTGTGTCCGGCGTCGCTGCGACATCGATCGACGTCACCCGTCTTCCGCGCCAACCCGGCAGCCGCCTGGAGTACTCCGCGCAGATCCCTGCTCCTGCCGACTTGTCAGTAGCGATGGCTCGGGTTGTCGAGGGCTCGCCGATCGAGATCGATCTGAGTTTGGAATCCGTAATCGAAGGCATCTGGGTGAGCGGAACTGCCGATGTCGACGTGCACGCCGAATGCTCGCGCTGCCTCGATCCGATCGAGTGGTCCGAGACCGTTGCCTTGGATCAGATGTACCGCTACCCGGCGACCGATGCCAGAGGGGCGCTCATCGCCGACGACGCTCACGACGAGGACGAGCCGGAGCCGGAGGTGGTCGACGAAGCGATCGATATCGCCGAAGCGCTGCGCGATGCAGTAGTGCTTGCGCTACCGCTCGCGCCCCTGTGTTCCCCGGATTGCGGGGGCATCTGTGCTCAGTGCGGCGAGCGCGTCGAGTCCGCCGATTCCCCGCACGATCACCCCTCGGGCGACCCACGGTGGGCAGCCCTCGAGGCGCTGTTGAGTGAATCCGATGAGGGGGCGAAGCGGGAGCCACCGGAGCAGTAGGGGAGAATCTGCGCTGCTGCAGGGTTCCATTAGGCTCTGCGCGCACCCGAGAAGAGGAAGAGCCGTGCCCGTCCCCAAGCGCAAGATGTCCCGGTCCAACACCCGCAGCCGGCGTTCGCAGTGGAAAGCCAGCGCGCCGACCCTGGTCACCTGCGCCCGCTGCAAGGAAAAGCGTCCGGCTCACACGGCCTGTCCGAACTGCGGCACCTACGCCAAGCGGCGTGTCCTTGACGTTTAGTCCATGACCCGAGTCGCCATCGACCTCCTCGGAGGCGATGCGGGACCGGGGGTGGTTGCCGATGCGTTGGCGCAGTTCCTTCGGCAGCCCGCGTCGCCTGATGTCGACCGATCGTCGCCCGTGTCACTTTGCGTGGTTGGACCTCGGAACCTGACCGAGGAACTGCTTGCCGAGCGGGGTGTGGACATTCACGGTGAGCATGCCGCCGATATCGCCCACGCGAACGACTGCGTACCGATGACTTCGTCCTCGCAAGAAACGCTTGCCCTGGTCCGCGAGCGCGACGATCTCACGAGCACGGTGGGCATCGACGCATTGCGTGACGGGCGCGCGGATGCCTTCGTGTCCATTGGTCACACCGGTGCCACGGTCGCCGCGAGTGTCTTCGGACTGGGGCGATTGCCGGGTATGGGTCGACCCGGACTAGCCGTCGAACTGCCCAGCGGGCGCGGGCCGCTCGTATTCGTCGACTGTGGCGCGGCTCCATTCGCGACCGAGCACGACCTGATCCGCTTCGCGTGCGCCGGAAGGGTCTATGCGCGCAGTTTGGGCATCGCAGCGCCGCGTGTTGGCTTGCTAACGATCGGATCCGAGCGCGGCAAAGGCGATCGTTTGCGCAAGAACGCCGATGCTCTCTTGGAGTCCGCCTTCGCAGCGGACTACATCGGCCCGGTCGAAGGTCATGACCTCGTTGGTGATTGCGCAGCTGATGTCGTCGTCGTCGATGGCTTCACGGGCAACGTGGCGTTGAAGTCAATGGAGGGTGCATTGCGCTGGTCGGTGTCGACCATGGCTCGGGCCTATGGAAACGATGGGCCTGCGCGCGAACTACTGCGCACCTCCCATTTCCTCTCCGGTGGGGTGCTCCTCGGTGTCCCGGGCGCGGTGGTGGTGGGTCACGGTGCCTCGAGTCCGATCGAGATCATCGCGTGCATCAATCGCGCAGCTGCCTTGCACGCAGGAGGCGTGGTTGACGAGGTGCGTCGATCACTGGACGCATTCGGGCAGTTGGATGCGCGCGGCGAACCGCTGGATGCTGCATGAGCAACACGGCAGATGACATCGCGGCGGTGGCGATCGCCCTGGACGTCGATCCGGAGTCGGTGAGGGGTGACACGCCGCTTGCATCCTTGGGCTGGAGCGGCACCGCGGCGGAGTGGGCCGTGGTGAGCGATCATCTGGGTTGTCCTCTCAATGAAGATCCGGAACCTGATGCCGTTCCCGCCACGATCGCTGATCTTGTCGCTATCGTCCACAGTGCGATGTTGAGTGCACGCATGCGTGCGGAGCGGAAGGGATGACCGGGATGTCCCCGTCGAGCATCGACGAATCGGTGGAGTCGTTGATGCTGGCCCTCGGACAGCGGGTAGATCCCGGGCTCTTGCGTCAGGCCATTACCCACCGGTCCTACGCCTACGAGAACGGCGGACTGCCGACCAACGAGCGCTTGGAGTTCCTGGGCGATTCGGTGCTGGGCATCGTGGTCACCGAGCGGCTGTATCGCGATTTCCCGGAAGAACCCGAAGGCCAATTGGCCAAATTGCGAGCAGCGGTGGTCAACGCGCAGGCGCTCGCGGACGTAGCTCGTGAACTCGACCTGGGTGGTTTCCTGCTGCTGGGCAAGGGGGAGGAAAGCACTGGTGGTCAGGACAAGTCCTCGATCCTGGCCGATGCCATGGAGGCGGTGATCGGCGCGATGTACCTGTCGACCGACCTGGAGACGACCCGTGCCTTCATCGAGCGGGTTTTCGGGCCCCTGATCGCGACGTCGGCGAACCTGGGTGCCGGATTGGACTGGAAGACCTCGCTGCAAGAGCGCGCGGCCGAGACCGAGAGTGGCGTTCCGGAGTACCGGGTCACGGACACTGGCCCTGATCATGCGAAGGAGTTCACCGCCGAAGTCCTCGTGGGTGGACAGGTGCTCGGGATCGGCCATGGCCGCAGCAAGAAGTTCGCCGAGCAGGAGGCCGCCGCCCAGGCCTACGAGGCATTGCAGGGCCCGCCCACCGTCGATGCCTGAACTGCCCGAAGTCGAGGTAGTCCGGCGCGGGATCGATCGCTGGGCAACCAATCGCACGATCGCGACGGTCGACGTTCGTTATCCGCGATCGGTTCGCCGCAGCCCTGGCGGGGCGCCGCGGTTGCGCTCACAGCTCGGCGGGGATTCGTTTCGGTGCGCGAGCAGGCGGGGCAAGTACCTGTGGTTGCCGCTTGTCGACAACGACGACGCTGCGCTGGTCGTGCACTTGGGAATGAGCGGGCAGGTACTCATGCAGCCGCAGCGCGCGGACGACGAAAAACACCTGCGGGTGCGCATCCGATTCGATGACGACGAACGAGAGATGAGGTTCGTCGATCAACGCACTTTCGGCGGCATGTATCTCGATGAGCTTCACGACGGCGTTCCGGTGACCATCGCGCATATCGCCCGCGATCCGCTCGACCCGAAGTTCGACGATGCGGCTACCGCACGCGCTATCCGTCGCAAGGACACCGAGATCAAGCGCGTGCTACTCGACCAATCGGTGGTATCGGGTATCGGCAACATCTACGCCGACGAAGCCTTGTGGCGCGCCCGGCTGCACGGCAGACGCCCCACATCGCCGCTGACTAACCGCAAGGTGATCGGTTTGCTCGACCACGCCCGCGATGTGATGACTTCCGCGCTCGACCAGGGCGGGACGAGCTTCGATTCGCTGTACGTCAATGTGAACGGCGAATCCGGCTACTTCGATCGATCGCTCGATGCCTACGGCCGCGAAGGCGAGCCGTGCCGCCGCTGCGGAGCGCCGATCCGCCGTGAAGCGTTCATGAACCGCTCGAGTTACCGCTGCCCACGCTGCCAGCGTTCCCCTCGCGCCCCCCGCTAACGCTTTCCCGGGGTCGGGGAGAAATTCCGGTGGATTTCCCACCATTGGGGGAATCCGGCGTCTTCTCCCCAGGCGCTGGGAAAAGGGGCAGTACGGAGAGTGAATCGACCGCGTGGTGACGCGGTCTGGGGGTGTGGGCTAGGTAGCATCGCATCGCGCCTTCCCAGGTCTTCCCCGCGACCTGCTTCCCGCCGCGCGCGGGAACGCGACCGAATGGAGATGCCCGGCCCGTGCACCTGAAGACGCTGACCCTCAAAGGGTTCAAGTCCTTCGCCTCGGCGACCACCTTGCAGTTCGAGCCCGGGGTCACCTGCGTTGTCGGCCCCAACGGCTCAGGCAAGTCCAATGTGGTCGATGCCCTGTCCTGGGTGATGGGCGAGCAGGGCGCCAAGAGCCTGCGCGGCGGCAAGATGGAAGACGTCATCTTCTCGGGAACCTCCGGCCGCGCTCCGCTCGGTCGGGCCGAAGTTGCTTTGACGATCGACAACTCCGACGGCGCACTGCCGATCGAATTCACCGAGGTCACGATCTCGCGGACGCTATTCCGTAACGGTGGTTCGGAGTACGCGATCAACGGCGAGACCTGCCGGCTGCTGGACATCCAAGAACTGCTCTCGGACTCCGGTATCGGCCGGGAGATGCACGTAATCGTGGGGCAAGGTCAGCTCGATTCGATCCTGCACGCCACACCTGAGGATCGTCGCGGCTTCATCGAGGAGGCTGCCGGGGTCCTCAAGCACCGCAAGCGCAAGGAGAAGGCGCTGCGCAAGCTTGATTCGATGCAGGCCAACCTCACGCGCCTGCAGGACCTGACTACCGAATTACGACGACAACTCAAGCCCCTCGGGCGACAAGCCGAAGTGGCACGCCGCGCAGTTGTCATCCAAACCGATGTGCGGGACGCCCGACTCCGCCTACTTGCCGATGATCTGCTCCAGGTGCGGTCCGCATTGGAGGCCGAAGTTGCAGACGAAACCGCTCTGCGCCAGCGCCAAGCGCAGGTCGAGTCGACGATCGAGGAATTGCACGCTCGCGAGAGCGGATACGAAGCCGACGAACGCGAGCAGTCACCGCAACTCACCCTCGCGCAGGAGACCTGGTTCGCGTTGTCCTCCGTGCAAGAACGCTTCCACGGTCTCGAACAACTTGCCCGCGCAACCGTCCGCCATCTGCAACCGGAAGAAGAGGAAACGCAGGTGCCCGGGCGTGATCCGGAGCAACTCGAAGCCGAAGCGCGATCGCTGCGCGCACAGGAGTTCGAACTCGGTCGCGAAGTGGAATCCCTGCGAGACGCACTCGTCGCGGCAGAATCCGCCCGCGCACGCGCGGAGGAAGCGCTGACAGTGGAGCAGCAGCGCATCGCGGACCTCGAAGCTGCGGCCGCAGACCGCCGCGAGGGCTTGGCCACGCTGGAGGGCAAGGTCAACGCGGCGCAGACGCGTCGTGATGCACGGACCGCGGAGATCAGTCGGCTCGAAGGCCAGATCACCGAGGCCCGGCAGCGCGCCGAGAACGCCCAGGCGGAGTTCGCGCGGGTGGAAGTGGACATCGTCGGTCTCGACCAAGGCGAGGTCGGCCTCGATGATGCCCACGAGCGGGCTCAAGCCCTGCTGGCGCAAGCCGATGCACGGGTCGAGGAATTGCGCAGTAGCGAGGCGAGAGTCGAGCGCGAACGCGCCGCGGCGGAAGCCACCTGTGCGGCACTGGAATTGGGTATGCGTCGATCGGACGCCGGTGCTGCAGTCATGGATGCAGCACTTCCGGGAGTTGTCGGCGCCCTTGCCGAGCACCTGCACATCGACGGCGGTGCCGAGCATGCCGTTGCCGCGGTCCTGGGGGACATGGCCGACGCAGTAGTGGTGCGAGGTCGATCCACCGCGATCGACGCCATTGCGGTGCTCAAGGAGTCCGAAGCAGGGCGTGCGGCCTTGGTCGTAGTCGACGATTCCCCAGCCTCGAACCAGGGGGCCAACAATCCTCCCCCCGCAGGCCGTTGGCTACGCGATCTGGTGCGCTGCGAAGACCTCATCCGCCCGGCTGTCGACACCCTTCTCGACGGAGCCGTCCTGGTGTCCGGTGTGGCCGATGCAGCCGAGGGGATGCGCGTACGTCCGGACTTGACCTGGGTCAGCGAAGCCGGCGATGTGATGAGCCGCGGAATCGTGCGCGGCGGTTCGGCCGTCAGTGATTCGCTCGTGGAGGTCCAAACCGCCTACGAACAAGCGCGCTCGGAACTCGACTCGCTAGTCGCCCAGGCTGAGCGGTTGCGTTTCGACCTCGCCGCGGCGCGTGACCAGCAGACGGCGGCCGCCAGCGAAGTCGAACAGGCGCTGTCGCATCTGCATGAGTCCGATGCCCAGATGGCTGCCGTCGCAGAGAGCCTCGGTCAACTCGGCCAGGTCTCGCGGGCCGCCGCGGCGGAAGCAGGTCGACTCGAGCAGGCACTCGAAGCTGCGCGCGTTGCCCTCGTCGAGGATGAAGCCTCGATCGATTCACTGCGCGAACGGCTGCGCGTCATGGAGCAGGACCCAACACCCGATCCTGGTCTTGATCGGCGAGGTGATCTCGATACCGCCGCGCAAGGGGCGCGAAGTGCGGAGGTCGACGCTCGGCTTGCGATGCGCACCACCGAGGAGCGCATGTCAGCTGTTGGCGATCGAGCTGCGGGCCTAGAGCGCGATGCTCAAGCCGAACGAGCAGCGCGCCGGGCTGCTCTCGAGCGACGTGAACGGCGTGCGCGCGATCTGCTCGTCGCCGAAGCGGTGGTGCGTGCGGTAGGTGTGGTCAGGTCGCGTCTGGATCACTCGGTTGCGATGGCAGCAAGGCGCCGTAGTGAACTCGACCGCGCCGCGCGCGAACGAAGCGAGCAACTCTCAGCGGTCCGCGAGCAACTCCGGGTTCTTGGCTCCGAACTCGACGGGCTGCGCGACAGCGTGCACCGCGATGAACTCGCGCGCGCCGAGCAGCGCATGCGCATCGAGCAAATGGAGAGCAAGGCCTTGGAGGAGTACGGCATCGAAGCCGATGTGCTCATGGCCGAGTACGGGCCTGAGCAGTCGGTTCCGCCGTCGCCGCGGGCACCCGGGGACGAAATTCCCGAAGGCGAACCCGAACCCGAGCCGTACCCGTATGTCCGGGCTGAGCAGGAAAAGCGGCTAAAGGAAGCAGAACGAGGGTTGGCACTGCTGGGGAAGGTGAATCCGCTCGCGCTCGAGGAGTACTCCGCGATGGAGGAGCGTCATCGCTTCCTCACCGAACAGCTCGACGATCTCAAGCGCACCCGCGAGGACTTGCTGGACATCGTCAAGGAGGTCGATGAGCGAGTCGAGCAGGTATTCACCGAGGCTTACCGGGATGTCGAGCGCGAATTCGAAGGTGTGTTCGCGCGGTTGTTCCCCGGCGGCGAAGGACGTTTGGTCCTCACTGACCCCAGCGACATGCTGACCACCGGGGTGGATGTGGAAGCGCGTCCGCCCGGCAAGCGGGTCAAGAGGCTCTCGCTGCTTTCCGGTGGCGAGCGCAGCCTGACCGCGGTGGCCTTCTTGGTGGCTTTGTTCAAGGCCCGCCCGAGCCCGTTCTATGTCCTGGATGAGGTCGAGGCCGCCCTGGACGATGTCAACCTCGGCCGGCTCATCGACATGATCGAAGAGTTGCGCGACAGTTCGCAGTTGATCGTCATCACCCACCAAAAGCGCACCATGGAGATCGCCGACGCCCTGTACGGCGTATCGATGCGCGGGGACGGCGTTACGCAGGTGATCGGTCAGCGCATCCGCGAGGCCGTCAGCGCCTAACTCGAGCGCCCGGCCTTCCGCCGGTTGGGCCTGCGAGAGAATGCGGTCATGGATTCGTTGACCTGGTACGTCGTCATAGCCGTCGTCCTCCTGGGCTTCGCCATCGGTGCGAGCATCTCGTTGACCCGCGGGCGCAAGAAGGCGTCAGTGAAGGACAAGCCGCGACCGGGGATCGACTACGCACCCGGGGTAGGGGATGACGACACCGAGCCGCGGGACACCCCGCGCCGGGACATCGCCGATGTGGGCACGACCGTGCTGGATCGACCCGGATCCGCAACCGATGAGGTCGTCGAGGAGATCCCCAGCCCGATCGAGCTCGATGAACCCGGACTGCTGGAGGTGGAGGTCCCCGAGCCCACCAAGGGGCGCCTGCACCGGTTGCGCGAACGGTTGGCGAGATCGAACAACGCCCTTGGCAAGGGTTTGCTGGCCTTGCTGTCGAGAGAGGACGTCGACGAAGCCACCTGGGATGAGGTCGAGGAGGTTCTGCTCGGTGCGGACCTCGGGGTTACCGCCACTTCCGAGCTCATGGACAAACTGCGCACGCGCATGCAGGTCGAAGGTGGAGCCGGATCGGATGCGGTTCGCGAGACTTTGCGAGCGGAACTACTCGCGTTAGTTGATCCGTCGATGGATCGTTCCCTCGCCACCAAGGCATCCGGGCGGCCAGCGGTGGTGTTGGTCGTGGGAGTCAACGGAACCGGCAAGACCACCACCACGGGCAAGCTGGCACGCGTCCTGATTGCCGATGGCCGCACGGTGCTGCTCGGCGCCGCCGATACCTTCCGGGCCGCGGCCGCCGAACAGCTGCAAACGTGGGGGGATCGGGTTGGCGCCGTGGTGGTGCGGGGGCCAGAGGGTGGGGATCCAGCCTCGGTGGCCTTCGAATCGGTCGATGTCGCACAGCGGGCCGGTGTGGACACCGTGGTGATCGATACCGCCGGGAGATTGCACACCAAGACCGGTCTGATGGACGAACTCGGCAAGGTCAAGCGGGTGGTCGAGAAGAACAGCGAGGTCGATGAGGTCCTGCTGGTGCTCGATGCCACCACCGGGCAAAACGGACTCGTCCAAGCCCGCGTGTTCGCCGAAGTGGTCGACGTCACGGGAATCGTGCTGACGAAACTGGACGGAACGGCCAAAGGGGGCATCGTGGTCTCCGTGCAGCGTGAACTCGACGTCCCGGTCAAGCTCGTCGGACTAGGAGAGGGGCCGGATGATCTCGCTCCCTTCGATCCCGCGGAGTTCGTCGACGCGCTGATCTCGTAACGCACTCGAAACACGAAAGCAGGTTTCGTCACAGACGCGAAACCTCTAAAGCGATGTAACGAAACCCCGCACCTCCACTGTGTGCCTCGGCTAGGGCCACACAACAGGAGGTACCTCTATGGATTCGGGCGTAACCGCGTGGTTGCTGACGTCATCCGCGCTGGTGTTCTTGATGATTCCCGGCCTGGCGTTCTTCTACGGAGGAATGAACAGGTCGAAATCTGTACTCAACATGCTGATGATGGTCATCGGCGCGTTGTTCATTGTCGGCATTCTCTGGGCGCTGTACGGCTACTCGATGGCCTACGGTTCCACCGCCGGCTACTTCGTCGGTAGCTTCACCGACTACTTCGGCCTTGAGGCCGCACTCGCACCGCCGGCTGAAGGCGATGCATTCCCCGTCATGGTTGACGTGGTGTTCCAGGCGATGTTCGCGTGCTTGACCGTGGGCCTCATCGCCGGTGCGCTCGCTGATCGCATGAAGTTCGGCGCGTGGATCATCTTCGCGGCAATTTGGGCTTCGCTGGTCTACTTCCCGGTCGCTCACTGGGTCTGGGGCGGTGGCTGGATCGGCCAGCTGAACATCGGCGGTGCGGAGGTCATCGACTTCGCCGGTGGCACTGCGGTGCACATCAACGCCGGTGCTGCTGCGCTCGCGGTCTGCATCATCTTGGGCAAGCGCCTGGGATGGCCGAAGACCCCGATGCGTCCGCACAACCTGACGATGGTGATGCTCGGTGCCGGTCTGCTGTGGTTCGGCTGGTTCGGCTTCAACGCCGGCTCGGCTTACGCCGCGGACAACACCGCTGCCATCGCCGCGACCAACACGCTGCTTGCCACGTGTGGTGCCGGCATCGCGTGGCTGATCGTGGAGAAGATCCGCGACGGCAAGGCGACTTCCCTGGGTGCCGCTTCGGGCATCGTCGCGGGCTTGGTAGCCATCACGCCTGCGTGTGCGAATGTGACACCGCTCGGTGCGATCTTGATCGGCATCATCGCCGGTGCGGTTTGCGCCTGGGCTGTCACGCTCAAGTACAAGCTGGGCTACGACGATTCGTTCGATGTGGTCGGAATCCACCTGGTCGGCGGCGTCGTCGGCACGTTGGCACTGGGCTTCCTCGCCTCGGATCTCGCGGCGGAGGGCGGCCAGAACGGCCTGCTGTACGGCGGCAGCATCAACCTGCTGATCGTCCAGATCATCGCGGCCGCGGGTGTGCTGGTGTACTCCTTCGTCCTAGCGGGCATCATTGCCCTGGTGCTCAAGTCCACCATGGGTATCCGTGAGGACGAAGAAGACGAGGTCGGCGGCATCGATCTCGCCGAGCACGCCGAAACGGCGTACGAGCTGGGCGATTCCGGCGGCGGCGGCGTATTCGCAGGTGTCGGGCATGCTGCCCGGGCGAAGGAGGTGGAGTGATGAAGCTGATAACAGCGATCATCAAACCGTTCAAGTTGGACGATGTGAAGACCGCGGTCGAGGGCCTGGATATCCACGGCATGACGGTCTCCGAGGCCTCCGGCTTCGGGCGGCAGCGCGGGCACACCGAGGTGTACCGCGGTGCTGAATACACCGTCGAACTGGTGCCGAAGGTGCGCATCGAGATCGTGGTGGAAGACGATCGCGCCGGGGACGTGATCGATGCCATCGTCGGCGCCGCGCAAACAGGGAAGATCGGTGACGGGAAAGTCTGGTCATCTCCGGTCGATTCCGTGGTGCGTGTCCGTACTGGCGAGACCGGAGCGGAAGCTCTGTAACTCGCGGATAACGAAGCTAT
>CBFIHB010000010.1:0-30338 GCA_965662415.1 Actinomycetes bacterium | reverse complement strand
CAACTGTGGATCGAACAGCCGTCGGATTCTTGTTCGTCGGAGGTCTTGGCGTCGCCGGCACGATGGCCGGTTTGCTGGGTGCGACTTCCGCGTCGACTTATGCCGCAACCGGTAGTGGCGGTCTCACAACGGGAATATTCCTAAGTCTGATGCTGGCTGCTGCGGCGGTCGCCTCCTTGAATGTCGGCAGGCTGACATTCCGGTGGGGGAGACTCCGGGTTTATGTGACCACTCAAATAGGAGTTTGTCTTTCGTGGTCCATCGTTGGCGCAATTGAGATCCTCACAGATTCAAGCCTTCTCGTCTTGTATCTGGCGGCCCCTATCTTTGGCTTTCTTTCAGGCGTCAGCGGAATCGTGACGCCATTCGTGACCCGCTCGTACCTCGATTCCTCCTCTCTCCCAACCTCATTGGCTCGTCGAGGTGTCGTTTCAGGGCTCGCAGCGATACTCGGCGCTAGCCTTGGCGGGCTTCTCATTCAACAGACCGATCCCGGAGTAGGAATTCTGGCTAATGGTCTGCTAACGATTCCACTCGCGGTATTCCTGAGTCGATGTAGTCCACGCTCGACGCAGGAGCCGGCGCAGCGGAAGCAAACTTCCGCGCGAGACTTGTGGAACGCGTTGCGGACTAACGCTCAACTGCGGCGACTAGCTGTACTGACGATCGTCGCAGTGATTCTTGTGGTCCCCCTGTTCAACCTGCTAGTCCCCATCCTCAACGACGTAGATCATGACCCCTTGCCATCGGGCGCCGGCTTGATGCTCGCAGGAACTGCAGCAGGAAGAATCCTCGTCCCTGGCATTATGAAAAGACTGCTTCGCCGGACCACGGAGATCTCCGGCGCTTTGTGGGCTCTCGTGTCGGCGAGTGCCTTCATGGTGGTGTTTGCTTTGTCGACTGTGTTCCTTGAGCCGGCAATCGATCTCGTTATCTGGACGCTCCTGGGAATAGGCCTAGGTGCGAGTCGTTTCACCTTCCGCCCCCTGTTGATTTCGGCCGGAGCCCGGTCGGATCGAGGCGGTGACGAGATGGTCGGCGTTGCCGCCCTAGCTGTTACCGCAAGTGTCGTGTCACCTCTGGGGACACTGCTCTGGGGAGTCTCACTGGACTTCTTGGGTGCATCGCTCACCATTGCCGTAGCGGCAATCGCAACGGTTGGCGCGGTCGCCATATTCGCCGCGAAGACGCGGGCGGAGCCGTTAGCGTGATGATTCAGCTGGCGGTAGGGCTCAGTCGCGGGTGCTACTCACGATGCTCAGCGGCTCGCTTTTGTCAGAACGGTAACGAGGGCCGCCTGATCCTCGCCAGCTTCGAGGTAGGTCGCGCGAATCTTGGTCGGGGATACGAGTTCGCCAACTAAGTATCCGTCGTTGTCGACTGCGTGGAAAGCACCGGACTTATAGAGAACTCCTTGGAACATCTCTGGATCGCTCCATTGCCCATCGTTCATCTGCCACTGCTTGGTTCCCGTGAGGGCAATGCCGTCGACTCTGGTAACGGTGTAGCGCACTGCAGTGTCCTTGTAGATGCCGTTCTCGAATCCGTAATTCGTACCAAGCCACATTCCTGTGATCCCAACGTTCTTGGGTGCCGTGGACTGGCTAGCCAGAGCGGCACCAGTGGGCGCCATCGCGACAACGCAAGCAGTAAGGGCGGCTAGGACAGTTTTGTTGGCTTTAGTCATTTCGGGAGTCTAACAGCAGCGCTGTCATGACCGAGGCTGACGCTGGCTGCAGGTCTCGACGCTTAGTAGGTATCGCTGGGGTTGGTTGCCGAAGCTGCGTTGCGCTCCAGCACACGGGCGTGTTTGTCGAGAGCATCGGTGAGGAAGCGCCCGCGCAAGCGGTAGCCGGTGGTGCCGTAGTGGATGCCGTCGAAGCGGTACGCCTTCTCGCTTCGGGCCGTCTTCTCCCACGGGATGACTTTCACGTTCGCTCGGTCGCGGGCTACCTTGCGAATCATCTTGTTGAACCAATCGGCGCGGGTGCTGGAGAAGGTGCTGTAGTCGACGTCCAGGTCCACCCATAACACCTGCCGTTTCGGGCCGAGTCGATCGAGCAGCTTGTTCACGCGTTGCTCGGTTACGGCGGGCTGCACCCAGGAGACGTCGTTGGCGCCTAGGGCGACGATGACGAATTCCGGGAGCTGGTCGATCTTCTTGGCGCGTTTCACCTGGTCCAGGCCCCAGTCCAGGCGTTTGGAGCCCCAACAGCGGAAGGTGGGGGTCCATCCGCTGTCTTCTAAGTATCGAGCCATCGGCTTCTGGGAATCGCGGGTGAGGGAATCGCCGAGGATCAGGACCCGGCGTCCATCGCCGGGCAGGCCGTTGCTGGGCTTGCCGGGCCACACCGGCGCCGGGCAGGCGTCCCACGGCGGGTTGTCGGGCCATGAGCCGTCGACCTGATCGGGCGGATAGGTCGGATCAGGTGTGGGGCTGGGAACGGGTGATGTCTGGAGAGTCAGCGGTGATTCGGGTTCCGCTGTTGGGGGGCTCGACGGAAGGGCGGCGGCATCGGGAGTGGGTGTCTGGCTGGGAATTGGGTCTGCCGATATCCGACTTGCCGATGCGCTGCCCCAAGGAGGTTGAGCGATGTAAAGGCCTACGGTCGCGGCGACTACCAGGGCGATAAGCGTGGCGAACGCGTACCACCCGGGGCCACGACGACCACGGGAAGCAGCGGCCGAGGGACCCGTTGCCATGTCACGAGTATGCAAGCCCTTTCCGCAACGATGGAAGGGCCCCTCGAAGTCGAAGGGCCCTTCCGTCGGATCAGTTACGGCGCGAAAGGCAACATGACGGCGTTAACCGCGTGAGCGATTTGCTTGTTGCCCTTGTTGATATCGACGGCATCCAAGATCACCCGTGCGTTCTTGAATTCCGGCGCGTAGTCGCGCAAACGGATCGAAGGAGCAGCAGAGACCAGCACCTTGGTGTTCTTGCCTGGTGCAGCTGTCTCCAAGACGGCGCCGTTCGCCTCGAGGGCATCGGATGAGGTAATCGTGCTACCGGGAATCACGTGGTAGAGCAGCACGGTCTCGACCGTATCGATGCCCAGGGAAGCAACGGCATCGAAGGCCGCGGACTCCGACTTCACCGAATGGCCGGTGAGCGCCGAGGCGAGATTGGTGAATGCCTTATCCGTCGGAGCAAAAACCGTAAGGGCCGTATCTCCATCGGCGAGAAGCGCCACGTTGGAATCGGGCTTGGCTTCTAGGACAGCTTCGGCTGCCTTGGTGAGAATGTCGAAGTCTGCGCTGTTCTTGTCGAATGAGGCGCTTCCAACTTCTAGAACCGCAGCAAGGCTGGTAGTTCCATCTTCCGCCTGAGCAGCCGGTGCAGTGATGGCACCAGTGACGGTAAGCGCAGTGGTCGCGGCGAGGGCGGCGATCTTCTTTCGTGAGTTCCTCATGGTAAGTCCTTCCCGGTGAACATCTGCGTGGTCGGTTTGCCACGCTCGTCTGTTACCCCTACTTCGCTCCGTCGAACGCGTTTGGATGCACCGATCGGGAAAGAAATCGATCATTTGAATCGGTCACCAGTGATGACCGAACAAAAACAGTGTGATCGTTATCGAAGGTCGAGAGGGAAGTCTTGAACCATCAGACGCAGCGAATCGTCCTGCTCTGATCCCCACAAGTAGAGAATGCGGTTGTTGCCCATGTCCTGACGACCGGGTGCATTCGTAATCTCCTGCACACTCATCGGCAGAAGTTTGTCGCGGGTCCCCTCGCGGACCACACGAACTTTGTAGTCACCCGCCATGAGCCCCGTGTCGGCCCCCTCGCCATTGCCGAGGTCCGTCATGATTCTTGAGCCACGTGAGCGCACATCAACGCTCGGCGCTTGAGCGATGTGGCGGAAGGTCATCCTGCCCATGTTCTGGCCGACGGTTCGGGTCTCATTCGTGAAGAAGGTGGTTGTGGGTCGTCCCGCCTTGCTGAGGTGCAGGGCCAACGTGTAATTACCACCAGGCCGCAGTTCGATGCCGTCCGTGTTGAGGAGGGGTGTGGAGGAGAGGCGTGACTTGCCCGCCGGGACCACGACGATGTCGTATTCGCCGGGTTTGAGTCGCACTGTCTCCATGTCCCCTGGATCTACGTCCTGAGCAATCCGTGTTCCACCTGCGTAGACGTCTACCGTGGAGGCTGCCGTGACATTAGGGATGGCATGTGCGATGGACAAGGCCGCGCGTTCGTCGGATCGAGTTCTGCGACGCACTTCACCACGGACTTCCCGATATCCGACGGCGATAACCGTCTCGACTGGACGCTTGCTGCGCCCGGACACCCGAACCTCGTAGGTTCCCGGGGTGCCGTCTTCCTCGATCCGCGAGAGGTAGAAGTAGTTGGTGCCCCCGTACGGCTCGTAGAACTCTGTGCGCTCATCGATGATCATCCGCGTCTTGCGGCCCTCAGGATCCGTCACCGTCACCCGGGGGAGTTTGGTGGGGCTGAGTCGGTTCCCCGGTGGGGTGTCGACGATCAGCAACTGCATGGCGAGGCGATCCCCTGCAGCCAAATCGAAGCGGAAACCACGACGGTCGCCAGCCGCGATATCAGCTCGCACAGCAAAGGACACCGTTCCGTCGACCAGTAGCGGCCCGGCCTTCGGCGTCGAATCCGAATCCGTGAGGTTTACGCCCTGGTGTGCTGAGGCAGGGGCTGGCGCGAGCGATACAACGCATGCGAGCGCCAGGGCCACGGTTGCTGTTCTACCGAATCTCACCTTCGCACTATTGCAGTCTCGAGCGGTTCGTGCATCAGGAGTCGATACGCCGTGATCACAGACGGATGCGAAGGACGTGTGTCCATCCACTGGGCCCCAGATTGGTGGAGATGATCTGCCCACGAGCGCCGTCGTAGGTGCCAGAGCCTCCGAGGATGGGGCGAATCGTGCGCTGCCCGGGTGCCAAGGTTGCCCCCGCGGGTGGATAGAGCGAGATCCCACCGACTACCAGTTGGTTCGCTTCGTCACCCACCACGAATGTGAGGTTGGAGCTGCGTAGTTCTTGGCCGTCGCTCACGCCCTCGGCCAAGGTGGTCAAAGTGCCCACCAGGTACTGCCCATCGGCTGCAACGCCATCGACTGCGATTGGAATGAAGAAGGTGCGGACGGTTCCGATGCCCGATCCCGTGATGCTCGTGGGAGCCACGGCAGCGTGGTAGACGCGCACCACCGTGACGTTGCTGTCCGACGCTTGGGACGCGGCGGTGGCCGTGGCCAAGCCAAACGACAACCCCAATGCCAGTACGGGCGCGACGACTATCCGAAGGATTTTCATGTCCGGAGACTAATGCTCGTACGATCCGGGGGTGGTCGACTCCGATCGTGCCTCGTACTTCCCGGTGATCGAGAAGCGTTACGGGAAGCCGATGTCCCATTGGCACCGGGAGATGAGGAAGGTCTCCGGACTGAAGTACCCCGAGCAGATGGCATTCCTGCAAGAGCAGCACGGTTTCTCACGTGCCCATGCGAATGCACTCGTCCAGTACTCAAGGGGTTCGACGAGCTCGAGGCGATTCGACACGGTGGATGGGTACCTAGCCGAACACGATGCGACGAAGCAAGGGACCGTACGAGCGATCCTCGAGACCATCACCGATGCCTTCCCTGACGCCGAGATAGTGATCGCCTGGAATCAACCGATGGTCAAGCGGGGGGATCGCTACGTCTTCGGGTTGGGAGTCTTCACCAAGCACATACTTATCGCTCCCTATGACTCGGAAGTCATCGATCGTTTCCGAGATCGACTCGCCGGCTATTCGGTGAACAAGAAGACGATCAAAGTTCCGGTCGATTGGGATGTTGATGTCGAATTGATCCAGGATCTCGTGGCGGCTACTTCGCAGTAGAGCTTCACTTGGACTGCGTTGCCTCCAATCGTGCCAAGGTGGCCTTGACTTCTGCGAGTTCGGCCAGAACCTCATCCACCCGATCCGGTCCCTGATGCGTCCGTTTCACCAAAGCGGCTGACAGGGATGCCGTAACGATGCCGAGCACACTGATGCCGACGAGCATGACGAGAACAGCCAGCGCGCGTCCGTTCCATGTCACGGGAACGAAGTCGCCGTACCCGACGGTCGTGACCGTTTCGAACGCCCACCACACGGCATCGCCGATGTTGACGATCTCCGCGTTGGGGGCTCCTCGTTCGGCATTCAAGACCATGACGCTGCCGACCCAGACCACGATCATCGCAGCCAGAGCCGCAGATGTGAGCCCACCACCGCTGATCAGACCGGTCTTCTTTGACATGACTCCGTTCGCGGTGAATGCGCGCAGGGCCCGCAACGCTCGAAACTGGGGGAGCACGACGGTGATGGTGTCGAGCCAGTTCTTGCGGAAGAAGTGGTTCTTTACGGGGGAAACGAAGAAGCGGAAGAGCAGATCGATGACGAACAAGCCCCACAGCACGAGTCCGAAGGTGTTCATCCACTGGAACCAGGTGTCCTGTGGGTAGTACCAGATCGCTTGAATTGAGAAGGTCGCCAGATAGACCAAGGCCAGGAACGACAACAACGGCGAGATCCTCGCTGTGTAGCGATTTATCCACGCTTGGCGGCGCTCTTGTGAGCTGTTCAGATGTGCGGAGGACGGTGCAGATGGGACTGGTTGTGTCATGTCGTCAGAGTAGAGTTGTTGGGTGCCAAGAGGGTGGAGATAGTGGCTACAGCCCCCGTCGTAGTCGCTGATTTGGTGAAGGCGTACGGGGATATGAAGGCGGTCGATGGGATCTCGTTTTCCATCGCCCCGGCGGAGACCTTCGTGCTGCTCGGACCGAACGGAGCTGGGAAGTCAACCACCATCGAGATCCTCGAGGGGTATCGCAACCGCACCTCCGGCCGCGTAGAAGTCCTAGGAATCGATCCGCACAAAGGTGATCGCACCTTCAAGGCGCGTATTGGGATCGTCTTGCAGCAAGCCGGGGATCTCGGACGGCTATCTGTGCGACAGACCCTTGAGCACTTCGCCTCCCTGTACCCCAATCCGCGGGACGTGGATGAAGTCATTCATGCGGTGGATTTGGCCGCGAAAGCCGATACCGCTATCCGCAAGCTCTCCGGAGGTCAACAGCATCGAGTAGATGTTGCCCTCGGCATCATCGGGAATCCCGAACTGCTCTTCCTCGACGAGCCGACAACAGGCTTCGATCCGGAGGTACGCCGACAGTTCTGGGAGGTGATTCGTGGACTCAAAGCCGAAGGCACCACGATCATGCTCACCACCCACTACCTCGATGAAGCCGAGGAACTCGGTGATCGGGCAGGGATCATCCTGGACGGAAAACTCGTGGCCCTCGATCGTGTGGAAAGTATCGGTGGGGAGCGGATGCGGGTGCCGATCGTCAGCTGGGTCCAAGACGGGGAGGAGATGAACCAGCGCACCGAGCGTCCCGGGGAGTTCGTAACGCATCTGGTTGAACGGCTCGGCAGGGAGCCGGAGCATTTGGATGTGAGCACTCCCACCTTGGAGAGTGTTTACCTGGCGATGCTCGATGGTCGGGATGAGGCATGAGTACCACGCTCTCGCCGCCGAGCGCTCTGCCTGGAGTCATCAAGGTCGGCATCGCCCGCATCGGCTATGAACTGAAGACGTACGTTCGCACACCCGATGGGATGTTCTTCAACTTCTCCTTCCCGCTGATGATGCTGCTCGTGTTCACGCTGGCCTTCAGCGGAATGGACTTCGGGATCCCGCAATTGGGGATCGAGGTGACTTCTGCTGAGTACTACCTGCCGGCGATGGTCGCGATGGGCATATTCATCTCAGGTGCCCAGAACCTCGGTATCGATATTGCCATTGAGCGCAACGATGGCACATTGAAGAGACTTGCAGGGAGCCCCATCGCCCCTGTTTCCTACTTCATCGGCAAGTTCGGTCAAGTGTTCATCACTGGATTCGCGCAGTTGGTCATCTTGTTGGTGGTGGGCGGGGTGTTCCTGGGTGCTGGCCTGCCAAGCGAACCCGAGAAGTGGCTGACCCTCGCGTGGATATTCGTGCTCGGCATCGTGTCTTCCGCTGTCCTCGGGATTACCTTGAGCGCACTTCCCCGCAGCGTGAAGAGCGCCACCAGCGTAATCGTTCCGCCGATCTTGATCTTGCAGTTCATCTCCGGGGTGTATCTGCGGTTCGCTGACCTACCGCAGTGGCTACAGGACGTCGCGTCGATCTTTCCGCTGAAGTGGATCGCGCAAGGCCTTCGCTACGTCTTCTTGCCCGATGCCTACAAGGGCGCGGAGATCGCCGGAGCGTGGAATCTCCGGGGTGTGGCGATCGCACTGGGTATCTGGTTCGTTGTCGGCACGATCGGTGCGGCACTCACTTTCCGCTGGACCAAGCGCAACTAGTGGTGGAAGCTGCCGGCGTCCTTCGGTGCGGGCAGCGGGCCATCGAGAGAATCGAGGTAGTCGACCTCGGTTTGGATATCGCGCAGCAGGTTGGATGCCAGATCCATGTTCATGCCATTGCGCACCACGATGCGCTGGACGACCTGATCGCTCTTGTTGTCGGGAAGCGGATACGCAGGGATCAGCCAGCCTCGGGCCCGTAGGCGTTGCTGGAGGTCGTAGAGCGTCCAGTTCTTCGTATGGCCGGGAGTCAGTTGCCAGGCGAAAACCGGTATCGCGGACCCGTCGCTGAGCATCGTAAAGGCGGGTATCTGTCCGATGTTCTTCGACAGGTACATGGCGACATCTTGAGTTGTCTGCTGAACGGTCTTGTAGCCCTGGAAGCCGAGGCGCAGGAACAGGTAGTACTGCAAGAGCACCTGAGCTCCGGGGCGGGAGAAGTTCAAGGCGAGGGTTGGCATATTTCCGCCGAGGTAGCTGACGTTGAAGATCAAGTCCTCTGGCAGATCCTCCTTCGTGCGCCACACGACCCACCCCAGGCCTGGGTAGACGAGTCCGTACTTGTGACCGGAGGTATTGATCGACTTCACACGATCGAGGCGGAAATCCCATTCGATATCCGGCTGCAGGAAGGGCGCGATGAATCCGCCTGATGCTCCATCGACGTGGATGGGGATATCCAGTCCGGTCTTGGCCTGGTACGCATCGAGTGCTTTCGCTATCTCGGCCACTGGCTCGTAGGCGCCGGTGTAGGTGACGCCCATGATCGCGATAACGCCGATGGTGTTCTCATCGAGGTAGTCGATGACGTTCTGGCCATCTAGCGTGGGGTGTTCGTCGGAGATGGGCACGTACCGGGCTTCAATATCCCAGTAATTGCAGAACTTCTCCCAGACCACCTGCACCGCTGAGCTCATCACCAGATTCGGCTTGGTGGTGTCCTTTCCGGCTGCCTTTCGGGAGTGCTGCCACCGACGCTTCAGCGCCAGGCCCCCGAGCATGCACGCCTCGCTGGATCCGACCGTGGAGACACCTATCGTCGCGTTGGGATCGGGTGCGTGCCAGAGCCGGGCAACCATTTGCGCGCACCAGCGTTCGATCTCCGCTGTCTGGGGGTACTCGTCCTTGTCGATCATGTTCTTATCGACGGTGGCGGCGTAGATCTTGTCGGCTTCCTCATCCATCCAGGTGGTGACGAAAGTGGCGAGGTTCAACCGAGCGTTCCCGTCGAGCATCGCCTCGTCCATCACCAGTTGATAGGCGGCACTCGCGGGCATCGGCTCTCGGGGGATGGTGTCGCGCGGAGTGTCGAGGGCAACTGCGTCGTCGAAGAATTGCGGATTCGTCACGTGTACTCCCTAGGTGGACTGTCCAAAGCAGCGTAGACGGTGGCTGCACCGACGCCATCGGGCCGTGGATGGTGCCCCGTCCCGAGCAGATCGAGATCGCCGAGCAAGCGAACACACTCGCGATCAGCGAGGGGCCGGGTGGAATCCACCCGGCCCCTCGCTGATCGGTTGCGTAACTACTTCTTGAGATCGAAACGATCGAGCATCATCACTTTGTCCCACGCGGTAATGAAGTCCGTGACGAATTTTTCCTGCGCGTCGGCTGCGCCGTAGACCTCAGCCGCTGCTCGGAGCTGGGAGTTGGATCCGAACACCAGGTCCATTCGGCTGGCGGTCCACTTCACTTCGCCGGACTTGCGATCCTTGCCCTCGAAGAGGGTTTCGGTGTCGTCTGTCGGCTCCCACTTCGTGCTCATGTCGAGCAGATTGACGAAGTAGTCGTTGGTGAGCTGGCCCTTCTTGGTGGTGAGCACGCCGATATCGGAGCCATCGGCGTTGGTGCCGATCGCACGCATCCCGGCAACCAGCACGGTCATCTCAGGCGCCGAGAGCGTGAGCAGATTCGCCTTGTCGACCATTAATTGCTCGGCGGGGCGCACCTGACCCTTGGCAACGTAGTTGCGCATGCCATCGGCCAGTGGCTCGAGAACCGCGAAGGATTCCGCATCCGTCATCTCCTGGGTTGCGTCGGTACGACCCGGAGTGAACGGGACGGTGACGCTGTGACCGGCCGCCTTCGCAGCGCTCTCGACACCGGCAACGCCGGCGAGCACGATGAGGTCGGCCATAGAGATCTGAGCACCACCCGCAGCGTTGAACTCCGACTGAATGCCCTCAAGGGCCTTAAGGACCTTGTCGAGCTGATCGGGATTGTTCACCGCCCACTGACGCTGGGGCTCGAGCCGGATGCGCGCGCCGTTGGCGCCGCCACGCTTGTCGGTGCCGCGGAACGTAGAAGCCGACGCCCACGCGGTCTCGACCAGCTCAGCAGTGCTGAGACCGGACGCTAGGACTTTGTCCTTCAACGATGCGATCTCGGCCTCGCTAACGAGCGCACCGCTCGTAGCGGGCACCGGGTCCTGCCAGATGAGGTCCTCCGCGGGAACCTCGGGGCCGAGGTAACGCGATTTCGGGCCCATATCCCGGTGGGTGAGCTTGAACCATGCGCGAGCGAATGCGTCGGCGAACTCCTCCGGATTTTCCAGGAAGTGCCGGGTGATGGGCTCGTAAATCGGATCGGTTTTCAGCGCCAGATCGGCGGTGGTCATCACCGGTGCGTGTCGCTTATCCGGATCGAACGCATCGGGGACCAGGTTCGCCGCTTCCGGATCGGTTGGGATCCATTGCTGACCGCCCGAAGGGCTCTTGGTGAGCTGCCAGTCGTACTTGAACAGTGTCTCGAGGTAGGACATGTCCCACGTGGTGGGAGTGGGTGTCCAGGCGCCCTCGAGGCCCGAGCTGATCGTGTAGTCGGCATTGCCGGTTCCCAAGGTCGAGATCCAACCTAGGCCCATGTCCTGCAGCGGTGCTGCCTCAGGCTCGGGTCCAACGTACTTCTCGACGTCGCCCGCGCCGTGCATCTTGCCGAAGGTGTGACCTCCGGCGGTCAGAGCGACGGTCTCGTAATCGTTCATCGCCATGCGTGCGAACGTCTCGCGGATGTCGCGGGCTGAGGCCATCGGGTCTGGGGTGCCGTTGGGACCCTCGGGGTTGACGTAGATCAGCCCCATCTGAACCGCGGCTAGCGGATTCTCCAGATCCCGGTCACCGCTGTAGCGCTCATCGGCGAGCCACTCGGACTCCGAGCCCCAGTAAGTCTCGTCCGGCTCGTACACGTCCACTCGTCCACCACCGAAGCCGAAGGTCTGGAAGCCCATCGACTCCAAGGCCACGTTGCCGGTCAGGATGAATAGATCGCCCCAGGACAGCTTCTTGCCGTACTTAGCCTTGATCGGCCACAGCAAACGGCGAGCCTTGTCGAGGTTGGCGTTGTCCGGCCACGAGTTCAGCGGAGCGAAACGCTGCATGCCAGCGCCGCCGCCGCCGCGGCCATCGCTGGTGCGGTAGGTCCCGGCGCTGTGCCAGGCCATCCGAATGAACAAGGGGCCGTAGTGGCCGTAGTCAGCAGGCCACCAGTCCTGTGAGTCGGTCATTAGTGCGACGAGATCCGCCTTGACCGCCGCGAGATCCAAACTGTCGAATTGCTCGGCGTAGTCGAAACCGTCGCCCATCGGATCGGCAACCGGTGGGTTCTGCTGGAGTACCTTCAAGTTGAGTTGGTTGGGCCACCAGTCCTCGTTTTGCTGACCGACGCCCACGGAACCGTGGTCGACCGGGCACTTGCTCTCGTTTGCCATCCCTATTTCTCCTAATCGGTGTCACTTACTGGGTGGAAGTCGTGCTGGGAAGTTTGCTGGGAAGTTGCTGCGCGCACATGGAGCATGTGCCCCAGTACACAACCTCGGCTTCGTCGATGACGAAGCCTTGATCGTTTGCTGCGGTCAGACACGGGGTGTCTCCGACCGCACAATCGACATCGGCGAGGGTGCCGCAGGTCCTGCACACAGCATGATGATGGTTGTCGCCCACCCTTGTTTCGTAACGAGCGGGTGAACCAGCAGGTTCTATCCGGCGAAGGATCCCTGCCTCGACGAGTGCGGCGAGGGAGTCGTAGACACCCTGCCGGGAGATGGTGCCCAGGTGCGCGCGGACTGAGGCGAGTACCGAATCGGCTGTTGTGTGCGGGTGTGCAGTGACCGCCTCGAGGACGGCCAGGCGCTGGGCGGTCACGTTCAGACCGCGCTCGCGGAGGATTTGCGCATCCTGGGTTGCCGACACAGTGTCAGACTAGGTCCAAATCTGGACTTGATCAAGTTTCGTCTCGCCGAGGCCACACGGCTTAGCGTGTACGAGTGCCGCAGCCTCACGACCACTCACCCGTGAACTCCCTGGGCTCGGGCTATCGAGGCCCGGTGAGCAAACGGGCTGACCAGGGCAAGCAGGCGCGAAGGCGCCAGCCGCGTTCAGCCCTCGGCAGCTACTCAGCGGCCATCGACCGCCCGGAATCGGTAGCGGTGCTGCTTGCGCAAGATGAGCAGCGAGTGGCCGCCTTGACACCGATGCGCCACCGTCGAATGGCGGCGTCACCCTTCTCCTTCTATCGGGGCGGTGCGGCGATCATGGTCGGTGACCTCGGCGCACGGCCCTCAACAGGTTTGCATACGCAGTTGTGCGGAGACGCGCATGTGGCCAACTTCGGTCTCTTCGCGGCACCCGATCGGACCGTCGTGTTCGACGTGAACGATTTCGACGAGACCAATCCGGGTCCGTTCGAATGGGATGTACTGCGGTTGGCAACCTCCTTCACCGTGGCCGGACCCGAAATAGGCCTGTCCCGGGCGCAGATGCGGGACGCCGCGTGGGCAGCGGCTCGCGGATATCGCGAACAGATCGATCGGCAGTCGCGATCGTCTGATCTTGCGAACTGGTACGAGCGGATAAATGTCGGCTTCTTGGACGCATGGTCGAAGGGCGAGGGGCGCGCAGCGGCGAAGACCCTCAAGCACTCAGTTGCCAAGGCCGATACCCGGGACATCTGGTCGGCGGTGGACAAGATGACGAAGGTCGTCAAGGGCACCCGGGAACTGATAAACCAACCACCTCTGGTGCTCAGATTCCCGCTCGATGGGGGTGCTGCCGAGCGACTCGAGGAAATCATGCACGCCTATGTCGCGAGCATGCCCGTCGATCGCGCGGAGTTGCTCGGGCGCTACCGGATCGTGGACATGGGACACAAAGTGGTCGGAGTCGGCAGCGTCGGATTGTTGGCACTCGTGGTCTTGCTGCAGGGTCGTGATGAGAACGACGTCATCGCCCTGCAAGCCAAGCAAGCGGTGAGCAGCGTCCTGGAGCCATTCACGGGCGAATCGTCATTCGCGGATCATGGGCAACGTGTAGTGGTCGGCCAGCAATTGATGCAAGCGGCCACCGACCCGCTTCTCGGTTGGGTCACTCCTAGATCCGGCAGATCCTTCTATCTGCGTCAATTACGGGACAAAAAGTACGCGCCAGACATCAGTCGGATGAAACCCACAGCAGTGGTTGACTACGCGCTGCTTTGTGGTCGTGCATTGGCTCGTGCTCACGCACGCGCCGGAGATCCCATCGCTATCTCGGCTTATGTGGGGAAGGGACACTCCTTCATGAAGGCCGTTGTGGACTTCGCATTCGGCTACGGTGAGCAAGTCCACCTCGACTACCAGGCTTACACCGAGGAGATCGCGCGAGGCCTGGTCGATATCGGTGCTGAGGACGATGGTCGTCATCTGGTCATCACCACTGATTCCACTGGGCGCATCACAATCAAAAACGAATACTGACCACGTTCCTCGGGAGGACCACATGTCCGATGCCACGTATCCAGCAACGCTCGAACTCGACTACCAGGATCGCCTAAGTCGAGTTACCACCATCTTCCGGCTCATCCTCGTAATCCCGATAGCAATCATTTTGGCCATCTTGACCTCGGGTAGTGAGACGGTCACCACGTGGAATGAGGGTGCGGGAGAGACAGTCACCACCACTACGTCGAGTGGTTTGGGGATCGTGGGGGCACTGTTCGTTGTGACGGTCCTGTTGCTGCTGTTCCGCAAGCGCTACCCGAAGTGGTGGTTCGACTTCAATCTCGCTCTGACGCGCTTCACCGCGCGAGTGGGTGTGTACATCCTGCTGCTAACCGTCAGGTATCCCTCGACCGAAGATGACCAGAACCTGCACCTCGATGTTCCCTACCCGGACGCGAAGAACGATCTCAACCGCGGGCTTCCCCTGGTCAAGTGGTTCCTAGCGATTCCGCACTACTTCATCTTGTTCTTCTTGTTCATCGCAGTGTTCTTCGTGACGTTCATCGGCTGGTTCGCGATCATCTTCGTCGGCCGGTATCCGCGAGGGCTCTTCGATTTCGTTGTGGGGGTACTGCGGTGGACTTGGCGAGTGCAGGCTTACGCGATCTTGCTAGCGACCGACAAGTACCCACCGTTCCGCTTGAACTAGCAACAAGGCCGCGGGAATTGCCCTAACTTCGTCCGCATGTCCGGCGATGCGCTCGAGCGCCTTGATCGCTTACCTCGATGGCCCTGGAGTCGGCTGCTCCTAGTCAATCTCGGTGGCTCGTTCTTCTTCGGCTTCTACGACATCGTGGTCGTAGGTGGTGCCCTTCCGGTCATCGGCAAGCAGTTCGGTGAACCCTCGAGCCAGATGGCATGGATCGTGACAGCGAACCTCATCGGGCTCGTCCTAGGTGAATTCGCCGGAGCGTGGATGGCATCGCGCTATACGCGAGTGAGGACCTTGCAGTTAGCTCTCATCGTCTTCAGCGTGGGCATGATCATCTCGGCACTCGCACCTTCCTTCTGGATCCTGCTGATCGGTCGGTTCATCGCAGGCCTTGGTACCGGTGCGGATATCGCGATAGTCGTCACGTACATCGCAGAGATTTCGCCTTCGCGCTTGCGCGGCCGGATCACCGGCTTCACAACCGTGTGTGGATACGCAGGCATCGCAATGGTCCCGTTCCTGTCCGCATGGCTGCTGCCCGTGGCTGACTGGGGATGGCGGGTCCTCTTCGGCTTCGGCGCTCTCGGTGCGGTGGTCCTCGTGGCGACACGGCGGCACATGCCGCCATCGCCACGATTGCTCCGGATGAAGGGACAAGACGCCCAACTCGAAGCACTCGTCGCCGAAGCAGAGGATCGAGTAAAAGCCAAGATGGGCGAGCTACCTGCCGTAGTCCCGCTGCCCAAGGACGCGAGCCCGCCACACTGGAAGCCGATTGTCCTGGTGATCTTGTCGATCGCCTGGATCGCCTACTACTTCGGGAACTACGGATGGCTCGTCGTCGCCCCGACGATCCTGACGAACAACGGATTCAGTCTCGTGACTTCGCTGGGCTTCATTGCGATCGCCAACCTCGGACTGGTGCTGGGGGCGGTGTTGTCGTATCTGGTGGCCGACCGCTTCGAGCGCAAGTGGCTATTGATCGCGAACTTCTGCGTGTGGGCGATCGCCTTGGCGGGTATCGCGTTGCTGGGAACCGGAGCGGCTTTCACTGCATTGGGCTTCGTCGCGGGAGTGACGATCGGTTTCGGGGTACCGACCTTCTACGCCTTTACTGCCGAGCACGTGCCGTCGCGGGTCCGACCGTGGGGCATGGCGTTCACCGATGGCGTTGGTCACCTCGGGGGTGCTGCAGCTCCTCTCGTACTTGCTGCCTTCGCCATTCCGTTGGCGTTCGGATCCATGGCTGTCAGCGGGGTAATCGTCGTGGTGTTGCTCATCTTCGTCTCGGCGACTCGTCGACGCTCACTCGAGGAGATCGCCACCTAGTACGCGGAGCGTGCCGAGGATCTCGAATAGACGATCTCCGCACCGATCCCTAGTGAGCCTCGGCGCGTTCTTGAGCCAGGCGATTGAGCAATATCGCGACATCGGTTGGCGTTTCCACGCGCCACAGTGCAGCCGAATCACCGGCACCGACCTTGATACCCACATCCTGACCGCTGAGATCGGCGAACACCGATTCATCCGTTAGATCATCTCCGATGAACAGCACCGTGGAAGCATCGAATCGTTGTCGCAGAGATCGAACCGCGTCGGCTTTCTGCGCATGCGCAACGCTGAGCTCGATGACCTCCTTGCCATGCCGGCCCAAGACGCCCGGGTAGCGACCCGGCCCCATCACGATTGCGCGGATCAACTCCGCTCCCAATTTAGGTTCGCAACGACGAACATGAATCGCGATGCTTCCCGGCTTGGTCTCGATGTGTGCTCCGGGTACTGGCGCGACGAGTTCCTCCGCTGCGCTTGTGCACTGGTCGAGCAGGCGTTGCTGCGCTGCATCGAGCTGAAGTGGGTCATCCACCTCGGCTCCGTGACTACCCACGAGGTGGATCCCTGGTGGCAAGTGCGCGACTTCCCGCAGATTCGCAAGGGCGCGTCCGGACACCACCGCCACGGTCGTGTTCGGGAGCGAGGCAAGCACCTCCAAGGCGTGCACCGCTTCTGGCAGTGGTCGCGCGGCTTGCGGATCAGTGACGATCGGAGAAATCGTGCCGTCGTAGTCGACACACACCAGAAGGTGCCTGGCCGTGGCGAGTTGCTCGATTGGCAACTTAGCTTGGTCGCGGTCATCGGCAAGGGCTGCTTGAACGCTGGCTAATCCGGTCCGCAGCGTGTGCAGGAACTCCGCAGCCCACATTCGGGCATCCATGTCGAACACGGCAGCCCGCATACTGATCATGCGCGCACGTTTCTCCGAGTCCGGCGCATTGACTGCCTCGACGATCGCCTCGCTCACACCGGTGGTGTCGTAAGGGTTTACCAAGAATGCCTGGGTGAGTTCGCGTGCGGCACCGGTGAATTCACTGAGTACGAGTGCCCCGGAATCATCATTGCGGCACGCCACGTACTCCTTGCAAACCAGATTCATTCCGTCGCGCAAAGGTGTGACGAGCAGGACGTCAGCCGCGAGATACAAGGCAATGAGTTCCTCGCGCTCGAGTACGCGTCTTAGGTAGTGGATCGGAGTGGCGCCGAACGTGGACAAGGCGCCGTTGAATCGCCCTACGAGGAGTTCGATGTCATCTCGGATTTGCTGGTACTGCGAGATGTTTTCCCGCGACGGGACCGCCACTTGGACGAAGACCGTGCTTGCCGGATCCAAGCGCTCGCCTTGCAACAGTTCGGCGAAAGCCTTGAGGCGGATGTCGATGCCCTTGGTGTAGTCCAGACGATCAACGCCCAGAAGCAGAGTGCTCGGGTTGCCCATTTCCTCGCGGATCTCCTGAGCGCGAGCGATCACAGCCGGATCTCGTGCGGTCTGGGAGAACGCTTGGGCGTCGATTCCGATGGGGAACGCGCCAATAGCCACGCGCCTGCCGTTCCAGCGAACCGTTCCCTCGTGTGCGGAGATACCTAGGAACCGTTCGCAGGAATATACGAAAGCACGGGCGTCGTCATGGGTGTGGAAGCCGATGAGGTCAGAGCCCAGCAACCCCTCCAGGATGCGCCGCCGCCACGGTAGTTGGGCGAAAAGTGCGCTCGGTGGGAATGGGATGTGTAGGAAGAAGCCGATGCTCACATCCGGGCGCAACTCACGCAGCAACCCCGGTACGAGTTGCAGCTGGTAGTCGTGCACCCACACGGTGGCGCCAGGTGCGGCCACCTCGGCCACGCGCTGAGCGAAGGCGCGATTCACCCGTTCGTAAGCCCGAAAGTGATGCCGGTGATAGGCGGGAGTGACGATCGCGTCGTGGTAAAGAGGCCAAATCGCCGAGTTTGCGAAGCCCTCGTAGTAGTCGTCGGCGTCGGCCGGATCGATGGACACGACTTCCAGGTGCAGCGGACCGTGCTCGACTTCGGGGACGAAATCACCGGCGCCGATCCAGATTGCGTCCTGCGTTCGCAGCACCGATTCCAGGGCGCTTACCAGGCCACCGGGGGCCAAACGCCACCCGATGATTTCCTGATCAGGGTCGCCGTCGAGATAGACCGGTTCGACGGGTAGCCGGTTGGCCACAACGACCAGTTGGCGTTCAGCCTCCTGCATGGCGGGTATCGCCTCCGCGGTTGCGAGTCCGGTGGTGCATCACTGGACATGAACAGCATACGCAGAGCACCGGGAAGCAGCGGGTGCTGCCAGACTCGAGCCGTGAACACTGTGGGATTCATCGGACTTGGCAACGTCGGATCGAAACTGGCGGGAACCTTGGTGAGAAGCGGGGCAGACACCGTGGTGCTCGATGCTCAGCCGTCTGCGATGGCACCGCTTCTCGAAGCGGGGGCTCGAGGCGCAGATTCGCCGGCGCACCTCGCCAGCGAATGCGATGTCGTCATCACCTGTTTGCCCTCACCGGCTGTGGTGTCGCAGGTCATGGAGTCCGACGACGGCGTGCTGGCAGCCATGCGCGCCGGCGGCATCTGGGTCGAGATGAGTACGACGGACGCCCGCGAAGTACTGCGGCTCGGCGCTTTGGTGACCGAGGTCGGTGCATCGGCCGCTGACTGTCCCGTTTCCGGTGGATGCCATCGGGCCGCGACCGGCAACATCTCCATCTTCGCCGGATGCGACCGCTCGACCTTCGAGGCATTGCTGCCACTTCTCACCGTGATGGGCCGTCGCATCCTGCACACCGGACCACTGGGTACCGCATCGCAGTTGAAGGTGGTCACCAATTTCTTGGCGACCGCGAACCTGGTGGCGGTGGCTGAAGCCCTCGCCGCGTGCGCGAAAGTCGGCTTGGATCTCGCGGTGTCATACGAAGCAATCGCGGCGTCTTCGGGAACGTCTTTCGTGCACGAAACTGAGAGTCAGGTCATTTTGAATGGATCACGGGATATCAACTTCACGATGGATCTGGTGAAGAAGGACGTCGGCTTGTTTAACGCGATGGCCCGAGAAGCTGGCATGGAACTGGAAATGGCCGCACTCGTCGAGGGGATCTTCGACGACGGAATCGCGCGTTACGGTCCGCGCGAGTGGTCACCCAACATCATCAAGCGCTTGGAGGAGCAGTACGGAATTGATGTGCTGGCTCCGGGTTTCCCGGCTGAAATGGTGGATGCCGAACCCGAGGAACCTGGAGGCGAGATTCGCGCTCGCGGCTAAGTCGCCGCTACGGCGTTTCGGATCGGCTGCGGAATGGGTGTGGGCGTGCCGGAATCGTCGATGTTGACGTAGCGAGCCTTCCCGGTGAACACCGGTGATCCGTTTCGGGTGATCGTGTAGGTCAACACCATGCTGGAGGTGCCGACGTGATCGCACGTGACATCGAAATCGAGGGTGTCATCGATGCCCGCACTCGCATGGAAAGTGGCGTCCATGTGCGCGAGCGCGCCGTCGAATGGCACGGCGTACATCTCGTCGGGTGTGAAGCCCAAGGCACGGAAATACTCGGTGAAGGCTTCATCGCACATATCCAGAAAACGGGAGTTGAGCACTATCCCGGCGGAGTAGACATCCCGGTAGCGGACTCGGTACTGGCCGACGTGCATCGTTAGCGGGTCATCACGATCTTGCCGCGCAACGTGCCATCGATCATCGCGGCGAAGCCCTCCGCAGCCTGATCCATCGGCAGTGTGCGATCGATGATCGGCCGCACCCCGGATTCGGCAAGCAGTGCAAGTAGTTGATGGAACTCTTGCGCTGTACCCATGGTCGAGCCGACGATCTGTAGTTGCAAGAAGAAGACTCGGTTCAACTGCGCGGGCGGCATGGCGCCGGACGTGGCACCGGAGACCACGATCGTTCCTCCGGGGCGTAGCGACTTGAGGGAGTGGTCCCAGGTTGCTTCACCGACCGTCTCGATCACGGCATCGACCTTGTCGGGCAGACGGGCGCCCACCTCGAAGGCTTCGTCAGCCCCGATGCTCACAGCCCACTCACCCTTCGCGGTGTCTCGCGAGGTCACCCACACGCGAAGGCCCATTGCTTTGGCGAGCACGATCGCGGCTGTCGAAACCCCACCGCCAGCGCCTTGGATCAACACGGTATCGCCGGCTTGCGTGCCGGACTTGGTCGCCAGCATCCGGTACGCGGTGAGGTATGCGGTAGGCAGGCACGACGCTTCCTCGAAGCCCATGCCCTCGGGCAACGGGATCAGGTTCTGCGCAGGAACACGTACTCGCTCGGCAAAGGTGCCGGGGTAGACCTCGCTTAGGAGCGAACGCTTGGGATCCAAGGTCTCATCACCGCGAATCGGGGAGCCGATCACTGCGTGCACCACCACGGACGCACCGTCGGGTCCGATGCCGGCGGCGTCGGTACCCAAGATCATCGGCACTTGCTCTTCGCGCAGTGCCTGTCCCTTCAGAGCCCAGACGTCGTGATGGTTCAGGCTCATCGCCTTGACGTCGACGTCAACCCACTCCTCGGGAGTGGGTTTGGCCTCGACTTCGCCAATGCCCAAGACGGACAGCGGATCGTCACGGTCGATGCCGGCGGCGTAGATCGCATACATAAAGGGGACGCTAGCGGACCGCTGGGGTTGTGCGCTCGGGGTACCACCACTAGCCTTCGAGAGCCGGTTACAGCCTTGCAGCGTCGTCCGTACTACTCCCATCGCCGGTGCCTTCCACAACCAACACGTCCCAGCGGTCCTCGTTGGGAGGACCGTTGTCGCCGGCGCCCTGGGGGAGTCATGAGCCTCGTCGAATCACCGCTACCCACAACCGAGCGCGCTGCGCACCGGAGCGTGAAGGGGCTCATCGACCCCGATTCGATCGTGGTCGTGGGCGCTAGTGCGCGCCGCTCGGCGATCGTCGCGGAGGCGATCGCAGGGCGCAGCCGCGCGTTCCTGGTGCACCCTTCCGGAGAGTCCATCCTCGGTGAGGATGTGTACACCTCGATCAGCGAGCTGCCGGAGAAGCCTGAGTGCGCCTTCATGCTCGTAGGTCACGATGCGATAGCGGAGGTTGTTCGGGAGGCTCTTGAGTTCGGCATCCGTGCGTTCGTGATTCCCGGCCTTGGGGCAGAAGCCGGTGCGCGAGCCGGCGAACTCGTGCCGGAGATCTTGGACTTGGCCGACGCCTACGACGCCGCGATCCTCGGACCGAACTGCATGGGCATGGCGGTCCCGCACGGAGGATCGATGTGGGTCGCGAACGTTCCCAAGTCCTTTCGTCGCGGTCATGTTTCCGTCATCGCGCAGTCGGGCTCGATCGCCGATGCGATGCTGAACTGCGGTCCACGCATCGGATTCCGGGCCGTGTTCTCCACTGGATCGGAAGGTAATCGCGATGCCGCTGATCTGCTGATGGGGTTGGCCGACGATCCAGAGACGCAGGCGATCGGACTGTTCGTAGAAACCGTACGGCGCCCGGAAGCCTTCGCCGACGGATTGCGTGCCTGCGCGGAAGCGGGCAAACCGGTGGTGTGTATGAAGGTCGGCCGTTCCAGGGTGGCCGCGCAAGCCGCACTCGCGCACACCGGCGCGATGGTCGGCTCGAGTAAGGCCTTCACCAACTTCGTGCACCACCACGGTGGCATCGAGGTGACCGACACTTCTACCTTCATGGAGGCGCTGGAGATCCTCGGACAGCCGAAGTGGCCGACGGGCATCCGACTAGGCGCAATATCGGAATCCGGTGGTGAGTGCGGCATGCTCGCTGACGCCGCCGAGCCCACCGGGCTGGAATTTCCGCCCATGCCGTACGAACTCGTGGCCTCGCTGCAGGAACGTTTCCCCAACTTTCTCAATCCGCAGAACCCTCTGGACGCCTGGATGGTGGATGAGACCGAGGTGGTCTTCCCCGAATCGCTGGAGTTGATGGCGCTATCGGGTGAGTTCGACATCCTGCTCGCACAAGTGGACATCACCCAGTACCGGGGCGATGCGGAGAACGATTGGTGTCTGGCGATCGTCCGCGGACTTGCCGAGGCAACCAAGGATCGACGCATCTTTCCTGCGGTCACGACTGTGCACGTGACTGATCCACCTCGTCGGATTGCGAACTACGCCGCTTCCAATGGCGTGGCGCTGCTGCGCGGCACACGTGCGTCGGTCGAAGCACTGGCCGCGGTGTCCATGTGGCATCCGTTCACGAGCAAGGATCTGGACCCCCACGAGGAAGTCGACCTATCGGATTTGCTCAGCCCCGGAGCCCTCAGTGAGCACATATCGGCGGAGATCATGGAGCGCTACGGAATCCCGATGGCCGACCGGCGACTCGCACAAGGCCCAGAGGAGGCAGTCGAAGCCGCGCAAGAACTGGGCTTCCCGGTAGTCGTGAAGATGAACGGTCCTGCGCACAAGGCCAGCATCGGGGGAGTCGCCCTGGGCTTGAACTCCGCGGAAGAAGTGTCGGTCGCCACGCAGGCGTTCGGCGGATCGGTGCTGGTCGCCCAGGAGGTGGCGGCGGGGCCGGAAGTTATCTGCGGAATGACACGTGATCCGCACTACGGGCCGGTGGTGGCAGTGGGCATCGGCGGTAGGTACGCCGAGGCACTGTCACTTACCGCTACGTCGTTGGCCCCGATCACTCACGATCAAGCCGTGCGGTTGGTGCGCAAGGCACCGGGTCTGGCGAAGTTGACGAACGAAGAGACGTTCGATGCGATCGTGTACACGGTGCTCGTGCTCTCCCGCATCGCGGTCGATCACCCGAGCATCGTGGAAGCGGATATCAACCCGCTCATCCTCGGGCGCAATGGAGCCGTGGCGGTCGATGCGCTAGTGGTGTGTGAGCAGGTTGGCTCGGTCGGGTAGTACGCGCAGGACCAATTCGATGAGGTGCGCCTCGTCGACCGGGTACCCCACCCAGTCGGTGGCCTTCTTCAATGCCTTCGACTTGGCTTCCTCGCGTTTATCCTCGGGCTTGCTCAGCGCCGCGGACCAGTCTCGATACAGCTCCCAGGCCAGTTCGCGCTCGCGTAGCACCTTGTTCATGGTCGCCATCTGCTCATCGGTCCCCGGCAGTCGCCACGTCTCACTGATCGCCCGGGGTAACACCTCCCGATAGTCATGCCCCCCTTGCGCGAACACCCCAGGAGTGGGGGTGAGGGCATTGAGCATGTCGATGAAGGTCATCAAGAAGGTGGCGCCGGGAACCCAGTAGGTGCCGCGGGGGGATCCGATCGGCCGATCGGGGCCGAGCCAGTCGGGTTTGCGCCAGATCAATTGACTGCCGAACTTCGGGATCGGATCATCGCCGTTTTGCAACAGCAGGTAGCGGATCTGATCGCGCTTGTCGTCCGGCAATTCGATCCAATCACGGATCGAGCGCGGCAGGTAGATGTGATCTGGTCCGATATCGGGCGGCTCGGTGATCGAGCGATCCCCCCACAGTTGCTTTCGCCAGGTGGTGGCGGATGGTGTGCCGATCCACAGCGCATAATCGACCTTCGCGCCGGGGAGTCCGTAGGTCCACGTACCCTCGAACATCCCTTCGCTCACCTGTGAACCCAGACTCTCCCCGAATAGGTAGAAGACTGGACGTTTCGCCGGATCCATCGACAAGAGGCGCTGCGCGATGCCGTCGATCACCATTCGTGTTTGGTCGACCCCGGTCGAGACATCTCCCAGCGAGAAGCTCGACGGCAGCACGGAGTACTGGATGGCAGCAGACGCACAGTCACCTCCGGTGAGGAACTCGAAGGTCTCGGTGGCTACATAGTTCACGTACCCCGAGCCGGTCGGGGAGAACAACGCAAAGTGCCCGCGCTCCAGCGCCTTCGTCCGATCTATCTCGCGCAGCAGCACAGCAACTCTCTCGTGCGGATCCTCGGCGACATCGAGACTTCCGTAGACGCGGATCGGCTGCTTTGCCGAAGCTCCTCCCATCACGGCGGTGATGTCGCTTGGCCTCAGTGCCGCGGAGAGCCATCGCGCCCCTTCGCGCGTCTGCTTCATCCAGTCCACGCCCGAGGCGGCGCAGCCGGTGATTTCGGGGATATCCGGGGGGACATCCATTCCCGGCTCGACCGCGCCACCACCCTTCGTCAAGAATGCTGAAGCGCGGTTCAACGCGCCATATGCGAACCCGGCGCTGAGGCCCAGTGCGGTGAGTCTGCCCAGTGCTCGGTGGTCCTCGGGCTTGCCGCCCAGGGTCGCGCTGGCTAGTCGGGCCATGCCGTGGGTGAGCAGGGACTCACCCCGAGCCACCGCGTACATCCCGGCGGCCACACCGGTGCCGATCGCGGCCATCTTGATCGGGGCTACCTCGCGGACCGAGTCCTCGAAGAACTGCTGCTGGCCCGGGGAGGGCGCGCTGTTGAGTCGTTGGCGGATCAGCGATCCGGGAGCCGCACGCCATGGTGAGACAAGGGCCCACGAGCCGGCGGTGGCGAGCGCCGCAGCCGCCACTCCCCACCTGCGTCCGGTGCTCGCACTGCCGGTGAACGATGACGCAGCGCTGGCGAGTGATCCGACCACTGCCGTTCGGCCGATCAAGCGCCCCATGGCCCGCGCCCGTGGCTCGTGCTCGCGCCAGCGCAACCCGACGAAGGCACCGAGGCCAAGGACACCGATCCCGGCCGCGACCGCGAGGCGGGGCCCGGCTGTGGGGTCGTCCTGCCCGCTGACCCGGGCTGCGAGGGAATCGACGATCGCATCGGCGGAGGAGAAGATGCCGTAGGCGAAGGCAGAGCTCACTCCGCTGATGACCGCTTGGTCGGTGGTGCCGCGGGTGAGCAGGTTGGGCTGGAAACTGCGCCCCAGGACGATCCCCGCACCGATGAGTCCGGTACGCGCCGGATGGTCCATGCCTCGGCTTTCCGCCAGCAACTGGTCGGAGATGGCTCCTGTCTTGGCCGGGTCGGTCATGAGCGCAGGGTAGTCGGTAAAGGGGGGTGCGAACTCGGCCTTCCTGTCGCTAGGGTCGTTACAGAAAGCCTGAAGATCGGCGGAAACTAAGCACCGCCGTACGGGACGCCTTCGCGAAGTACGAGGTACGAGGCACCATGTCGGCACCCACTGCAGAATCCACGGGGCACGCTCGATCTACCGAGCGCCCTCGCCCCTCCCTGGACGAAACGCTCGGCCAGCATCCGGCATCCTCCGACTGTCCCGGTGATGGCACTTGGGACGCGAATCGGCTGGCTGAGGAATACCGACGCGTCAGAGGTCTGACCGAAGAACTAGCAGCACCGCTGAGCCCAGAGGACCAAACGGTCCAGACCATGCCCGATGTCAGTCCCACGAAGTGGCATCGCGCGCACGTCACCTGGTTCTTCGAAGCCTTCGTACTCGCCGAGTTCCAGCCCGGGTTCTCGACCTTCCAGGACACGTACTGGACTTTGTTCAACAGTTACTACGAGACGGTGGGTCCGCGCTACCCCCGTCCGAACCGAGGATTCATCTCCCGACCTGGTGCCCACGAGGTGGGCGATTACCGCGACCACGTCGATGACCGCATGCTGGAGTTGTTGTCATCGGCACGCGAGGACGACATCGCGCGCCTTGCACGCTTCGTCGAGTTGGGTTTCCATCACGAGAACCAGCACCAGGAATTGCTGTTGATGGACATCAAGCACGTTCTCGCGCAAAACCCGCTCCAGCCTGTCGGTTATCCGGGGCCACGAGTGCAAGCCGGGGATGTTGCGTGCTCCGGGTGGTCCGAATTTGGCGGCGGCATCGTCGATGTAGGAAACGACTCCTCGATGTTCTCCTTCGACAATGAATTGCCCGCGCACGCGGTCTTGTTGCAACCGTTTCGGTTGGCGAATCGTTTGGTCACCAACGGCGAGTGGATGGAGTTCATCGCCGATCGTGGCTACCAACGCCACGAGTTGTGGCTATCCGATGGGTGGGCACGAGTCAACGCAGAGCGTTGGGATGCTCCCTTGTACTGGCAGTGGGATGGCGACGCCTGGTTCGAGCACACGTTGCATGGCACTCGGCGGGTTCGCCCGGACGAGCCGGTAATCCATGTCAGCCATTACGAGGCCGATGCCTTCGCCACGTGGGCCGGCAAGCGCCTGCCAACGGAGTTCGAATGGGAGCACGCGGTACGCACGAGCGGTGTGCAGCCACCAGCGGAGACCGGATCTGTTACCGCCTTCCATCCCGGTGCCGCCGGCGGTACGGGTGGACTCGAACAGGTTTTCGACACTGCTTGGCAGTGGACGTCCTCGGCGTACCTTCCGTATCCGGGGTTTGCCGCACCCTCGGGAGCCATCGGTGAATACAACGGCAAATTCATGTCCGGACAGATGGTGCTACGCGGAGGTGCCTGCATCACACCGACCGGTCACGCGCGAGACAGCTACCGCAACTTCTTTCCGCCGCACTCTCGCTGGCCCTTCACCGGAGTCCGGCTAGCGGAAGGTCCGCTCTAGGCGACCAACGAGGCATTCGCGATGCATCCGTCCACCGCGATCACCTGCGCAGCCTTGACCTGCTTGACATGCTTTGCTCAACGACGAGGCCCGGGAGGGGTTCATGGACAAGTTCGATCTTTCCGGACGAGTGGCACTCATCACCGGGGCATCCCGCGGCATCGGCCGCTCCATCGCCGAAGAATTCGCTGCTCGCGGGTGTGCAGTCGCTCTAGCTGCGCGCACCCCGGATGCGGTTCAGCAGGCGGCCGATGGCATCAACGCGGCGGGCGGGAAAGCAGTCGCCTTCGCAGCCGACGTCACCGATGAGGACGCCGCCGAACGACTGGTGGCGGAAACGGTCGCGGCCCTCGGACGCCTGGACATCCTCGTGAACAACGCCGGTGGCAACAGTTTCTCGGTCCCGGTCGCGGCGATGCGGCCGAGTGGATGGACCAAGACGATGACACTGAACGTCGATGCCAGTGTTCGGTTGATCCAGCAGGCGTTACCGCATCTGGCCGAGTCCGGTCACGGAGCGATTATCAACGTCGGATCTGTAGCCGGATTACGCGGTGCACCGATGATGTCGCACTACGGCGCTGCGAAAGCAGCGATTGCCTCGCTCACCAGAAGCCTGTCGGTGGAGGTCGCACATCAGGGAATCCGGGTTAATTCACTGGTACCTGGGTGGATCGAGACAGACCTCACCGATTTCCTGCGCGGCGATGAAGGCACGGAGGCCTCGGTACTCAGCAGGGTCCCGATGGGGCGCTGGGGCAATAGCGAGGAAATAGCGCAAGCGGCCCTATTCCTTGCTAGCGATGCGTCGTCTTTCATGACCGGGCAAGAGTTGATCGTCGATGGTGGACTATCGGCAATGCCGTAGGGCCTACGCAATGTGCTCGATCCTGTCCGAGTTACGCGACAACCGTGGCTGGTCGAGTGCTCGCTACCGCCCGGTAGTGGGCGAGTAACTCGTCACCGATACTCGTCCATGTTCGATCCCTGATGTGACGGCGTCCTGCGATACCCATCACTGCACGCGCTGCCGGGCTCTCCACCAGGGCGTCGATGCATCTTCGCAGTTGGCGCCGATCTCCTGGCGGATAGAGCAGCCCCAATTCACCATGGACCACCAGATCCCGCGGACCGCCGACATCTGGGGCCACGATCGGGACGCCGGACGCCATGCCTTCTTGGATGACTTGGCAGAAAGTCTCGCGCTCTCCGGGAGCGACCAGCACATCGAAAGAAGCGACTGCGGCACCTAGTTCCTCACCGCGCAGCATTCCGGTGAAGATCGCGGACGGTAGGAGTCGCATGAGCTCGCTTCGCTGTGGTCCATCTCCCACGATCACCAATTGCACACGAGGGTCGTCTTTCACGCACGTGAGCAGTTCTATCCTCTTCTCGGGCGCCAGCCGACCTACGTAACCGACCACGGTGCGACCTGGATTCGAAGAGAGCCACTCGGTTCGCTTGTCAGGTGAACGGCGACGTGGGTCGAACTGGTCGGTATCGACACCGCGTCCCCACAGGCTCACCCGCCGAACGCCCAAGGACGCCAAGTAGTCACGGGACGCCGTAGATGGCACGAGGGTTAGATCCGCGTCACGGTGAATGCGTCGAATCAGGGCATCGGACAGAGCCCCAACGGGAGATAGTCGGTAGTGGCGGGCAAAACCGGACACATCCGTTTGGAACACGGCCACTGTCGGCAGTCCCAGATGCATGGCCGCCCGTATCGCTTGATGGCCGAGGACGAATGGTGATGCGAGATGCACGACGTCGGGATAGGTGGACTCGAGCAGGCCACGCAGTCTGGCCACTGTTCGGTAGCCGACATCAATATGCATGCCTGGAACGGCGAATGATGAAACTGAATGAATGGGAACGCCATCGTCGGTGTGAGTCGGTGCTGGTTCCGGCGCGATGATCTCGACGTGATGATTTTGTCGAACGAGATGTTGTGAGGCGCGAATCACCGAGCCGGATACGCCGTTGACGCGAGGCAGAAATGATTCGGCGACCATCGTCACTCGCATGCATAGACATTCGCGACGGCAGTCAGGGATCTGGCAACTCGGTATCGACATGTTGTCGACATCCGCGTGAACACTCGGTATCAGGGCATGTCGCGAGACGTCCCATGACTGACGCTTCCTAGCGTTCAAGCATGACCAATGCGGCGTTCTTCGATCTAGACAACACGGTGGTGCGGGGTTCGTCCCTTCTGCCGTTTGCGTGGCAGTTGGTGCGCAGTGGTCGGGTCAGTAGTAGTGAGATGTTCCGATTCGCCTCGATGAACGCCCGATTCGTAAGGACTCGGACCGAATCGGCCTCCGGACGTGACTATGTCCTTCGGCGGGCGCTCGCCCTTGCTGCGGGGCAGGAAGTGGCGCATGTTCAACGCCTATGCGATGAGATCGTCCCGGGCCTAGTGCGGCGCCGATTGAATCCGGTCGTGTCAGCGGAAATTCGTCGCCATCAGCGACTGGGGGATCAAACCTGGCTCGTAACGGCGAGCCCGGTGGAGTTAGCCGAACGCATCGCGCGGGAACTTGGAATGACCGGGGCAATGGGAACCCAGGCGGAACGGATCGCGGGTGTCTACAGCGGCGAGCTGGCAGGACCGATCCTGCACGGCCAGAAGAAGGCCGATGCCGTGTCGGCCTTGGCCGCGGTGGAAGACCTTGACCTGACCCGGTGTGCGGCGTTCTCGGATTCGATCAACGATCTACCGTTGCTCGTTCTTGTCGGTCGCCCGAGTGTGGTGAACGCCAATCGCCGGCTTCGCCAGATCGCACGTCGAAATGGTTGGCAGGTACTCGACGGTGCTCGACGGATCGCGGTTCGTCGATCCACGGTTGCCGCATAGCCCGGTTAGGGTCGACGCGTGGACTACGCCGAGGCCTATCCGTGGCCGCGTGATGAGTGGTTGCGCACCATGATGGTGATGACCCTCGATGGGGCGACGGTTGGGCCCGATGGCCTCAGTGGTTCTATCTCCGGACCGGCCGACAAACGGGTCTTCATGGAAGCGCGCCGATTGAGCGACGCAGTGCTCGTGGGTGCCGGGACGATCCGAGCCGAGCGCTACAAGCCGATGCGCGCGAAGGTCGAGTGGCAACAGGCCCGCGCACAGGCGGGACTAGCGGTGGCGCCGCGGGTGGTCATCGTGAGTGGTCGGTTGGACTTGCCGTGGAACGACGAACTGTTCGCCGAGTCCGCATTTCCGGTCACCGTCGTTACGAGCGAGATTGTCGACCAGCAGGCACTCGCGGTGGCTCGCGATCACGCGGATGTGCAGACCATCGGCGAGGAGAGGGTCGACTTACCGCGAGTCGTCTCGTGGATGCGCTCGGAAGGTATGCATCGCATCGTGTGCGAAGGAGGGGAGACGATCCTCGATGCGATGGTGCGTGAGGATCTGGTTGACGAAATGGACCTGACGATTTCACCATCTCTCGCAGGCGGTGGCTATCTGCCGGATGCGGTAAGTGATGCGCGTGATGCGATCAGTGGCGACTATCCGCGCTTCGCCCTCGCGCATCAGTTCGTAGAAGACGGATTCGTCTTCTGTCGATTCCTCCGCCACGACGCGACGGCATAGCCCGGATAGCATCGAAAGATGTTGACGCTGCTCGATCTCGCCGCGCTCGTGGAACGCCATCGTGCCGATTTCGAAGAGTCGATCGCTGATTTCGCGATCGGCGATCGGGGCTTCGCAACTGACGTCGAACCCATTGTCATGGGTGTCGTGAATCTCTCGCGGGATTCCACCTATCGAGAGAGCATCGCGCCGACACACGCCGATGCCATCA
>CBFIHB010000009.1:272-31643 GCA_965662415.1 Actinomycetes bacterium | reverse complement strand
CGTGACGCTTTGCCGCAGGATTCTCAGCAATTCGTCGAGCTCATCTGATTCCCGTCGTCGATAACCCATGAAGACAGCATCCGCCGTCAACTGGAAGGAGGTCCATATTCGATTCCACACCAGTGGATTTGGTACACACGGCCTGGGGAAAAAGCCATTGATACATGGGTTTCCGGGAAATCGACGGTCGATCCCCCGGAGTATGGGAAAAAGCGTTAACGGGTGGTGATGGGGGCGTAGTCGCGCAGCACTTCACCGGTGTACACCTGTCGCGGGCGACCGATCTTGGTGGTCGGATCTTCGATCATCTCGCGCCATTGGGCGATCCACCCCGGCAGCCGGCCCAGCGCGAACAGCACAGTGAACATGCGAGTCGGGAAGCCCATCGCCTTGTAGATAAGACCCGTGTAGAAGTCCACGTTCGGATACAAGCGCCGTTCGATGAAGAACTCGTCGGCAAGGGCGACTTCCTCGAGCCTCAGTGCGATGTCGAGCAACGGATCATCGACGTTCATCTGCTCGAAGACTTCGTACGCAGTCTTCTTCACGACCGCAGCGCGGGGATCGTAATTCTTGTACACGCGATGCCCGAAGCCCATCAACTTGACTCCGGCTTCGCGTTCCTTCACCGAGCGGATGAACCGGTTGACTCCTCCGCCGGACGCGTGGATGTTGTCCAGCATTTCGAGCACCGCCTGGTTCGCACCCCCGTGCAGGGGGCCGAAGAGGGCGTTCACCCCAGCAGAGACAGAGGCGAACAAGTTGGCGTGCGATGAACCGACTAGCCGCACCGTGGAGGTCGAGCAGTTCTGCTCGTGGTCAGCGTGCAGGATCAACAGTTGGTCGAGGGCCCGGGAGACGATCGGGTTAGCCACATAGGGCTCGGCCGGGACGCCGAAGGTCATCCGTAGGAAGTTGTCCTCGAAGCTGTAGGCGTTATCCGGGTACAAGAACGGCTGACCAACGGACTTCTTATAGGCGTAGGCAGCGATTGTCGGGAGTTTGGCCATCAATCGGATCGTCGAGATGTGCACCTGCTCGGCATCGAAAGGATCCAGCGAGTCCTGGTAGAACGTGGACAGCGCCGAGACAGCAGACGAAAGGACGGCCATCGGATGCGCGTCGCGGGGAAAACCATCGAAGAACCGGCGCAGATCCTCGTGCAGCATCGTGTGGTTGGTAATGGAGTTGGTGAAGTCCGCCAACTGATCGTCGGTGGGCAACTCTCCGTAGATCAACAAGTACGACGTTTCGAGGAAGGTGGATTTCTCGGCCAACTGCTCGATCGGATACCCGCGGTAGCGCAGGATGCCGGCGTCCCCGTCGATGTAGGTGATCGCCGAGGAGCACGAGGCCGTATTCACGAATCCGTGGTCCAAGGTGACGTGGCCGGTGTCCTTCAATAAGGAGGAAATATCAAGGCCCGACTCGCCCTCGGTTGCGGGAACGACGGACAACGGCATCTGCCCGCCTGGATGATCGAGCGAGTAATCGGTCACACATACCTCCCAAGCGCAGACTACCGAGCGGTAACCACTGTCCCCACCGGGGATATCAAGTCAATCTTGTGAGAAGACTCACGAGTGGGCGCGGTGCGAGTATGTCAACCGCGCAAGCGAGAAACCGCCGCATCGACACGCTCATCCGTAGCGGTGAGCGCGATGCGCACGTGCGAATTGTCACCGTAGAAGGTCCCTGGCGCAACGAGGATTCCGCGGGCGGCAAACCATTCGGTCATGGCCCAGGCTTCACGACCGTCTGCCACCCACAAGTACAGCCCTGCGTGGCTGTCGTCGATGCGAAAGCCCGCATCGAGCAAAGATGCGCGCAACACCTCGCGGCGGGCGAAGTAACGACCACGTTGCTCCTCCACGTGGTGGTCATCGTCGTAGGCAGCCGTCGCAGCGAACTGGATCGGTGTGGGAACCATCATCCCGGCATGTTTACGCGTTGCCAGCAGTCCGGCCACGAGATCCACATCACCGGCCACGAAACCGAATCGGTAGCCGGCCATGGACGAACGCTTGGACAGCGAATGCACGGCTAGCAGCCCACGCGGGTCACCACCATTGACGCGAGGATCAAGTATCGAGACCGGCTCGACATCCCAGCCAAGCTCGATGTAGCACTCATCGCTAACCACGGGGATCCCACGCTCCCGAGCCCAGGCGACGATCTCGGCCAGCCGATCTGCCCCGAGTACCGCGCCGGTTGGGTTACTCGGAGTGTTCAACCAGACCATCGCCGCCGAGGCCACCGACTCCACTTCGTCGGTTGCGATGACGTCAGCCCCCGCGAGCAGCCCACCGATTTGGTACGTCGGATACGCGACGGCGGGAATGACGACAACCTGCCCGGGGTTGACGCCAAGACCCGAGGGCAGCCACGCCACCATCTCCTTGGACCCGATGGATGGCAGCACTCCCACGGGGTAATCCACGCCCATGCGACGTTGCAGCCACCCCCGACACGCACGGGCTAGTTCAGGAAGGCCAGCTGTCGTCGGGTACCCGGGAGCATTCGAGTTCTCGCGCAGGGCGCGCTGGATGATCTCCGGGGTTGGATCGACAGGCGTGCCGACGGACAGATCAACGACGCCACCAGGATGTGCGCGCGCTTGTTCGGCGAATGGGGTGAGGCTGTCCCAGGGGAAGTCGGGCAACCGGATCATCCGGTCACCGCCGCTTTATGCGTCTTCCTTCGGAGGTACTCCGGCAAGCAGCGCCGCATCGAAGGTCTGAGCACCCAACTTGCTGGCACCGCCCGGGGACCCGAGATCGGCGAAGAACTCGGCGTTGGCTGCCGTGTAGTCCGACCATTCGTCAGGAACGTCATCCTCGTAGAAGATGGCTTCGACCGGACACACCGGTTCGCAAGCTCCGCAGTCAACGCACTCGTCGGGCTGGATGTACAGCATCCGATCGCCCTCGTAGATGCAATCGACAGGACATTCCTCGATGCAGGACTTGTCCTTGACGTCCACACAGGGAAAAGCGATGACGTAGGTCACCTGTTGCCTCCGCGGTCCAACGTGATGGCGTGGAACTCCCACGCACCGGGCGCAACGCTACACAAGGCGGCTGGAACATCGAAAGCACCGCCACCGGTGTCCCACCATGCGGACTAGCGCCTCGGTGCCGGCGACCTAGGGTGGTGCCGTGCGCCTCTACGACACCCGCACTCGACGGGTCGAGACGATCGAGCCCGCCTCCCCACGCCACCTACGTATGTACGCCTGCGGTCCCACCGTCTACCGGGATGCCCACGTAGGGAACATGAGGACCTTCCTCTTGACCGACCTGATCGCCAGATTGGCCGGTATGCACGGCTGGACGACCACGGTGGTGCAGAACATCACCGACGTCGGCCACATGGCCGACGACACCGGGCTTGGTGGTGTGGACGAGGGGCAAGGATCCGGCGAGGACCGCATTTTGCGTCAGGCCGACAGCGAGGGCACCGGCGCTTTGGCAGTGGCCCGCAAGTACGAGGCTGCCTTCCACGCCGATCTCGCCGCCTTGAACATCCACCCCGCCGATCACTACCCGAAAGCCAGCGAATCCATCCCAGCGATGGTTGATCTCATCGACAAGCTCCTTGCCGGCGGCAATGCATATATCGGTGGCGATGGCTCGGTGTTCTTCGATGCCCAATCGATATCCGATTACGGCGCCCTCAGCGGCAACCGACTAGAGGAACTACGGCCCGGGTACCGCTTCGAGGGCGATCCCGATCCGGCGAAGAGATTCCACGCGGACTGGGCGCTGTGGAAGAAGGCCCCGGAGACTCGAACGCAACTGGTGTGGGAGACCCCGTGGGGGGTTGGTTTTCCTGGGTGGCACATCGAGTGCAGCGCGATGAGCCTGCAACTACTGGGCTCTGATATCGACATCCATACCGGTGGCATCGACCTGCGCTTTCCCCATCATGAGGACGAGCGAGCACAGAGCAACAGTGCCGCCGGTACCGATGTGGTGCGCCACTGGGTGCACGCCGAGCACCTGCTCTTCGAAGGCCGCAAGATGAGCAAGTCCGCAGGCAACGTGCTCCTCGTGTCCGATGTGATCCAACGTGGGATCGATCCGTTGGCGTTGCGGCTGGCCTTCTTGCAACATCGGTACCGACAGCAGATGAACCTCACATGGCAGGTGATCGAAGGGGCTCAACGAACGCTCGAGCGTTGGCGATCCAAGGTTGCGCAGTGGGCCGATGAGCCCTCGGCCCCGATTCCGACGGACTACCGCGAACAGTTCTTGGCTGCGACGGACGAAGACCTCGACACCCCACGGGCCCTACAGGTGCTGCGATCTGTGGAGCGGGATCCGGCGCTGCCTGACGGTGCCCGCTTTGAGTTCTTCGCCTGGGCCGACCGTCTGCTAGGCCTCGACCTTGCGCGCACAGTCGGACAGGGACCGCGCGACGTGACCATCCCCGATGACATCCAACATCTTCTCGCTGAACGCGCAGCGGCACGAGCGGCGAAGGACTTCGAAGCCAGTGACCGGATCCGTGACGAGATCAGCGCGCGCGGATTCACGGTGACGGACACCCCCGACGGCCAGGTACTCGACTAGCCGTCAGCCGACGGCAACTTCCTCCGCCGGGATCGCATCGAGCGGTTCGGGCTCTACAGCGGGCGCTTGTCCGCCCTGCTCTTGATCCCCGGCTGGCGCGTCCGCCGGCGGATCACCGCTTTCTGCTTGCTCGTCGTCGTTCTTCTTGTCCTTGTCCTTCTTGGGCTTCTTGCCGCACTTGACCTCGGGAGCAGCACGGTAGAAGGTGCGGATCGTCTCCCGCTTGACTTCCTCATCGGCTTGGAAGAACACCCGATCGACGTTGATCGAGAAGCCGGGAATCCCGCGCTGAGGGGAGCAGCCATCCTTCTTCTTGCGCCAGATCGTTTCCGGCTCCCGGATGCTCGTGCGCGGACCGAACTCCGCTTCGATTTCGTCATAAACCTTGGTGCCCCAGAAATCGACGGTCATGGAACTGTTCGTCATCTCCGTGGTAATCAGCACCGGATACGGGCTGTCATTGCGGAACTTCATATCGAAGATGCCCCATGCCACTGTGGCCTCGAGTCCAGGCTGGTAGCGCGAGATGTAGATCGAGTGGGCGCGGGTGTCAACCCGCTCCATTCCGGCGAAGAACGCTGCGGTCCATACCGCCGTGGTCGCTGCCGAAACACCGCCACCGAGCGCTTCTTCGAAGACGCCACCCGGCCCGATGATGATCCCCTCGGTGTATCCGTTCTCGACCGTGCGCTCCTTGATGGTGTCGTTCATTGAGAAGATTTCCCCAGGCATCAGGATCGTTCCGTTGACGTACTCCGCGGCCTGGCCGATGTTGGTGACCCGATAGGCGGCATAGTCGAACTTCTGGGTGAAGGTCGAGAGTTTCTCGGTGATCCCGAGGGCCTCGGCGTCGGCGGTCGTGAACTCCGGCTGCCGCTCTCCTTCGGGGACGATCACCTCGCGCTCGTTGCCCTCGGCTCCGTCACGTTCCAAGACGGTGAGTACGCGCGCGGCTAGTTCATCATCCTCGACTCCACCGCCTGCTCGGCTGGGGATGATGCGCAGTGCTCCGTTCTTGCGCACCTTGAATCGCGCATCACGCGGTTCTTCTGCGAACTTCAATAAGTCGGCGACCGATGCGAACAACGCAGCACCGTCGAGGCTTGGCACGTAGTCGCCATTTTCAATGGTGAAATCGAGAGCGTCGCCGATCACACGAGCTGGGATCTCGGCGACCACGTCACCCACGACAATCTTCACCGGACCCGAAACAGCCGACTCCGCGAGCGTGTTCGCCGCTTCCGCGTTGGCCACCGTCACGATCGGCTCCTGGATTTCCACGGGAAGTTCTCGTCGGATACGTGGCTGAGTGATCGATTCGATGATCAATTCCCGCGCTGCGTCCTCATCCACGGTTCGGCCTTGCTGCCCGGGCGTGTAGGCGACATTCGTGCCATTGATGCTCAAAGAAGGGTCCGCGGCTTGCGTGGTAACCAGCCGATCGAACGCACCCATCTGCCGATCGAGTTCGTCGTCTTCCACGACGATCACGGCATCGACCTCACTGCCACCGCCGATACCGAAGAAGCGCTGGAGCGGATTCCACGAACGCTGCAGCAGCGGATCTACAGTGTCAACCGCGTTCACCCAGACACCGGCCTGCCGCGGCTTGACGATCAGCACTTCCCCGTTGTTGTCGAATTCCAAGGGCTCGGCAGCCGGCTTAGCGACCTCATCACGGACTTTCTGCACTGCCGCATCGCGATTCAGGCCACCGATGTCCACTCCGTTAACACTCGTGCCAGCGGGAACGACCGGCCCGGCCAAGGCCGCGAGTGCCACGAAGAATCCGACGAGCACCAGCACCCCGCCAAGGACGGAAGCGGCGATGATCTGGGGGCGGGACGGGCGCCAGGGACGACGGTGGCTCTCGCTCACAGGCCCCTGACCCCCCTTGCGCAACTGTTCGATGGACACTCTGTCCACTCGTCGCGCACCATCGTAAGCAAGCAGCCTGCTCTGGGGGAAATCGTCGCGGGCCCCAGGGGTGTCATGGAGATGGGACGCGCGACCTGGACGACTGGTTGCTTTGCCGCAGAGCCAACGGAGTCGGAGGGAAGGTCGCGATGGCTGAACCCAGCACTGCCCCCGCGAGGAGGTACCCCCATTGACGTAAGCCGCTGCTCACCGCGATGTCTCCGTATCGGGTTTCCGACGCCAGGAAGATGGTCATCGCCAGCCACCCGGCAAGTAGCAGCCAGGCTGCCGCACGCTTTCCGGTCACTTTCGCGGCTGCTCTGATCGAAACGAGCAGGACGACGATGACGATCACAACTCCCCAGGGGATCACGAGGTATCGGCCATCGAAGGTCCATACCGATCGATGCGCTTGCACGAACCCGCCGGTGAGTCCGACGATGGCGCCGACGAGCAACGCGAGCAGCATCGAAGCCACCCGTGGCAGGGGGTTCACTATCCGATCCCGGCGAACAGGTCGCTTTCCCTACCAGCCGAACCACGGCTCCCACTATCGCTAGCCGGTTCACCGCGCACTAGTCGGAAGTACTCCGTCCCCCACACCTGGCTGCCGAGGTTGTTCGACAGTGCGAAGAATCCACCATCGACGCTCACCTGGGTCCGATGCGCTGCTAACGCTGCCATCTTCGCGTCGACGAATTCCGATCCGTCGATCTGCGTAGTGATCAGGTCATCGTCGCAAGCAAAGGGGAGATCGTCGGGATCCATCGCGGCGAACTCAGAATCCGAACCGGAATCCTTAAGCGCCTGGATTCCCTCTCGGAGAATGCTGCGTGGGAAGGCCGTCCAGTACAACTTCGGTACCGACCATGCCGCTCCAAGGTCGGGACGAAAGGAAGGTGATTCGGCCAAGGAAACCGCATAGTGCGTGACTCGATGCGCCTGAATGTGGTCCGGGTGGCCGTAACCACCGAAATCGTCGTATGTGACCACGACATGCGGCCTGACCTCGCGAATGACTGCCACCAATTCGGTAGCTGCCTCCAGCAAATCGGCTCGCCAGAAGCAATCGGCACGCTCGTTGCTATCCACACCCATCATGCCCGAATCACGGAAGCGGCCGGCGCCGCCGAGGAATCGGTGATCTGCTACCCCCAGGATCTTCATGGCTTCGGCCAACTCCCCGATCCGATGCTGCCCCAGGGCATCGTCGCGATCGGCGGCCAGGTGCTCGAGATCGGGGATCAAGATCTCGCCTTCTTCGCCGAGGGTGCAGGTAACCAAAGTGACCTGGACGCCGTCAGCCGCATATTTGGCCATGGTGGTGCCGGTCCCGATGGTTTCGTCGTCGGGATGGGCATGCACGATCAGCATTCGCCGGTCCGAAGTCACCGCTCCAGGCTACTTGCGACCTAGGCGTCAGGCGCCGATGCATCTCGGGCACGATGGGCGCGTGGTCGACGCTGTGGAGAGCTTTCCGAGGCAGCGCGCCCGCACTCGCGGTTTTCGGCTAGGTGCCCCACGCGCCTTCACGATCCGCACCACACCCGATGGCGGCACCCGCGTGGTCTTCATCCGTAGCGCAGATGGTCGATCTGCGTCCGGAGACCTATGGGTGGCCGATTCGCACGATGGCTATTCCGAGCGCTTGGTGGTGGATGCCTCAACAGCCGGGCCCGCCGGCCAAGTACCCGCAGCCGAGCTGGCTCGACGCGAACGGCTACGAGAGGTCACCGAGGGCATCACGGCGTATTCGCTGGACTCCACGGCAACCCATGTCGCTTTCGCGTTGGATGGCGAGGCGTTCCGCGCGAATATCGACGAAGGAACACTCACCTCGATCGATCCGGGCTCACCGGCCGTCGATCCGCGCATCAGCCCCGATGGTCGCTTCGTGGCGTACGTGAGCGATGGTCGAGTACGACTGTTCGATGCGCACTCCGGGGTCACGACGACGCTCACACCACCGGAGGGACCTGAGATCACCTGGGGCTTGGCCGACTTCATCGCCGCAGAGGAACTCGAGCGACACCGCGGACTGTGGTGGTTGCCCGATTCCAGTGGCGTCCTTGCCGAACGTGTCGATGAGTCAGATGTCGAAATCAGGTGGATCGGTGATCCGGCCCAACCCGAACGTGAGCCGCGCGCGCATCGCTACCCCGCCGCGGGCACGGCGAACGCTGCGGTCTCCTTGCACAAGATCTCGGTCGACGGACGCATCACGGATCTCGAATGGGATCACCAGCGCTACTGCTACCTCGCCAGCGTGAACGTGACCGACACCGGCCAGGTGATCGTCTCGGTACTCAGCCGCGACCAGCGCAGGCAATCGATCCTGCGGCTAGCGGACGAACAACTCGAGCCGATCGCGCAGCGTGAGCGATCACCGTGGATCACCGTAGTTTCCGGAGTTCCCACCGTGGATCCCTCCGGTGCACTGATCGAGGTGATCGATGACGACGACTGCTTCCGCCTGACCCGCGACTCGGCACCCATCACTCCGGCGGGCATGAACGTTGAAGCCGTGCTCGAGGTGAATGAGTCCTCAGCCGTTGTCCAGGCGGCAACCGATGCGACGGCTCGACTGGTAGCCGAGATCGACTGGGATGCGGGGCTCACGGTCCTTACCGAGGAATCGGGCTGGCATGCGGCGATCGTGCATGACGGTGTTCGCGTGCAGATCGATACCTCTTTGGACGACGTCCGCTCTAGCTTTCGAATCATCGACGCAACGACCGATGCGCAGATCCCTTCCTTCGCCGAGATCCCGAACCTGCAACCCAATGCGCCGCGGATCCACCGCGCCGGACGGACCGATCTGGCAACCGTCGTACTCCTGCCCCGTCACCATGAACCCGGCATGCGCTGGCCGGTTATCTGCAGCCCCTACGCAGGACCGCATGCGCAGCGGGTGGTGCAGGCTGGTCAGGCGTTCCTGACCGATCAATGGCTCGCCGATCAAGGATTCGCGGTGGTTATCACCGATGGTCGCGGCACCCCCGGTCGCGGTCCCTCGTGGGAGTACGCGGTGCACGGAGACCTCGCGGGCCCGGTCCTCGAGGACCAGGTCGAGGCGCTGATTTCCGTGGCCGAACTCGAACCGGCTGTGGACGTGTCGCGCGTCGGCATTCGGGGGTGGTCCTTCGGTGGGTACCTCGCCGCGCTCGCTGTACTGGACAGACCGGATGTCTTCCACGCGGCCGTAGCTGGCGCGCCCGTCACCGATTGGCGCATGTATGACACCGCCTACACCGAGCGCTACCTGGGAAATCCGAACGACGACGATTCCCCGTACCAACGCACCAGCCTGCTGAACCGGGCTGCAGCCCTTACCCGCCCGCTGCTGCTGATCCACGGACTAGCCGATGACAACGTCCTAGCGGCACACACCCTGCAACTGTCCAGTGCCCTGCTGGCCGCCGGGAAGCAGCATGATGTGCTGCCGCTGAGTGGCGTAACGCACATGACTCCGCAGGAAGTAGTCGCCGAGAACTTGTTGCTGACCGAGGTCGAGTTCTTCCGCCGCCACCTGTCGTAGCCGGGCCACGTCACTTCTTCTTGCGACCTGCCCGCACTCGATCGGTTGCCTGCAAGAGAACCTTTCGCATGCGCACCGCCGATGGCGTGACCTCGACGCATTCATCCTCGCGACAGAACTCAAGGGCCTGCTCCAAGGACAACTCGCGGTGCGGGATCAGCGGAACGAGAACCTCACTGGTGCTTGACCGCATGTTGGTGAGTTTCTTTTCCTTGGTGGGGTTCACGTCCATGTCATCTGAACGCGCGTTCTCACCGACGATCATCCCCTCGTAGACCTCGGTTCCCGGTCCAACGAACATCGTTCCCCGCTCCTGCAGGTTCGCCAGCGCGAAGGATGTCGTTTGTCCGTTGCGGTCGGCAACGAGGGATCCCGTGGGGCGTGTACGTAGTTCCCCGTGCCACGGCTCGTAACGATCGAATACGTGATGCAGAAGTCCTGTACCTCGAGTCTCGGTCAAGAATTCGGTACGAAAGCCGATCAGGCCGCGAGCGGGCACCAGATAGTCCATCCGCACCCAGCCCGAGCCGTGATTGACCATCTGCTCCATGCGGCCTTTGCGTAGCGCCATCAACTGGGTGACCACCCCGAGGTAGTCCTCGGGGACATCGACGGTCAGGCGCTCGACGGGTTCATGCACTTTGCCGTCGATCGTCCGGGTGACCACCTGGGGCTTGCCGACGGTGATCTCGAACCCTTCCCGGCGCATCATCTCCACGAGAACCGCGAGTTGCAGTTCACCTCGTCCCTGCACCTCCCAGGTGTCTGGGCGTTCGGTCGGTTCGACCCGGATCGAGACATTGCCGATGGTTTCGGCGTCGAGACGGGACTTGACCAATGGCGCGGTGAGTTTGGTCCCACCACTACGCCCGGCGAGGGGGGAGGTATTGATGCCGATCGTCATGGAGATCGATGGCTCATCGACGGTGATGACCGGCAAGGGACGCGGATCCTCTGGATCTCCCAGCGTCTCTCCGATCGTGATGTCTGCGATCCCAGCCACGGCGATGATGTCGCCCGCCGATGCTTCTTCCACTGACACCCGATCCAAAGCCTCGGTGACGAGTAGCTCGACTACCTTCGCCCGGTCGATCGAACCGTCCTTGCGCATCCACGCCACCTGCTGGCCCTTGCGAATCGTGCCTTGGTGAACCCGGCACAGGGCGAGCCTTCCGAGATACGGCGAGGCATCGAGGTTCGTTACGTGTGCTTGTAAAGGCGCACCCTCGTCGTAGGTGGGTGCTGGGATCGTTTCGAGCAAAGTCGCGAACAAGGGCTCGAGATCCTCAGCGGCGGGCATCGATCCATCGGCGGGCTGTTCGATCGACGCTCGTCCAACTACCGCGCTGGTGAAGACGATCGGGAAGTCGATCTGCGAATCGTCGGCGTCGAGGTCCAAGAAGAGTTCGTACACCTCATCTACAACCTCCTTGATGCGCGCATCGCTGCGGTCGACCTTGTTGATGACGAGCACCACCGGCAGGCGCTTGGCTAATGCCTTGCGAAGTACGAAGCGGGTCTGCGGCAAGGGACCCTCGGATGCGTCCACCAGCAGGACCACTCCATCGACCATCTCCAGTCCCCGCTCGACCTCCCCACCGAAGTCAGCGTGCCCGGGGGTGTCGATGATGTTGAACGTGACGCCACCTGCGGGTGCTGAGGGGCCCTCGTAGCGAACCGAGGTGTTCTTAGCCAAGATCGTGATGCCCTTTTCACGTTCGAGGTCCATGGAGTCCATGACACGTTCGGCCACGTCCTGGTTCTCTCGGAACGCACCCGATTGCCACAGCATGGCGTCCACGAGCGTGGTCTTGCCATGGTCGACATGGGCGATGATCGCGATATTGCGGAGGTCTTCGCGGGTTGGCACCTGCGAACAGTAGACGCTCGCCTTCAGGATGCCGAAGTCAGCGGCTCGATCGCTTGCAGCACATCGCCTAGCGCATCCGATTCCACATCGAGGTCAAACTGGGTTTGCAAATTCAGCCAGAACTGCGCTGAGACCCCGAAGTACCGGCCAAGGCGTAGGGCTGTGTCGGCTGTGATACGCCTCTTGCCGTGAACGATTTCGTTAATTCTGCGAGGTGGCACACCTATGGCAACTGCAAGTCGATGCTGTGTGATGCCGAACCCCTCGATGAAGTCCTCCATGAGAACTTCACCAGGATGCACCGGTGCCCAAAGGTCAGTGGTAGTTGACGAGCGTGACATCTTCCGCACCTCCATCTCTCCAAACGAAGCAGAGTCGCCACTGTTGATTCACACGAATGCTGTGCTGTCCGCGCCGATCGCCCCGTAGAGCCTCCAGTCGGTTGCCCGGTGGCACCCGAAGTTCATCGAGTTCAATGGCCGCAGCCAGAAGACGCAACTTCCGGATGGCGGCCTTTTGGATCCGAGGATCTATCGAAGGGACTCGCTCCCGCGCCCACAAGCGCTCGGTCACGCGATCTCCGAAGGAACGGATCACCATCACATTATGTAACGCATAACGTCAATAACGCAAGCCGTTAAGGCGTAACGGCTGGAGCCCGTGCGACGCTCGGGGCGTGCTGCCAACTATCGGTCGTTTGGCTCTGGGTGTCGTCCTGCTCGGCGCTGGATTCGGTCACTTCGCCAATGCGGAGGCCTTCCTCGCCCAGGTTCCGACGTGGATGCCGGCCCCCGAGGTAGTGGTGGCGGTTTCCGGGGTAGTCGAGCTTGTGCTCGGTGCCGCATTGATCATCGCTCCAGCGCGTTGGCGTCCAGCAGTGGGCTGGGTAGTCGCGGCTTTCTTCGTGGTCATCTTTCCGGGGAACATCTCGCAGTTCGTGACGGGTACGTCGGCCTTCGGCTTGGATACCGACGCCGCCCGCTTCATCCGCTTGCTCTTTCAACCCGTCCTGGTGGTTTGGGCGTTGTGGTGCACGTCAGCCTGGTCCCAGTGGCGCGAGAGTCGACGTCACATCGATTCCTGAAATGCAAGCACCCTTCACTCGTCAGACGCAAGGACCACATGCCCCGCATCCGTCCACGCATCCATTGCGGCGGCCGCTGCTTCCTGCCGCACCAGGAGGTAATCGGTATCGAAGGTCGATTGCACGAACACACTGATGCCAGCGTCAGCCAAGGGACCGGTGAGTGCATGCAGCACCCCGGTTAGGGAAAAGTCGAGCACACCTGCCACTCGGAAAGCGCGCCACGGTCCTTCCACTCGTGCATCGGGCACTGGCTCTGGACCGACCACACTGACTTCGTCCATCGTCCTAGTGATACTGAAGAAGGAAGCCTGATCACGCATGTCGACGTCGACATCCGTGTTCAATCGGCTGATCCAAAGGGACCCGGGAACACTCAGGATTTCCACGAGTTTCTCGGAGCTACGACGGAACTGTGAGGAAGCGGCCAAGTGAATCGAAGTAACTCTCCATGCCCTCTTGGGCGCGCACCGCTTCACTTTCGGGCATATCACCGAACTGGCTGAACTTCACCCAACTGCGCATGCCACGGCTATCGAACTCGATCCGCACGAGGTGATGGTCGGTCGATTCGTCGCGTGCCGCGAATTCCTGTTCGGACTGGGTGTAGTGCATCGTGTGATCGATCCGCGCGTGTGGCACCACAGCGGTGTAGCGACCGTAGAAGTAAGCGACGAATCCGTAGTCAGGAACATCAACACCGACAGCCCACGGTCCACCGTCAATGGGTTCGGAAACGACCGAGCCGGGCACACACGCCAGTTCCGCCGGGTGATACCACGCCTCGAGGGCTACCGGATCGGTCCATGCGTCCCACAAGACTTCGACGGGAATATCGAACTCACGCTCTACCGAATACAAGAAGTTGTCCACGTGAGCACTCTAGGTCCGGTGAGCACACACCGTTCGACCATACGAAGAACCGTGCATCAGACGTTGAAGCGGAACTCCACTACATCGCCGTCAGCCATCACGTAGTCCTTGCCCTCCATACGCACCTGACCTCGTGATTTCGCCTCCCCCATGGAGCCAGCAACCAGCAAATCGTCGTAGGAGACGACCTCGGCCTTGATGAAACCCTTCTGGAAGTCGGTGTGGATCACCCCAGCAGCTTCCGGAGCCGTGGCCCCCTTGGGGATGGTCCATGCGCGCGCCTCTTTTGGCCCCGCGGTGAGGTAGGTCTGCAAGCCCAGGGTGTCGAAGCCCACGCGCGCGAGGGCGTCTAGACCAGACTCCTGTTGACCAACCGATTGCAGCAATTCCAGTGCCTCACTGTCGGGCAACTCGACGAGCTCGGCCTCGACCTTCGCATCGAGGAATACCGCTTCGGCGGGAGCGACGAGATCACGCATCTGCTGCTTGAAGTCTTCGTCCACCAGTTGCTCTTCATCGCAATTGACGACATACAGAAACGGCTTGGCTGTAAGCAAGAACAGCTCCCGAATCGGTTCTGCATCGAATCTGGCAGCGAACAGAGTGGATCCGTTGTTCAGCACCTCGGCTGCCTGCTGCGCGGCTTCGAGAATCGGCGCCTTGGTCTTGTCGTTGCGAGCTTCCTTGGTCAGACGCGGAATCGCGTTCTCGAGTGTCTGCAAGTCCGCGAGGATCAACTCGGTGTTGATGGTCGCCATGTCCTCAGCCGGCGAGACCCGACCTTCCACATGGACGACGTCGTCGTCATGGAAGGCCCGCAGCACTTGACAGATGGCATTGGACTCACGGATGTTCGCCAGGAACTTATTGCCCAAGCCCGCGCCTTCGGAGGCGCCTTTCACAATGCCGGCGATATCGACGAACGTGACGGTTGCCGGAATAACTTCAGCTGAGTCGAATATCTCAGCCAGTTTCGGCAATCGCTCATCGGGCACCCCGACGACCCCGGTGTTCGGCTCGATGGTGGCGAAGGGGTAGTTGGCAGCCAGGACGTCGTTCTTCGTCAGTGCATTGAACAAAGTCGACTTGCCGACGTTTGGGAGACCGACGATTCCAATTGTCAGCGCCAAGATGCCAACTCTTTCCTTGATCGTTGGGTGAGGCCGTCGTGGTGAAGCGGCGCGACGAACAGGCCCGCCGAGGCCCCAGGGTAGCGGCCCGCATTCGCGTTTCCGTCATCATGGGTCGCGGAGAAGACCTCATCTCCCCGAGTTGCACGCTTAGGCCATCCAGACCTTCTGGGACCGAGAGGGCCTGGAGATCGTCTCGACCGTCAGCAATCTGGACATGACGGGTCGCGAGAGCAAGCGACGCCACATCGGGCCGCTGATCGAGAGTGTGCGCGCCCAGGAGATCGACGGGATCGCCATCCACAACCTCGCCCGCTGGGGCCGCAACACCGGGGAGTCCTTGCGCAATATCGACGCACTGCGCCAGGCCGGTGGCTTCATCATGTCAGCCAGCGAGAATCTCGATGACATCGAGACGCCGATGGGTTGCGTCGATCTCACTCAGTACGCCGCGATCGCGCAACTGCAGTCAGACCATATTGGCCAGTACTCGCGGGATACCCACGACTGCCGCAGATCCCGGGGGTGGGCTTCCACCCGTGGCCGAGGATGGGGCTACACGTGGGACAAGTCGGGAGAGCCCCAGCACACTCCGGACCCGCTGCACTCACCCATGACCAATCCGGACTCTGCGAGGCCCACTCCTCGAGCCAATCCGCCTGACAAAAACGCTAGTTATCGACAGGGTCACAACGGGATCTGGGCCCCGTACACTCGGCCGCATGCGCGCCTGGACGACGACGCCCGAACCTCCCTATATCAAGATGGCAGAGGTTGATACACCCACGCCCAGACCGGACGAGGCCCTGGTGGAGGTCTCTGCCGTATCAGTGAATCGTGGCGAACTGGTCTCCTTGCCCCACTTCTGGGATGTCCGGATGGACGGCAGCACGATGTCAATGCCGATGGGAAGCATTCCGGGCTACGAGCTCTCAGGCACCGTCGTTGCCAGCGCCGCTGACGGGACCGGGCCCGGCGTTGGCACACGTGTTGCCGGATTCCCAGCCCGCGGAAGCTGGGCAGAATGCGCTCCCGTGCCTACAGCACTCCTGGGACGGCTCGACCACGCAGTCACCGATGAGCAGGGTGCAACCCTGCCCGTAGCGGGTCAAACGGCCTACCGAGCCCTGCGCAGGGGTGGGCTCCTCCTTGGCCAGCAGGTCGTGATCACCGGCGCGGCGGGCGGGGTGGGTGTCTACGCCATCCAACTCGCCAAACTGGCAGGTGCTCACGTCACAGGTGTGGCTCGTAGCGCGCAGCGTCGACAGGCCCTGCTCGATCTTGGAGCCGATGAGACCCTGCCCGAACTCTCTCCAGAAGGTCCGCGCGAATTCGACCTGATCATGGAGGCTGTGGGAGGCGCAAGCCTGGGTGCTGCGTTCGCACGCGTAGCTGAAAGAGGCACAATCGTGCAGTACGGGGAAGCCTCCTTGGCCGACGTCTCATTTCCCGCGGGCCTCTACGCCACAATGCCGGGCGTTACCTATGGACCGTTCCTGCTGTATCCGGATCTCATGGGTGACTACGCCGGAACCAAGACCCTGGAGCTTCTTTCAGGCCTGGTGGCTGCGGGCGAATTGAAACCTGTGATCGCGGATGTCATGGATTGGACAGAAGCGCCGCTCGCCCTCCAGCGCCTGTCCGACAGAGCAGTGTTCGGGAAGATCGTTCTTCGCGTGCACTAGCGGCCCGATACCTGGACCCTGCGATGCGCAAAGTGAAAGGCTGTCGACTCCTTGTCAATAGCGAGCCCACAGCCAGCCTGCCGGTTGGGGGGCCGGAGAGTCCAGGAGTGGCCACTCGGGTGGGGCTGACTGGCCGTTCGGTAGTGAAGCAGCGGCCGTTCGCGGGGGTACGGGTGTGAGGTAAACGAGATTGTGGGTGGAGGCCGATAACGTGGGCGTCTGTGAGCGACGAAAACGGAGCGCGTGGGGACGACGACGTCACCCCCGACGAGTTCGCTCACCTCTTCCGCACTGACGATCTGCCGGGTGAAGAGGCCGCTCCATCCACGCCCGCGAACCCGCCGCCTGACCAGTTCGATGACGACTGGGAACCGTTGGTTGCGATTCCGGTAGCCGGTCGCCCGGCCGCAGACATCGAATTCGACGACTCCGTTTCGCCCGAACCACCGGATCCGCCCCTGCCGCCACCGATCAAGGAGCCGTCCGAGGCGCAGCCCGATGCGCAGTCCGATGCGCAGTCCGAGTCAGGCCAACCAGTGGAGGTAGTCGATCCGAAGGAAGGGCGGCTCTTCCGCAGCCGCGGAGCCCCCGAGATCCCCGAAGCGATCACCGCCGTCAGCACGATGCAGGCCCGTCGGCTCTCCACGTTGTCGCGATCGCGCGAGGATGGCGAACAGCCGCCACCCGAGTGGGCCGCTGAGCCCGCCCCGTTGCCCGTAGCGGCAAGCGGTGAACCCGCCCCGGCCCTACAGGTCATGGCGACCGGGGTGGCGCCGGCCCCACCGGTCTCGCGGCCCACCGAAGACGAACGAAAGCGCCGGGATCGCAAAGCGCCGGGCCGGCCAACGAGCGGCTCCCTTACCGGCCTCGGCGTCTATGCCGTCACGATCGGCGTGACCGTGATCCTCGCTTTCGGCGAGACCCTTTTCTTCGGGGGAGAACCGGGCATCATCACCGGCATCGGCCTATTCGCGATTTCGGTGTTCGCCGCGTTCGCCGTTCGGACCACCGACGCGATAAGTGCGGTCTTCGCACCAGCCATCGCCTTCTTCGTCGCTGCCGCGACTGCCGGACAGATGGACATCAACGCCAACGACACCTCGGGTCGACTCGTTGCGTTGTTCTTCTTGCTCGGTGGGAACTGGGTGTGGATTATCGGCTCGACCGCCGCCGCCTTGGTGATCGTTGCGCTACGACGACGCTTCAGCTGACGCAGCCGCCTTCATGTCGCGGCGCAACTCCGGAGGCAGTGCGAAGACCAGGGTCTCTTCGGCGGTCTGTACCTCCTCGACGGTGCCGAAACCACGCTCAGCGAGATAGGCGAGGACCTCCTCGACCAAGATCTCCGGGACCGAAGCTCCGCTGGTGACCCCCACGGTGGTCGCGTTCTCGAGCCACACCGGATCGATCTCCGAAGCCGCATCCACCCGGTAGGCACTCCCAGCACCGGCCTCGAGGGCCACTTCGACCAGTCGCACCGAGTTCGAGGAGTTGCCCGAGCCGACCACGATCACCACATCGCTGCCCTGGGCTACCTCCTTGATCGCCACCTGGCGATTTTGGGTCGCGTAGCAGATGTCATCACTCGGCGGGCTCATCAGATTGGGGAAGCGGCCCTTCAGCACATCGACCGTCTCCAGCGTCTCATCGACCGACAGCGTGGTCTGGGACAGCCACACGAGTCTGTCCGGATCCTTGACCTCCACCTCGCGCGCGGCATCGAGGTCTTCGACCAAGGTGATCGATTCGGGGGCCTCACCCATGGTTCCGACCACCTCTTCGTGGCCATCGTGACCTATCAAGACGATGTCGAAGCCTTCGGAAGCGAAACGCTTGGCTTCGGAGTGAACCTTGGTTACCAACGGACAGGTGGCATCGATCGTCTTGAGTTTCCGGTCAGCTGCCTGCTGATGGACCTCCGGTGCCACCCCGTGCGCGGAGAAGACGACTGTGGCTCCCTCCGGTACTTCAGCCACCTCGTCGACGAATATGGCACCACGTTCTTCGAGGGTCTCAACGACATGCTTGTTGTGCACGATCTGCTTGCGCACGTACACGGGTGCCCCGTAGAGGTCTAGGGCCTTCTCCACCGTTACGACCGCACGATCGACTCCAGCGCAGTATCCGCGCGGCGCGGCGAGCAGGACTTTGCGTTCGGGAGCGTTGTCGTTAGGCACCCCTCCATCGTATGCATCACAGCCAGGTCGGCAACGTCGCGCCTACGCTGGCCCTATGGCCCTAGACACGAGCCCGGATGCACCCGTGTCCGTGCGCAAGGTCTCCACGATGCTCGGTGATTGGATCGGGCGGCTCGGAGCGGTCTGGATCGAAGGCCAGGTGGCCGATTTCAAGCCGCGGCCGAACGCCCGCGTGCAGTTCTTGTCTTTGCGGGATCTCGAGGCCAACGTCTCCTTGAGCGTGGTGGCTGATGCCGATCTGATCGGGCGGATGGACCCACCGCTGGAAATCGGCCAGCGATTGGTCGTGTGGGCGAAACCGGAGTTCTGGTCCGGACGCGGCACGCTGCAGTTGCGCGCGCGCACCATCCGCGCGGTGGGAATCGGCGAACTCTTGGCTCAGCTCGCCCAGTTGCAGGCCACCTTGGCGGCCGAAGGCCTGTTCGCGGTCGAACGCAAACGGCCGCTGCCCTTCCTACCGCGGCGGATCGGCCTCATCTGTGGTCGCGGCAGCGATGCCGAGCACGATGTGGTGGTGAATGCTCGAGATCGCTGGCCGGCCGCAGATTTCGAGATCCGGGAAGTAGCGGTGCAGGGCGTGAACGCGGTAAGCGAAGTGACGCAGGCCTTACTTGAGCTCGATGACGATCCGGGCATTGATGTCATTGTCATTACTCGCGGTGGTGGGAGCGTCGAGGATCTTCTCCCCTTCAGCAACGAAGGACTCATCCGAGCCGTGTCCTCAGCTACTACTCCGGTGGTCAGTGCCATCGGCCACGAGCAGGACAACCCGCTCTTGGATCTCGTTGCCGACTACCGCGCATCCACACCTACCGACGCCGGCAAGCGGATCGTCCCTTCCTTCCTCGAGCAAGACGCCCTCGTACGCGGATTGATCGAGCGAGGCCACACCGCGCTCATCCGACGAGTCGACTCCGAGGCAACCTGGGTTCATGACTCCAAAGCGCGCGCGTACCGCGCCGTGGACATGCGAACCCAATCGATGTCCGCCGATATCGAGCACCTCATCGCACGGGTGCGGAGCCTCTCACCGCTCGCCACGCTCGAGCGCGGTTACGCCGTTGTTCAGACAACCGACGGACAGGTCGTCCGCAATCCTTCGGACCTCTCGCTCGGGCAGACCCTCGACATTCGCGTGCAGCACGGAACGTTGCGCGCAGACGTGGCCGAAACCTTCCAGGAGGCGCAATGACCGAACCCACCAATCCAACCCAGGCTTCCGGCACGTCCTTCGAACAAGCCCGCGATGAACTGGCCCAGGTGGTTACCGCGCTGGAGTCTGGCGGCCTAAGCCTCGAAGAGTCCCTGGCGCTTTGGCAGCGAGGTGAGCAGGCGGCCGAGGTGTGCATGAAGTGGCTCGACTCCGCCCGGGCACGGCTCGAACAAGCAGCTCCGTCGCAATCTAAGGACGCCGAGCAAGACGAGTGAACCGGCTCGATTTCACCAACTAGGGAAGTACGAGGTGTGAGGCGGCATCGGCTAACTCCGACCACGAGGCGGTACCGCTCAGGATGGTGGTCGAGCCATCGTTCTCCCGAACCAAGGAGCGCCGATCGGGCTGCTGCCAGGGCACCCATCCTTCACCCGTCAATCGCTGGACAGCTGCCGGAAGGTCCTCGAAATCCACGATCGGTGCACCCTCGAATGTCTGCTCGGCCAGATAGTCCGATGACTCAGCCAGGGACTGGCTCAGTTGCAGGTAACGCTCCTCGTCGGTCACATAGCCCACGTGCCACACCAACTCCCCGTCTGAGCCGGGGGTCGATTCCCAGCGCACACTGGTGACGGTGCCGGCGTGGGCCGGGGTAACGATCAACACGGGGAAGTCCGCCTGCATCGTCGCGACCGCGGCTATCGGCTCCACCGAGACCTCACGGACGGCCTCGGGCTGGGGTCGCCAGGTGACGAGCAATATCGCGCCCACCACCACGAGGACCACCGCCATCGAGCGCAGCATGTCGCCCACGCTTTGCCGTAGCCCGCGCATGGGCCGACCGGTTGGCTGGGGCTCGCTCACCGGATCATCATGCGCCATCTCCGCGCTTCTCGCGACAGGCCGCCCTCACAAGCGAGCATCGTGGCTACGCTGAGGCGATGGCTGGCGAGCAAGCACACCCGAGCCCCGAAGCGCCGGACCGCAACCTCGCGCTCGAACTAGTGCGAGTGACCGAGGCCGCAGCCATGGCCGCGGCACGATGGGTGGGCCGTGGCGACAAGAACGGCGCCGATGGTGCCGCCGTCAATGCGATGCGCAAGTTGATCGGCAGTGTCGCGATGGACGGAGTCGTAGTCATAGGCGAGGGCGAAAAGGACGACGCCCCGATGCTTTTCAATGGAGAACGCGTTGGCGATGGCACCGGGGCTGAGGTGGACGTGGCCGTCGACCCGATCGACGGGACCACCTTGACCGCCAAGGGCATGACCAACGCGATCGCCGTGATCGCGGTTGCCGAGCGCGGCGCGATGTTCGACCCGAGCGCCGTGTTCTACATGGAAAAACTCGTGGTCGGCCCCGACAGCGCCGATGCGATCGACATCACCGCCCCCATCGGGTGGAATCTCGAGCAGGTAGCCAAGGCCAAGGGTGAGCGCGTCGCGGATCTCACCGTGTGCATCCTGGATCGACCGCGGCACGACCAACTCGTGGACGAGGTTCGACAAGCCGGTGCCCGTATCAAGTTCATCGTCGACGGAGACGTCGCAGGGGCCGTCATGGCCGCCCGACACGGCACCGGCGTGGACATGCTTGCCGGAATCGGTGGCACCCCCGAGGGCATCATCGCCGCCTGCGCCATGAGTTGTCTGGGCGGCAGCATCCAAGCCCGACTGTGGCCGAGCGATGAGGCCGAGCGCCGGGCAGCACTAGATGCCGGCCACGATCTCGACCGCATCTTGACCACCGGGGACCTGGTGGCCGGCGAGAACATCTTCTTCTGCGCGACCGGCATCACCGATGGCGAGATCATGGAGGGGGTGCGCTACAGCCGCGAAGGACCGACCACGCATTCGATCGTGATGCGCAGCAAAAGCGGGACTATCCGTGAGGTCCGTAGCGAGCACCGCCTCGCGAAGTTGTCCACCTACGCAGCCGTGGACTTCCAAAGCACCGGGGAGTGACACGGGGGTCCTACCCTGGTGGCGTGACCGAATTCGCGTACACCGATCTACTGCCCAAGGAATCCGCCGGGGGCGATCGCGACTCAACCGTCTACCGCCTCATCACCACCGAAGGTATCGAAACGGTCGAAGCCGCAGGCCGCACCTTCCTGCAAATCCAGCCTGAGGTCCTTCGGCTCCTCACTTTCGAGGCGATGCATGACATCTCTCACCTATTGCGCTCGACGCATCTAGCTCAGTTGGCTTCGATCCTGGAGGACCCAGAGGCCAGCCCGAACGATCGATTCGTGGCCCTGGATCTACTGAAGAACGCGAATATCTCGGCCGGTGGTGTACTGCCGATGTGTCAGGACACCGGCACGGCCATCGTCATGGGCAAGCGAGGACAGAACGTCTGGACGGTCGGGCAGGACGAGGAGCACATCTCCCGAGGGGTCTTCGATGCCTTCCAGAAACTCAACCTCCGCTACTCGCAACTATCTCCACTTGGCATGTGGCAGGAACGCAACACCGGCAGCAACCTTCCCGCCCAGGTCGAGATCTACGCCAATACGCATCCCGGCCACGAGGCCGAATACGAGTTCCTGTTCATGGCAAAAGGAGGCGGCAGCGCAAACAAGAGCTTCCTCTTCCAAGAGACCACGGCGCTGCTGAATCCCGAAAGGTTCGCTGCTTTCCTGGACGAGAAATTGCGCATGATCGGTACCGCGGCGTGCCCGCCGTACCACCTAGCGATAGTTGTGGGCGGTACTAGCGCGGAGTTCACCTTGAAGACCGCGAAACTGGCGAGCGCTCACTACTTGGACGACATGCCGATCCACGGCACCGACGCTGGACATGGCTACCGGGACCTGGAGATGGAAGCCGAGGTCCTGCGGATGACACAAGGTTTCGGTATCGGAGCACAGTTCGGCGGAAAGTACTTCTGCCACGACGTCCGTGTGATCCGACTCCCGCGCCACGGTGCCTCGTGCCCGGTGGGCATCGCTGTCTCGTGCTCTGCGGATCGACAAGCGCTCGCCAAGATCACTCCTGAGGGCGCCTTCCTCGAGCAACTCGAGCCGGACCCGGCCCGATTCCTGCCCGACATCACCGATGAGCACCTCGACGATGACGTCGTGCACATCGATCTGAACCAACCGATGAGCGAGATCCGCGAGCGCCTATCGCAACTGCCAGTTAAGACGCGGGTGTCACTCACCGGTCCATTGGTCGTGGCGCGCGATCTCGCGCACGCCCGCATCAAGGAGATGTTGGACCGTGGCGAGCCGATGCCGCAGTACTTCCAGGACCACGCCGTCTACTACGCCGGTCCGGCGAAGACTCCCGAGGGCTACGCCTCCGGCTCTTTCGGCCCGACCACCGCCGGTCGCATGGACTCCTATGTCGATCAATTCCAACAAGCCGGCGGTTCGTTCGTCATGCTGGCCAAGGGCAATCGCAGCGCGGTCGTGACGAAAGCCTGCCAGGAGAACGGTGGCTTCTATCTCGGATCCATCGGCGGCCCCGCCGCTCGGCTAGCGCAAGACAACATCACCAAGGTGGACGTACTGGATTTCCCGGAGCTGGGCATGGAAGCGGTCTGGAAGATCGAGGTGGTGGACTTCCCGGCATTCGTGGTGGTCGACGACAAGGGCAACGACTTCTTCGCCGACACACTGCGGCCGGTGGCGACGACCATCCCCGTGGGTCCCCCGGAGAGCAGGTAGCCAACTAGTAGCAGGGGCGATGGTTGGTGCGCCAGTGGTGCTTGCCCTTGCCTTTGCGCCAGATCGTCCAAAAGGCCCGGTCCTGCCAGTAACGGTTCCACTGCTGGGTCGGGATCTTCCGCAGTTGCTTGACCACGGCAACGGCCTCGGGGCCCATCTCCTTCTTGACTTCCTTTTGCATCATGAATGAGACGCCGCGAGCCAACCCACGATTCATCTGGTAGGCGCCGCGGTAGATCCCACCAGCGCTCACCGCGCGGTAGTTGTGGTTCGCCTCCCGGTCCATGATGCAGCGGCGGATACTCTCCTTCTTGGGCATGTACCACTTTCCCCGGTATAGGGAAGTCTCGAATCCCTTCATGTCCTGCGATTCCGGGGAACCGAGAGCGTGGGATTTTTCCACGGCTAATCGCGCGCCGAGATCGACGGCCGCTTCCTCGGTCTCGGGGGCATTCGCTCCGTCGCCCGCGGGAACACCAGCATCCTGCGGTTCGATCTCCGAGCCGTCGAGACCGATCAGCGTGGCCGATTCGACTCGAACACTCGGCATCTCGTCGTCAGCAAGCACGGGGGTCACAGGTGCGCCGACGACAAGGCCCAAGGCAAGGCCCACGGAGGTCAGGCGCGTTGCACTACGCATGAGTCTCCTTGTCGGTCGCGTACCTGGCGGCCTCCTACGGTGCCGAAAGATCACAGACTTGTCACGCCGACGTCGCCCGGACTGTCCCCTGGCAATCCCGGAAAATCGGACATTCCACCCGGCATTGACCGCATAATGGACTGTCTGTGACCAGCGTCACTCTCGCATCGATGACGTGACTCGACTAGAGGTGGCCGTCCTCCAGCAACTCGGTCACCAACGCGGCCACCGGCGATCTCTCGGATCGATTCAGCGTGACGTGCGCGAAGAGCGGGTGGCCCTTGAGTTTCTCCACCACCGCCACCACGCCGTCGTAGCGCCCTACTCGCAGGTTGTCGCGCTGCGCAACATCGTGGGTCAAGACAACTCGGCTGTCAGCACCGATGCGCGACAGCACGGTGAGCAGCACGTTTCTCTCGAGCGACTGAGCTTCATCGACGATCACGAATGCATCGTGTAGTGAGCGGCCACGGATGTGGGTGAGCGGAAGTACCTCGAGCATGCCTCGGTCGGTGACTTCGTCCACCACTTCCGAGGTGGTGACGGCGTTCAAGGTGTCGTACACCGCCTGCCCCCACGGTGACATCTTCTCGTTCTCGGTTCCCGGCAGGTAGCCAAGATCCTGCCCACCCACGGCGTACAGCGGCCGAAAGACGATCACCTTGCGGTGCTGTCGCCGTTCGAGTACGGACTCCAGACCCGCGCACAGCGCCAGTGCGCTCTTGCCAGTGCCGGCGCGACCGCCGAGGGAGACGATCCCAATATCCGGGTCCAGCAGCAGATCCAGGGCGATGCGCTGTTCCGCGCTGCGCCCGTGCACACCGAAGGCTTCGCGGTCCCCGCGGACGAGGCGCACCCGCTTGTCGGAGGTGACGCGACCGAGGGCGCTCCCACGCTCGGACAGCAATACCAGTCCGCAGTGGCACGGCAGGTCCGATGCAGCCTCGACATCGATGATGCCTTCCTCGAAAAGCCGGTCGAGATCCGCGGCGGTGACGTCTATCTCCTGCACTCCGGTATATCCGGATTCGACTACGAGCTCTGCACGGTATTCCTCCGCAACCAGTCCAACGGAGGAAGCCTTGACTCGCATCGGCAAGTCTTTGCTGACCAGCACGACATCATCGCCACCGAGTGCGAGGTTCTTGGCGACAGCCAAAATTCGGGTGTCGTTGTCCCCTAGCCGCAAGCCGGAGGGGAGAGCTTCCACATCGGTGTGGTTCAGCTCCACACGCAACGTGCCACCAGCATCGCCGAGCACGATCGGCTCATCGAGCCGCCCGCTTTGCACACGCAATTCGTCCATCAGGCGTAATGCCTGGCGCGCGAAATAGCCGAGCTCGGGATGGCTGCGCTTGGCTTCGAGTTCGGTGACCACCACCACGGGCACCACGACATCGTGCTCGTCGAAACGGAGCAGGGCCCGGGGATCGGATAACAGGACGGAAGTATCAAGGACGTACGTCTTACGGGCGCCTGGCTGCACTCAGCCTCCTAGCCGGAAGCGAACCGGCGGACCCGATCCGCGGGCTTCACGCTAGGACGCTGAAACGAACGTCGTCCGACCGACACGCCGCGTGGCGCGGTTGCGTTGCATCGGGAAGAGCCTGGCCTAGGCCTGGTGATCCGCAGTTGGCTCGTCGGGGTCGAGTTTGCGGGCAAAGACCGCCACCGACAGAACCACGAACACCGCAATCCAGGTGACGAATGGTCGATCGAGGGGTGTCAAACCAACGAGCATCGCCCCGATGCTCCACGCGATCGGGAAAGCGATCAGGTAGCGCCACTTTTGCCGGTAGTCGCGGTCCTTGAAGAAAATGCTGGCCGCCCCATAGCGGGCCGCGTCCAGGTACGGACCCGTCGCAGCGATAACCGCGGTCTTGTGCGGCCCGGCCCAGATGAAGACCGTCGCCAGCACTCCGAGCGAGAACGCAGACAGCGAGATCGAGGCGAAGGCCCCCCACCAATCCGAACTACCCAGCGCCAACTCGCTTGTGGACAGTTCGACTCGGGTGTCGAACAGCCGCCCGCCAACGAACGAAGTGATCGCGAGCACCACGGCCGAAACGAACAACAGAGTCCGTGAACCGCTATTGCCCACGAACCACCACTCGCGGCTGCGTAGGAAGACGACGAAGCCGATCCCCAGCGCACACCCGATCAGCGAACTCAAGGACAGCAACGCCTGCCCAGGGGCATCGAGCAACTTGATCCACAAAAGCACCATGTTGCCGGCCTGGTTCGCGGTGAAGACCCCGTAGGTCAGGTAGTCGTCGGCATCCAGCGCACCGCCGACCCCGGCAAGAATCAAGATCGCCAAGAAGGGCCGCCGCAGCAGGGTCGCTGCGTTCGGGTCGACTCGCTGGGCAACGGACCACTGTGGACGCCGCCGCGCGCCCCCGGTTGAACTCATGCGCCGAAGCGTCGCTGCCGTTCAGCGAAGGCACGCAGCGCGCGAAGGAAGTCGACTCGACGGAAGTCCGGCCAGAACGCCTCACAGAAGTAGAACTCCGAGTGGGCGCTTTGCCACATCAAGAAACCGGAAAGCCGCTGCTCACCGGAAGTGCGGATCACCAGATCGGGATCGGGCTGACCTTTGGTGTAGAGGTGATCGGCGATGTGCTCGACATCGACCACCTGCGCGAGTTCATCGAGAGTGGTGCCTTGGTCCGCGTGGGATTGCAGCAGCGAGCGGACCGCATCGACAACTTCGCGTCGACCGCCGTAGCCGACGGCGACATTCACGAGTGATCCATCGATGCCTGCGGTCGCCTCCTCGGCTTCTTTCAAGACTCGTGCCGTGCGGTCCGGAAGCAGATCCAAGGCACCCACGGGGTGGAGTCGCCAACGCCCTTGACCGACGAGGCCGTTAACGGTGTCTTCAATGATCCCCAGTAGTGCGTCGAGTTCACGCTGCGGGCGTGCCAGGTTGTCGGTGGACAGCAACCACAAGGTGACGACCTCCACATTGGCGTCGTCGCACCAGGTGAGGAAGTCGACTATCTTCGCCGCGCCCGCGGCATGGCCGGCGGAAGAATTCGAACCCTGCGCGGTGGCCCAACGGCGATTGCCGTCCAAGATCACACCCACGTGCTTGGGAGTTCGACCACGATCCGCGGCATCCTTCAGTTGCGTCTGCAAACGTCGCTCGTATACGCCGTAGACGAGATCCGCCAGACCCACTGAGTACTTCCTTTCGCCGCGCTGCGCCCCCATCTGCCTCCATCCCGCACAAGGCAGCGCCGCTCAGGCTACTCCCCTTGGCCCGTCACGGGTGGACAGCACGCGCACGCACCATCGGCGCGAGTTCCGCCGCACCGCTCACCGGACGGTCGCACACGAATCCCCGGCACACGTACGCCGCAGCCAGATCCTCGATCAGTGGACGGTCCCGAAGCAGTGGCTGATCGTCGGTGTCGACCGGACCCCAGGCGACCACTGTGCCCGGTGAGGTGGATGCGAATGCTGTGTCGATCAGGTCCCGACCGCTTTCATCACCTGATTCAGGAACGACGACGGCCACCTCGAGGGGGCCGGCCTGGAGGGCGGTAGCTGCCACCAACCCCCAACCCACCGCACGCGGCGCCCGCTCGGCGAGCGAGGCAACCAGCCCCAGTGCCCGCTCGGCCACCACCCGGTGCTCGCCCGATCCGGTCAGCGCGGAGTAGGTCACGAGCGCGTTTACTACCGCGAACCAACCGGAGGGCTCGGCGTTGTCAGCCGGATCCTTAGGCCGACGAACCAGGCCGGGTGCGTCGTCGGCGGTGTCGAAGAAACCACCCTCACCGTCCCCGAAGTGCTGCACGGCGATATCGAGTAGCACCCCCGCGAACTGTTGCCAGGCCACCTCACCGGTTACTTGGGAGAGCACCAACAGGCCTTCGGCCACACTGCCGTAGTCGTCGAGCACCCCGAGGTTGTTGCCGGGGACGGCGTCTTTAGACGTCCGACACAGTCGATCATCCCCCGCTGCCCCCAGATGCACGGCAATCAACAAATCCGCGGCACTGGTTGCCGCGTCGACCCACGCCGGTTCGCCCAGTAGCTGGCCGGCTTCAGCCAAAGCCGCGATCGCCAATCCATTCCACGACGCCACGATCTTGTCGTCACGCCCGGGATGTACCCGGTCCTCGCGCGCCCGCCACAGCAGCACACGTATCGAATTCCAACGCGACCAATCGTCAGGATCGCGCAGCAACTGCAAAGTGGAGGTGCCGTGCTCGAAGGTGCCACCGGTAGTCACCTCCAGCAGTTCCGCAGTCCATCGACCGTCCTCTTCTCCGAGCACCTCAACTAGTTGCTCGGGAGTCCAGGCGTAGAACTTGCCTTCGACACCTTCGCTATCGGCGTCCAGCGCCGATGCGAAGCCGCCCTCGGGGGTCATCAGATCGCGCACCAAGAACTCCGCCGTCTCGCGGACCACCCGCTCAGCGAAGTGCGCCCCGGTCAACCGCCAGTAGTGCAGGTACACCCGAAGGAGCAATGCGTTGTCATACAGCATCTTTTCGAAGTGGGGAACCACCCATCGGTTGTCGACCGAGTAGCGCGCGAAGCCACCACCGATTTGGTCGTACATTCCGCCGCGCGCCATTGCCTCTAACGTCCGCTCGGTCATATCCAGTGCTTCAGGGGCGTGTGTGGCGCCGGCCAGCGCCACGTACCGGATCAAGAACTCCAGAACCATCGACGGAGGGAACTTCGGTGCGCCACCGAAGCCCCCGTGCTGCGCATCGAAGTCCTCCATCAAGGACGCCACCGCTGCGTCGAGATCCTCCATCGACGGCGGCGCATCTCCGGCCTGCGTCAATTGCCGTCCGGAGAGTGCATCGATGATCCGCTGACCGGCGGCCTCGATATCGGATCGTCGGTTCTGCCAGGCATCCGTGATCGCCTGCAGAACCTGCGGGAATGACGACATCTGGTGCCGCGGCTCGGGCGGAAAGTACGTGCCCGCGTAGAACGGACGACCTTCGTGATCCAAGAACACGCTCATGGGCCAGCCGCCGTGTCCGGTCATCGCGACCGTGGCGTCCATATAAACCGAATCGATGTCCGGCCGCTCTTCTCGATCCACCTTGATCGACACGAAGTTTTCGTTCAAGTAGGCCGCGATCTCGTCGTTCTCAAAAGACTCGTGCGCCATGACGTGGCACCAGTGGCAAGCCGAGTAACCAATGGACAGGAAGATCGGTAAACCCCGACGACGAGCCTCGTCGAAGGCCTCCTCGCTCCACTCCCACCAATCCACCGGATTGTCCGCGTGCTGGAGGAGATAGGGACTCGTTGCTCGTGCGAGGCGTTGAGACACACTTCATTGTCTCCAACTGCGCTTCTCGGAAGTGGCACCGCCTGGTCAGTACTGGAACTACTCGTGCGCATCGATGAAGGAGAGCAGCGGTGCAGATGCCTTCGCGAAATCAGCAATGCGTTGGGCAGGTCTCCCAGATATCCATTCCGAAGGCCGCAATGGCACGGTAACCATCAGGTTCTTGAGTCGGACGTACTCGGCAAATCGGTGGTCAACAGCATCCGCGAAACCCCTTGGCATTGCCTTCGTGGCTTCACTGTCATCGAGTTTCAGGTCGGCCTTGTCCAACTGGTTCAGCACCCGCGCGAAAGCCCGTTCGTCATCCAACATGGACCGTCGTACGGGCTCGAGCCGGGCGGCTCGTGCTTGATGTAGCCCAGCCGCGATGAATCCGCCGCTCGCATTCAGATGGACGTAGACGAGCGTGCCATCAACGTCCTTCCTTCCCGTCTTGGTCAAAACGCCGGAGACGTGGGTGCTGTACGGGGTCTTATCCGGACTGAAGCGGACATCGCGCTGGATTCGGAACATCGTGTGCTCGCCACCCAGTAGAGGGTTCTTGGTCCGTGCCAACATCCGCGAGGCTTCTTCCAGCGTGTCAGCGAATGGAAGTCTCAGTGATTCCTCATAGGTACTCCGATGCTTGGCAAACCACTGCCGGTTGTTGTGGACCTCGAGGTCCTCCAAGAACGTGAAGGATGCCTTCGAGAACCTCGGCTCTGGAATCTGAGTACTCACTGCCGAACCTCCACATCAAGACCCCTGACCCACGCTGTCCACGTTGTATGCGCAACGAGGACGATCAGTAGGACGAGGGCCGAACCGTTTCGAGCATTATCGCGGTCGAAGTTCTCACAGTCACTAGCCTTTGCCAACCATGGTTAGTAAAGACGATCGGGCGCAGATCGAGATCGGCTCCGTTGCCGAACTCCATTCGTGGCTTCTGCAACATCATGACCAAGCAGAATCAGTGTGGTTGGTGACATTCAAGAAGAGTGCAGGCACTCGGTACGTTTCGACTTCTGAGGTCCTTGACGAGCTAGTTGCTTTCGGTTGGACCGACGGGATTCGCCAGAAGGTCGATGCGGACCGAACAAAGCAACTGATCTCGCCAAGACGGACCTCCACGTGGGCTAAGTCGTACAAGGAGCGTGCTGAACGACTAATTGAGGAAGGCCGAATGCAGGCATCTGGTCAAGCGTCGGTGGAAGCTGCGAAGGCGTCAGGGTCTTGGGACGCCATGGCCGACGTAGACGCCCTCGTTATCCCCAACGACCTGCGAGCTGCTTTGATGGAAACGCAGACGGCTTTGGACAACTTCCTAAACTTCCCGGCTTCAGTAAGACGCAATATTCTTCGCTGGATTGCATCTGCTCGAACACAGGACACTCGCCAACGGCGCATCGATCGCATCCGTCTGGATGCGGCAAGGAATGTGCGAACGCGAGTGAACGGCTAGATCGGGACTTTCTGAAGTCAGGCTCGCCGCAACTCGAAGCGTGCCCCCCCGTCGGACTAGTGCGGCACCGCGAGATTGAGGAGTACCACCCCGGTCACCACCAGCGCGATGCCGACCAAAGCCAGCACGGGGAGGTTCTCCCCGAAGATGAAGACGCCAGCGAGCACCGCCCCCACTGTTCCGATTCCTGCCCAGATCGCGTAGGCGGTACTCAGACCGATGTTGCGCAGGGCCAAACCCAGTAGTCCGAAGGACACGATGTAGCCGAT